>CAZTQX010000040.1:0-3286 GCA_964615985.1 uncultured Gammaproteobacteria bacterium | reverse complement strand
CGGTTTCACTACGGACGCAGGAGGCGCTGCGGACGCAGGAGGCGCTGCGGACGCACTCTCTTCTTCGCCACCAAAATAGGCCAACAACGCACTTAAACCACCATTAAATCCTTGCCCCACCGCACCCAAACGCCAGACATCCTTCAGATAAATCTCACCAATAATAATGGCTTTTTGCTGCTGAAATTGCTGACCATCAAACTCAAAACGTGCCACCTCATGCCCCGCTGCTGCCAAACGCAAATAACCTGATTGCATCTGTGACATGGTTTTCTCACCCTCAAGGGTGGCGGTAAACACCAACTTTTTAATGCTGCTTGGCAGCCCCATGAGTTTCAGCTCAAAGCTCTCTTTATCACTTCCCTGTGGATTCAGCATCACAATGGAGCGACACGGAGAGGCTTTTTGATTATAAAAAACCATGTAGCGATCATCGGACAACTGCCCTTCATGATCGACACCAAAACAGGAGAAATCCAAATCAACATCGGCACCAAAATCAGCGACCACGCCCACCGTGAGCAATTCAATGTCAGAGGTCAAATCCGACAATTTCATCTTTTGACCTGCAATTAACTGTTTCACTCAAAATGCTCCTAAAAAGGCATCGGGTTGTGGCTGATTGCGGTGGTGTAAATATAGACAAAGGTCAGCACCGCCGCGACAAAAAAGAGCTTACGGGTGGATTTACTCTTGCCCCGTTTTAGCGCCATTGTCCCCAGATAAATATAGAGTAACAGGGCGACAATTTTAGCCATAATCCAACTCTGATCCAGCGGATTCCAGCCGTACATCACCAACAGAGTAATGGCCGTCACCAACAGCAACGTATCCACCACATGTGGCAAGACCTTAACCAATTTTAAATGCAGTAGCAGCGGATTGGTCACCATCCAAAAGCCACGCAACAGAAAACCCGCAATCGATAATAACGCACAAATAATATGCAGCTGTTTAACCAAAGCCAACATCAACTAATCCTCTTTCCGAGTTAAAAAATAGATCTTCTCATACCAACCACCCAAACCACGCTCTTGCAGCTCGCCTTTGGCTGGAATTTCCACCACTTCTTTCTGCACAATCTCAAAATGATCGGCAAACAATTTCTCCACTTTCTCTTCGCTGACCGAGAAGGGAGGGCCGGACATCAGCTCCTGTGGATACTCCATTGTCACCAGCAACATCTTGCTGCCTGCGCCCAACAGCTCAGCCATTTTATTGGCGTAATCAATGCGCATCTCAACGGGCAGAGCAACCAACGCCGCACGATCAAACACCAAGCGACAGCCCTGCAATTCATTCTCACCCAAAGCAAAAAAATCACCGCAAAATAAGTTGATTTTTTCACTGGAGAAACGCTCAAAAGCGCCCTGCTGCTGCACCTCAGCGCTTAACGTATTCTCTGCAAAGAAATCCTGCAACGCCGTTTGGCTCAACTCAACGCCCACCACTTGATGGCCTTGCTGTTGCAACCAAAGCAGATCCAAGCTCTTACCACAGAGCGGCACAAAGGCCACTCCGCGCTCCTCTCCCGCCAACTCCGACCAATATTTTTGCAAGTGAGCGTTGGTCTGCGGCTGATGAAAACCGATCTGCTGCTTACTCCAGCGTTGATGCCAAAAATCGTGTTCCATAAAACGTTCCTCTATAACAACGTGGTAAAATTTTTGCCATTCTACTCCATGATCTTCCTCAAGCGAGCCAAATAACATGATGAATGTTCTCTGGGCAGGACTGATTATTATCAGCTTGCTCTCCGCCATCGGCCAAGATCTCAACGACGAGCTGAGTCAGCACTGGAAAAACGGTCAAGCCATCCATGCCACTTTAAGCGGTAACGAACTGCATGAGGTGATCATTCAACTGCCAACACAATCACTTTATGCCGACTGGCAAGGCCAACAACTGCGGCTCAACAACGATCAAAATCTGCCCCCACATTGGCAAGCGGTGGCCGAGCAGCAGGGAAAAAATCCGCTGCGCCTCAGCGTTCAGCCCCAAGGTCAAAGCAGCGGCAAAGTGCAGATTTTTCTGCCAGCAGTGCATCATGTCAGACTTAAAGCCATCACCGAAGCAGCCTTTGATATGGCCAAATTTGCGATCAAACTGGCGCTCGGTCTGGCGGGCATTATGGCGCTTTGGTTAGGCTTAATGCGCATCGCCGAACAGAGTGGTCTGATCAAAAAATTGGTGCGTTTGATGCGGCCGCTGCTGGCACCGCTGTTTCCAGAGATCCCCAAAGATCACCCCGCTTTTGGCAGCATCAGCCTTAATCTGACCGCCAACCTGTTGGGGCTGGGCAACGCCGCCACACCAATGGGCATCCGCGCCATGCAGCAGCTTCAAGAGTTGAATAAAAACAAAGAAGAGGCCAGCGACGCCATGTGCATGTTTCTCGCTCTCAACACCTCCAGCGTGCAACTGCTGCCGCCCGTGACCCTGATTGCCCTGCTCGGCGCTCAAAGCGGTGAATTGATTCTGCCGATCATTCTCGCCACTCTTGCCTCGACGACGGCGGCAATCATCACCGCCAAACTGTACGCTCGTCGACTGAATCATGAGTAGGGGCAGGCCCCACAGTGCCTGCCCTAAACCTGAGTGATTTTTAAGCGGGCACACACAGGGGTGTGCCCCTACAAAGGATGCCAAATGCAATATTTTTCCACCCTAATTCTACCGCTGCTGATCGTCGCCATTGTCGCCTACGGCCTGCTGAAAAAAGTCCCCGTCTACGAAGAGTTTGTCATTGGAGCCAAGGACGGTTTCGCCACCGCCGTGCAGATCATCCCCAACTTGGTCGCCATTCTCTTCGCCATTGGAATGTTTCGCGCCAGCGGGGCAATGGAGCTGCTGGCCAAAGGCTTAGCACCGCTGTTTGATCTGCTGGGTTTTCCCCCTGAACTGCTGCCAATGGCCATTTTCCGTCCTCTCACCGGCAGCGGTTCCATGGCTATTTTGGCGGAATTGATCGAAACCCACGGCGAAGAGAGCCTGATCGTCAAAATGGCCGCGATTATGTTTGGCTCCACCGAGACCACCTTCTATGTGATTGCGGTCTATTTTGGTGCCATCGGCGTGCATAAAATACGCTACGCAGTACAGGCGGGTTTGATCGCCGATGCTGCTGGGATGGCCGCAGCGGTGGCGGTGGGCTACTGGTTTTTCGGCTAAAGCCATTTTGTTCTTGACCCCTACCCGAAAGACCTTATAATGCGCGCTCCCATCTAATTGGGGCGATTAGCTCAGCGGGAGAGCACTGCCTTCACACGGCAGGGGTCACTGGTTC
>CAZTQX010000039.1:3561-17769 GCA_964615985.1 uncultured Gammaproteobacteria bacterium | reverse complement strand
TGCGCGGGAGGGGATGTTTTAAACGCCTCCTAATAACCGTCACACAACCGTCACACAACCGTTACAAACCGTAGCCTGGATGCAGCGCAGCGAAATCCAGGGCAACCCCACCACCAAATCCAACACCCCAAACCAACCCGCAACACCATCCCAATTCTGGATTCCATTTCATTTCATCCAGGCTACGATTGCGGATGTTTTAAGAAATCGAGGGGGATTTATTTCAACAGCATCTTCAAAGCCGGAACCACGCTGGCAATCACCACCAAGGCCAGCATCCACGTCAATAGATTCAAACGGCCATTGATTTTGGCATCCATCTCTCGTAGGTCGGCTTTCAGTTCAAACAGATCGCCTTTGGTCGCCAGATCTTCCAGATTGGCTTCATTGATCTCAGCTTGCGCTTGAGCCAATGCTTTGGCCTGCCTCTCTGGCATACCTGACTCAACCAAGCGTTCAACAAATTTCAACGTATCAAATGTAATTGTATTCATGGAATGAAGTGTAGCAAGGACAAACCCAAGCACCAAATCCAACAACCAAAACAACCCGTAACACCACCCAAACCCCCACCCAACCATTCCGTAGCCTGGATGCAGCGCAGCGAAATCCAGGGCAAACCCTCCGCCCAATCCCGGATTCCATTTCATTCCATCCAGGCTACGATCTGGTTGAAATTACAGAGTCGCTGCTCGCAAAGCCTCCACCCGTTTACGATTCACGCCCCAATCCGAACTCCCCACCCGTGAGGCAGAACGCACCGCGATCTGCCCCTCATCGACCCGCAACTGCAACTCCAAATCATCCACAAACCGAAACAGAAAACTGCGACACTCCACGCGCAAATAATCCTCTCGCTCCGCCACAATTTCACAACGAGGCAGCGCCAACAACGCCTGTTTAACCTTCTGCCACGCGGCGTTCGAATCACCCTCAAACCGCAGCGGCTTAATGTAATGCTCGGCATCGTTTTCTGCTGCATCGCTGCTGACGCAGTTGGGTGAATCTGGACAGTTTTTCAACACCACTGAATTTAACTCCACTTCAGCATGACTCAGAGGGGCCAGCAACAGCCCCGCCAACAGCAGCAATCTAGAAAATAGAAAAACCCGCCTACCAATTAAAGCCACAGGCTACAAACTGTCCCAAGAATTTTTCTTACGGAAACGAATACGGGGCAAAATCAGACCCAGTAAAATACCGCCAAACAACACCCCAGCACCAACCATAAACCAGTTGCGCTGCGACTCATCCTTAAAGGCACTATTCTCTTTTTTAACCTGACTTAACTTCGTCTCCAACTGAGCGATTCGCCCCTTTAATTCATCATTTTCACTGTAAATCGCCAAAGTATTGGCCGCCGTGCGTTGAATTTTCGCCAAGGAACTGCCTAACTCAGCGTTCTTGTTTTGACACAAGTCCAACTGCTGCTGTAGCTCTTTTTTCTCTTTTAACAGCGATTTACTCTGCTGAGTAAACAGTCGGTTCTCCTCTTTCAGGCTCGCCATGCGACTTTTGATTTTTGCCAAACGCTGCTCTGCCACCGGCTGCTTGATCGTCATGCGTCCCAGCACCCAACCCTCTTTGCCTGCCGAGGTCTGTACCCTGCTGTAACCTTTTGCCCCTGTTTGCAGCACGTTCAAACGTGTACCACTGGGTAACATACTGATGATTTTATGCCCTGTGCTTTGCCCCGAACGCAGGGTGATTTCACACCGGTCGGTCACATAACGAACCTCCGCCCAGACACTTGACGAAAACACCCATGCCGCCAACAACACCACAACTCTCTTCACAACCACTCCTTAGATTTTGCAAAATGATCACACAATAAACAGATAAATCGCCCTACGCTCGCACCCGCGCCACAATCCTTGAAATTAGCCTCAAAGTAAAGCATTGGTTACAATCGGCGTTTTTCATCGAGTAGCACATGAGAAACAGGCTCCGCCAACGCTGGCTCAGTGGCAGTCGTTTTCAACTTAATGCGCCACCCAAACAGCTCCAACCGTGGTTGCAGGAGAGCGGCTCCCTGACACAACGGCTGTTAAACGCCTGTGACAAAACCTTCTCGGTGCGCGTCCTAAAACAGCACGTTCGCCTCGTACAGCAAAACGAAGCCCAACTGTTGCGCATCCCCCTCCGATCACGGGTCATTATCCGCAATGTGCATCTGCTCTGTGGTTCCACCCCGTGGGTTTACGCCCACACCGTCTTGCCTGTTTCCACTCTGCGCGGCCACCAGCAACGACTGGCCGCCATAGGCAGCCGTCCACTGGGTTCGTTGCTGTTTAGCGATCCCAGTTTACAGCGCAGCGCACTGCAAATTATCCGTCTTCCTCCTCAGCAGAGCCGCCAAATCACCCAAGTTGCCAACCAAAACATCGTTTGGGGACGGCGCTCTCTGTTTCAAATCGGCAACAAACCTCTGCTGGTCAGTGAATATTTTTTGGATGCCCTGCAAACCAAAACCCAAACCAGTCAGCCGCTGCGCCCGCGCCACCTCAGCAAAACTGGCCGTCGTTAACGCTCTCACGTCGAACTCGCAACCAGAGCAGCCCACCACCCAGCACCAACCCCGTCAAGCTGCCGAAGAGATGTGATTCCACCACCACTTTCATGCCTGCCGACTCCGCACCCGGCATCGCGCCGACGGTGAACTCATAGAGCAGCCGCCCAAACACAAACACAAACAGCAGCAAGGCAAACTTCCACGCCCGTTGCAGCTCCAACATCATCCCCACCACGTAAGCACCAAACACCGCGCCCGACAGCCCCACATACCAGCCCACGCTCGGCACAAACCAATAGAGACCCAGACCCACTCCCACCGAAGCCACCGACAGCACCAGCCACCAGCGCCAACCTTGTAATAGATGACCAAACAGACCCTGAATCAGCGCCACTCCGGCCAAGTTACGCCACAAATGATTCCAATCAAAATGCACCAAATTGCCCGAATAGAGCAGCCACCACGCCCCCTCGTCGATGGCCTGACGATCAAAACGAATCACTGTATTCATCCCCGTCGCCTGCAACAGAGTACAAAAAAGCCCCAACACCACCACCCAAGACCATTGCCGCCACCGCTCTGCCATCGCTCTGATTCACTCTGCTGATAAAAATAGGATCATTGTTCAAATTTACCCGTGCAGCTTACAAAATCTCCGCCGCAGTTAACAGCAGAGGTCAAACAAGCATGTTATTCTCTCGCTCATTCATAATTGCAACCGTGGAGTCTTCCCCATGAGTCTCAGACACTCAAACCCTCGCCCAACCCAAACGGGTTTTACCTTGATCGAAATCATGGTGGTGGTCGCCATTCTCGCCATTCTCGCCTCGGTGGTGATCCCTCGGATTATGAGCGAACCAGACAAAGCACGGGTGGTGAAAGCCAAACAAGACATTCGCGTTTTAGAGAGTTCACTCAACCTCTACAAACTGGACAACTTCACCTACCCCAGCACCGACCAAGGTCTGGAAGCGTTGGTGACGCGCCCCAACGATGCCAACAATTGGAAAGAGGGCGGCTACATTAAAAAAGTCCCCAAAGATCCGTGGCAACGTGACTACCAATACATCAGTCCTGGCGAACACGGTGAAATCGACATCTACTCTCTGGGTGCTGACGGTGTGCCAGGTGGGGATAAATTCGCCGCCGACATCGGCAACTGGGATCTGAACTAAGTCTCTCAACGCCGTGAAACAGACCCGACCCCAACAGCAACGCGGTTTTACCCTGCTGGAACTGCTGGTGGTGATGACCCTGATCGCCATTCTCACCACCTTTGCGGTGCTGCGCATCGACTTTGGCAACTCCGCCGAACGTCAACAGAAAGAGGCGCAACGGCTGATGCAGCTGCTGCACCTCGCCTCACAGCAAGCACTGTTGCAGTCACGGCAACTGGGGGTTCGTTTTGAAGAGCAGCAATATCAATTTTACCAACTGATCGACGGCAAGAGCTGGCAACCGCTGAGTCAAAATCGTCAATTGCGGCAACGCAAATTACCCGAAAATTTAAAATTCGAAGTCATGATCGAGGGCTTGAGTATCTCGCTGGACGAAGCCAAAAAAGATCAGCAAAAAAGCCTCAAACCGCACATATTTCTGCTCTCCAGTGGCGAGATCATGCCCGACTTTGCCATCATCATCCAAGATCAAGACTCACGGCTCCAGTATCGGCTTGAACCTGGCATCGAAAAAGCCATCAGCCTCAAACGGGAAGGCGACCTCTGATGTCCCGCAACGGTTTTACCCTGATCGAAGTGATGGTGGCGCTGGCGGTGTTGGCGGTGGCCTTGGGAGCCTTGATCAAAGGCGCAGCCGACACCACCGCCAACAGCAGCTACCTGCAACAGAAAAGCTTTGCCACTTGGGTGGCGGCCAATAAAATCAGCGAACTGCGACTCAAACCCCGTTGGGCGGACAAAGGCAAACAGAGTGGCACCGAAAAAATGGCCGGTTACGAATGGCACTGGCAGAGCATCGTCAAAGAGACCCAGAGCAAAGAGATGCGCCGCGTCGATGTAGAGGTGCGCCTCAAAGCCCGTGATGAAAACCCACTGGTGACGCTGGCCTCGTTTCTGATCGATCCGCGCCTCAACGCCAAAGCAGTTCAAACCAGTCCCACAGCCAACGGCGCTCCGACTCGATGAACATAAGGCCAAAATCACCACAAGGTTTTACCCTGATCGAGCTGCTGGTGGCCATCGCCGTCTTCTCGGTGTTGGCGGTGGCCGCCTACAGCGGTCTGCGCTCGGTGCTGCAAACCCGTGGCGCTCTAGCCGAACGCTCTGAGCAACTCAACGCCCTGCAACAGACCTTCTACACCTTCAGCGACGATCTGCAACAGATGATCAACCGACCCATTCGAGACGAGCTGGGCAGCACGCAAGCGAGCCTGCTCACCAACCAAGGCGGCGAGCTGATTTTAGCCTTCAGCCGCAGCGGCTGGCAGAATCCGCTGGGTAGCCCGCGCCCGCAACTGCAACGGGTCAGCTACCAACTGGAAGATGACAAACTCTATCGCCTCTATTGGCAACATCTGGATCGCGTGCAAGGAGCCAAAGAGCATCGTCGGCTGCTGCTCAAAGGAGTCGAAGAGATTGAACTGCGCTTTATGGATCAGAACGCCCGCTGGCAAAACCGCTGGCCAACGGCACGCTCCAACAAAGCCATCCCTCTGCCCCGCGCCATTGAGATCAAACTGACCCTGAAACCGTGGGGCGAGATCACTCGTCTGTTTGAGGTGCCAGGCTGATGCAGTCACCCTCTGACAATCGTGGCGTGGCCTTGATCACCGTGCTGCTGGTGGTGGCGCTGGCCACCATTGCCAGCACCGCGATGGTGGCGCAACAACAGAGCGACATCCGTCTCACTCAAGCTCGGCTGCTGCTGGAACAAGCCCGCCATGTGGCCTTGGCAGGAGAGGGTTTGGGGCGCGTTCTGCTCTCCCAAGATCGGAAAAAAAACAGCACCGATGATCTGGGCGAAGATTGGGCCATGACCACCCCCCCCTTGCCCATCGACAACGCCCAGATCATGGGCTGCGTCATCGACCAAAACAGCCGTTTTAACCTGAATAATTTGATCAATGCCCAAGGCAGAATTGACCCCACTGCCAGCGGCCAACTGCAACGTCTGCTGCAACTGCTCGATTTAGACCTCTCCCTCGCCAGCGCCATTGAAGATTGGCTTGATGCCGACATCAATCCCAGCGGCAGCGGTGGGGCAGAAGACGATTTTTACTCCAGTCTCAAGCAGCCTCATCGCAGCGCCAATCGCCCCCTGCTCGACATCAGCGAACTGCGCGCCGTGCGCGGCATCACCGCTGAGATCTTCAACAAACTGGAGCCGTACCTGACCGCCTTGCCGTCGGCAAACAAAATCAACGTCAACACCGCCAGCGAACTGAACCTACAGGCGTTGCACAGCAAAATCAGCGCAGAGGTGGCCAAAACCGTGGCCGGACAACGTCCCAGCGCCAACAGTCTTTTGCCTGAAAACAGCGATTCGGTGAACAGTGACGCCGCACAAGAACCGTTTAAAAGCGTCGATAACTTTATCGCTCAACTGGTCAGCAGCGGCCTCACCCTGACCGCCAACGATAAAATCCAAATCAAACAGAGCGCCACCGTCAGCAGTGACTATTTTCAAACCCGCGTGATTGTCAGCCTAGGCGCGGCACATTACATTCTGTACAGTCTGCTCTATCGAGACACCAAAGGTGCCACTCGCGTTTTGCAGCGAGCAAGGAGAGAACAGCTTGGCCAAACCATTTGTAATCCGTTTTAACCCAACCGAACCACATCAGGTCAGCTGGCGCGCTCCCCAAGGTGAGCTGCCCAGCCCCATTCAGCACGGCAGTTTGGCCGAGGCAGCGCTGCAAGCACGGGGGCAACATGTGCTTCTGCTGGTGGCAGGCAACGAGGTGCTGCTCACCAGCGCCACGGTGCCGAGCAAAAACCACAGCCGCGTCTTGAGTGCCATTCCTTTTGCTCTCGAAGAGAGTCTGATCGACGACGTGGAAGAGCTGCACTTTGCCATTGGTGAGCCAGAAGGAGAGACCTATCCGGTGGCCGTGATCAGCAAAAACCATCTGGAAACCCTGCTGGCTCAGCTCAACGAAGCGGGCATTCGCCCTCACACCCTGCTACCCGAAGCGCTGGCACTGGCCGAGGCCAAAGAGGGTTGGTCGCTGCTGCTGGACGATGAACAAGCGATCATTCGCCAACCTGGACTCAACGGTTTTGGTATCGAAACTGCGGCTCTGCCAGAGCTGCTCGGCAGCGCCATCGACTTTGCCGCCGAGGATGCACCCCAACGCCTGACCTTGCACCACTGCGGTGAAGCCGATGAATTAAACCTCAAGAGCCTGCCACTGGCCATCGACTACCACCGCTACTCGCATCCACTGGAACAGCTCAACGATCATCTGGAACGCCCTGCGATCAATTTATTGCAAGGAGCCTATCGTCGCCAAGATCCGCTGCAAAAACTCTGGCAACCGTGGAAACAGCCCTTGGCACTCGCTGCCCTGCTGCTGATCATTAGCAGCACGTCAATGGTTTTAGAGCATCAGCAGTTGGGTGAACAAGAACGCCAACTGCGAGCCGAGATCGAACAGACCTTTCGCAGCACCTTTCCTGAGGTCAAACGAGTGGTGAACGCCCGCGCCCAGATGAAAACGCGGCTGAAAAAACTGCGCGGTGGCCAAGGCGAATTGCAAGGATTATTGCCGTTGCTGGTGAGCAGCGCCCAACCGCTGGCCAACGCCAAAAACATTCAACTCAACAGCCTTAATTTTCGCAAAGGTTATCTGGATCTCGAATTGAACACCCCACAACTGCAAGCCTTAGACGCACTGAAACGCCAATTGGAGAGCCGCCAACTGCGGGTCAAAATCCTCTCTGCCAACACCGAAAAAGGTCAAGTCAAAGGCCGGATGCGCCTGGAGGCAGGCTCATGAAACAGTGGTTTGCCCAACTCGTACCCCGCGAACAGAAACTGGTCTTGATCGGTGGCTCACTGCTGCTGATCACCTTGCTCTACCTACTGCTAATCGAACCGGCACTGCAAGCACAGGAGCAGCGCCAAAACAGCGTCAAGGCGCTGCAACAAGAGTTAAGCTGGATGCAACAAGCCAAAACCGAAGCCCTCTCCTTGGGAGCGGGACAAAACAGCGCCAGCCAAAACCGCAGCAGCGGCCAAGCGCCTTACATTATCGTTGATGCCGCCATTCGCCGCGCTCGCCTCGGCACACCGGAGCGCATTGACCCACAGGGTAAAAAAGGCACCAAGGTACAATTTGCAGAGGTCGATTTTAATCAATTGATCACCATGCTCACGGATCTGGAGATGAACCACGGCCTGCGGGTCAGCAACGCCAACTTCAGCAAGCAGCAAACGGGCAAGGTAAAAGCGCGCATCAGTTTAGAAAGGTTTGGCAAATGAAACTCCGTTATCTTTTCCCTTTGCTGCTGGGCAGCTATCTGATCGCCCTGCTGATCAACCTTCCTGCCAGCCGCCTGTTGAGCTGGGTCGATATTCAACCACTGAGCCTAGAGGGAGTCTCTGGCTCTCTGCTTGACGGCCACGCCAATCGATTACAGATCAACCCCGAACAGCAGATCGACAATCTCAACTGGCAGATCACCCTCAGCAGCTTGCTCAAAGCCCGTTTGGGTTCGCAGCTGGAGTTCAATTACTTGGGTGGCAAGGGCAACGCTCATGCGGCAGTTTCCGCCAACCAAACGCTCTATCTTAATGAGGCTCGCTTTGAGATTGCCGCCAAAAAATTGGAAGTGCTGCTGCCACTGCCCTTGGCGACCTTCACTGGAGAGATCACCGCACTTATTGACAGTGCGATGATCAAACAGAGTGGTGCCGAGGAGATCACAGGCCGACTGTTCTGGAACAAGGCCAGCCTGACCACGCCGATGCCCGCCACAGTCAAACTGGGACAAGTAAGCGCCGACATCAGCACCGACGACAACGGTCTAATTCTGGTCAAACTAAACAACAAGGGCGGTGATTTGGCTCTGGATGGCAAACTGACCCTGAGCGCTCAAGGCCAGTACGATCTTGATCTGAAAATCACCCCCGCTGGTAACACCGCAGCGGCGATTCGCAATGGCCTGAGTCAGATGGCACAACGCCAATCTGATGGAAGCTATCGGATTAAGGACAAAGGCCAACTTAGCGAGCTAATTTGACCAACAATTGTCACAGCTTTTGCTAGTTCAACCCCACGATAGCGGGTTCAGTGGATTTTTTAACAAAAAGTCATGAAAACACTGTTCTCACCATCGATAAACCTGTGTTAGTATTCCCCTCGCCCTACAGAACATAGATCTATCTTATGCAACATTTGTACATGTACACTTCTTCACACTGCTTTACTTTATGTAAGCTTGATGTCCTGAAGCGTCACCCTCAGATTGCGATTATGAATGATTCTACTTTCGGGCTCTGAGGCGTAATTTTACGCACACCCATTTTTTTACAATTTTCAGGAGACATTCATGTCTAACGTAACCGGTACCGTTAAGTGGTTTAATGAAGAAAAAGGCTATGGTTTCATCTCTCAGGACGACGGCGGCGCTGACGTCTTCGTTCATTTCCGTGCTATCTCTGGTGAAGGTTTCAAAACCCTCGCAGAAGGCCAGAAAGTGAGCTTCGAAGTTGAGCAAGGCCCTAAAGGTCTGCAGGCTGCTAACGTAGTCGCTCAATAAGTTTAGTTCACCGTTTTACGGTAACTGAACAAAAAAAGGGTGCCCTAGCGGCACCCTTTTTTATGTGTTTATTTTTATCAAAATATAAAAAAAATTTATAGCTAACCGTGTCCGACGACTACACCGCCACCAAGCTGATTCTTGCAGAAATGAAATGCACGCTCTGCACTCAATCCCTCTGCTGCAATTACATTACCCAAAAAATCAAAACACCGCGTTCCAAACTCGACTTTGAACACCTACTCTGGCAAGTCTCACATAAAAATGTCTCACTGTTTAAAGATCAAAACGAATGGCTCATCTGTTTTAACAGCCCTTGCGAACACCTCACTCTGGATGGCAACTGCGGCATCTATGCTGAACGTCCGACCATCTGTCGTGAACACAGCAATGATTATTGTGAATACGATGCACCTGCGGAAGAGGGTTTTGAATGCCACTTTCCCGACTATCAAAGCCTGCTGATTTACTGCAAAAAACGTTTTAAACGCTGGGAAGCATAAAAATTAAGCCATACGAGTAAACGCACTCAAAGAGAACAGCGGCAGTGATTTTGACTGCAACTCCACCGCACTGATCTGATTTAAAACCTCAATTAGAGAATAGAGCGTCGTGTAAGCACGAAAGTGACGCTGCTTAATCAGTAAACGATTGCCTTTTTTATCCCAACGCAAACCAGGAATCAGCGCAGAACAGCGGCTTTTCAGCTCTTTAAAGCTGGCTTTTTGCAGCGGTCGTTTCAGATCCAGTTCGATCATATGACGTTTTTTATCGTAAACGATCTCGTTAATATTGCGATAAAAACGCTCCACGATCTCCACCGCTTCTTCCGCCGTCTGAGCAAACTGAAGAATCTTTCGATCCTCTTCGGAAACCGTGCCACGGGCAATCATATGATCCATATCCGCCTTTAGGGTTTTCCAAACCTCATCACTCCCCACCGCCACCAGTGGATGAATTGGCATTTTACCCGTCTGAATCAGACAGAAGACCTCCCACAACTCATCCCGCGTGCCGCCACCGCCCTCCAGATAGAAAAAAGCTTTTGAGTAAGCGACCAAGAAAAATTTACGGATAAAAAAGTAGTGGAACTCGGTATTGGTACCGATGTAGTCGTTGTGTCCCTCTTCAAAGGGCAAGGTAATCGAACAGCCAACGGAGAATTTTTCCACCGCCAGACCGCGCCGCTTGGCCTCTTCGTACGCACCTTGGTTGGTACACAACATAATGCCGGAACTGCCACCGGTCATCACGCCAAAACCGCGCCGTACACACTGCTTGGCCAACGCCGTCGCCAAACGACCACTGGCAGTGGAATCGTCCAGCCGCGCAGAACCAAACACGGTCACCAAGGGTTGTTCCTTAAGGGAGATGAACGCTTCCATCGCGTTCAGGTATTCGGCCATAATACGCACCCCACGGGCGGTATCGGAACCGGTACGATCAATGTACTCTTTTTGATGTTCTCTCATTGTTTTCTCCTGACGGAATTGCTCCATGACAAGGGGAAAACAGCACCATGATCCTATTTACGCATCAAAAATGTTCACCCCTTTCACTAGAGACTAGTAAGGAAGTATGACAAAAATAGGATAATGTAATTCAATTATGCCGAAAGACTACCAAAAAACCAACAATAGCACCCCACCCAAAGCAAACCGATAGAGCACAAATGGGAACAGACCCATACGCTGAATCCACTTTAAAAACAAATGGATACAGAGATAGGCGCTCAACGCCGAAAGCACAATTCCCGCCCCCAAAGCAGACCAGTCCACCACCACATTGGACTCTATTAAATCTAAGGTTTTCAGACCACCTGCGAGCAAAATCACCGGAATAGAGAGTAAAAACGAAAAACGCGCTGCCGCTTCGCGGGTCAAACCCATCAACAGCGCGGCGGTCATGGTCGCCCCTGAGCGAGAGGTGCCTGGAATCAATGCCATCGCCTGCGACAGACCGATAAACAGCACGTCCTTCCAGTTGAGTTGATACTCATCGCGCTTCTGTTTGGCCACCGAATCGGCCCACCAGAGCAGCGCGCCGAAAAAAATCATCGCCACCGCGATCACCAACGGTGAACGCAAATTCTCTTCGATAAAATCTTTGCAGAGCAGACCCACCACACCGACCGGAATCGTGCCCAACAAAACTGCCCACGCCAACCGTGAATCGGGGGTACTGCCTTTGCCGGAGACCGAGCCAAACCAATCTCGGCTCATGACTTTCAACTCGGTACGGAAATAAAACATCACCGCCAGCAACGTCCCCACATGCACCGCCACATCAAAGGCCAATCCTTGGTCTTGCCAGCCAAAAAAGACCGGAGTCAAAATCAGATGCGCCGAGCTAGAAACGGGTAAAAATTCGGTTAAGCCCTGCATCAATGCGAGGGTGATAATCTGTAGCAAGTCCATTGGCTATGAGTTCCTCTACTTTTTATTGCGCTAAAAAATCACAAACGACGACTGATGTCGTTGTGGCTAAAACCCTGTAGATGCTGCTTTAATCCTTTTGACAGCCCCATCACTTTAAACCGCTCACCCATCTCAGCAGGCAAGGTTAACTTTTTCACCTCTTGGCTCAACTTCAGCAGCGGCACCGATTCCAACCCCTCTACGGCACGCTCAACCAACCGATCCAAATGGTTATTAAACAGAAAATTGGCCTGTGTCACATACCCCTCCAGCTCAAACCCAGCCTTATCAGCCGCCTCAATCACGGCAGTGAAATCCACCGAAGCGGTGACATCCTGCACCCCAAAACGTTGATAAGGATCATGGTGCAGGCAGTGACGATAAAAACAGCTCAACGTTCCTGTGTCTCGTTCCGGCTGATAAAACTCACGTCGTGCGTAACCGTAATCAATCAACAACACCGCGCCCCTTGAGAGCGATTCGGAAAGCGCCGCAAACCAACCCAACAAATTCAAATTTACCTCAGAGCAAAACCCCTCCTCTTTGGCCAACCCAAATCCGTGCTGAATTTGCCTCACCGCCTGCTGCAAGTCGATGGGTGCAGGACGTGATGCCTCATGCAATTGCCCTTCGTGCAGCACCAAGCCCAACTGTTCGATCTCACCGGCAACAACCTTAAACCGTTCCACCGGCATCGCATCCAAAACCTCATTGGCCAGCAGCACCCCAACAAACTCTTGCGGCCACTGCTGCAACCAAACCACCCGCTCTAACAGGTGTGGTGCTTTTTGCTCCAAGGTCTCACGCTGACGCTGTTGCAACTCGGCACTCAGCTCCAAAATGGCGTAACGGCGCGGCAAACAGCTCAAAACTTCCAGCTCCAGCAACAGATCGGCGGCCATCTTGCCACTGCCTGCGCCCAGCTCCAGAAGATCCGCCTCGCCCAGCTCCTGCAACACCGGCAGACACTGCTGCGCCAAACAGCGCGCAAACAACGGCGAGACTTCAGGAGCCGTGACAAAATCGCCCTGCTCACCAAATTTCTCTGCACCGGCAACGTAATAACCCAACTGCGGTTCATACAACAAGCTCTGCATCACCGCCGAAAAAGGCAGAAACGACTGCCGCCGCACCCTCTCTTTCAGCACGCTTTCCAACTGCTCACTGCGCTGCTGCTCAGCCGCCGACAACTCGGGTAAATCAACAATCAAAACAGACCTCCGTTGCCACCCATTCAGCGTGACAGCCAACCATTAAAGATACCTTAAGAATCAAAACCACCGTCGCAACACTCCAACTCCAGCCAAGCCACAACTCAGATTATTATCTGAATTTAAGGTAGAGTGATCGCCCCAAAACGGCGGAGCCACACCATGCACTCAAACGATTCACTCAACGGCCAAGTAGCTCTGATCACCGGTGCAGCACGGCGCATCGGCGCAGCAATCGCCCAAACCTTGCACCACGCAGGCATGAACATCGTCATTCACTACCGTCACTCCGCCAACGATGCCCAACAGCTCAAAGAACAGCTGGAAGCAGAGCGTCCCAACTCCGTGCTGCTACTGCAAGCGGATCTGCTGCAAACCAAGACCCTGCCGCAGCTGGTAGAACAAGCCACCCAACACTGGCAACGCCTTGATCTGCTGGTCAATAACGCCTCTAGCTTCTACCCCACCGAAGTCGGCCAGATCACCGAGCAAGCGTGGGATGATCTGATGGGCAGCAACCTCAAAGCACCACTGTTTCTCTCCCAAGCCGCCACTCCGGCACTGCTAAAACAGGGCGGTAACATCATCAACATCGTCGATATTCACGGCCTGCGACCGCTCAAAGATCATCCGCTTTACTGCGCCGCCAAAGCCGGTTTGGCCATGTTGACCAAATCTCTGGCCAAAGAGTTAGGCCCAACCATTCGCGTCAATGGCATTGCACCTGGCTCCATTCTCTGGCCGGAAGGCGAGGCCGAAGTCAGCGATAAAGTACAGCAGCAGATCGTCGAACAGAGCGCCCTGAAAAGCCAAGGCGGTGCCGAAGACATTGCCAAAACCGTGCTGTTTTTGGTGCGTGATGGCCGTTACATCACCGGCCAGATCATCCCTGTGGACGGTGGCCGTATGTTGAGCGAAGGTTAAACAAACAGAGGTTTAGCTCGATTTTTTCACAAACTGGGTCAAAATCACGATCTGCTGGCCGTTGATACGGCCTTCAATGTGAGCCGCATTATCCGCCACCAGTGAGATACCTCTGACTGCCGTACCGCGTTTGGCGGTGAAATTGGCTCCTTTCACCACCAGATCCTTAATCAACGTCACCGTATCACCAGAGGCCAACAACGCTCCATTGCTATCCAGATGTTTGACCCCATCCTCATCGCCGACGCCATCGCCATCCGCCTGCGCCCAGAGCAATGTCTCCTCATCCAGATAGAGCATCTCCAGCAAATCCTGTGGCCAACCTTCAGCCGCCAGACGATTCAACATCCGCCATGCCATTACCTGCACCGCAGGCACCTGACTCCACATGCTGTCATTGAGACAACGCCAATGATTTGGAT
>CAZTQX010000039.1:0-3461 GCA_964615985.1 uncultured Gammaproteobacteria bacterium | reverse complement strand
ACCGCAGGCACCTGACTCCACATGCTGTCATTGAGACAACGCCAATGATTTGGATCAACTTGCTCAGGATCATCAACCTGAGTCAGGCAAGTGTCACAGAGCAAAATGCTCTGATCAGCACTGTCATCCGAGCTGGGTGGCACGCCATAAACACTCAAATTATCAGAGGAGGCACAAAGTTCACACTTGGATCCACACCGCTGATGCAACGCCTTTTCACAGCTCATAAACCACTCCCGAAATAAGTTGGCCGCAGTATAACCAATAATCCCGCTTCACTCTTGCGACAAAATGGCCGACACACTCATTAATACCGCCCTTCACACCTAAGTATTATGAATTAACCATGAAAACACTCTCTTTAGCGCGACAATTTTGGCTGCTAGGCGGCCTCTTTAGCATCGTCCTCTGCTCATCAATGGGGTTTCTTTTTTTAACCACCTCATCCATCAGTCAGCTCAGTTGGCGCACAGCTCATCTGGATATTCCGGCACTCAACCACGCCCACCTAATAAAACAGAGCGTCATTCAAGTTCAGCAGTGGTTGACGGACATCAGCGCCACTCGCGCCCTGAACGGCCTTAATGATGGTTTTGAGGTTGCCGAGGAAAACGCCCAGAAATTTCATCAGCAAGTGAACAAACTCAAACAGCTCTATCCGCATCACAACCACGATCTGGAGCAAATGGAGCAAAGCTTTAACGCCTACTACCAAACCGGAAAAAACATGGCACAAGCCTACATTGATGGCGGCCCCACAGCTGGCAACCTTATTATGGGCGACTTTGATCGTGTCGCCGAAACCCTCAGTAAACAGGTGGATCTGTTGCTCACCGAAGTCAAAACACGAACCCGACAGACAGCCGAAGATCAAGAGAATCAACTGCGCCAACTCCACTTTGCCGTGGCCGCCAGTTTTGTCCTGCTCTTTGGCACCATTGCTCTGATTATCGTCGTGATTTTGCGCGCCTTTGGCGCTTTTCCCGTTATTCTCGAACGCCTCAAAATGCTCGCTCAAGGTCACCTTCCCAATGACACTCTGAACATCCAACGCAGTGACGAAGTAGGTCAGCTGGCGCAAGGCGTTGAAGAAACCAGCCAGAGCCTGAAAACGGTAATCCGACAGATCTCCTGCGCCTCAGGTCATGTCGTTCATGCCGCCGATGAACTCTCCAGCAACACCGTCCACACTCGCAACCATATGCAGATGCAACAAAATGACATCGAACAGGTGGCGCAATCCATTCAACGCATGAGCGGCGTGGTGCAGGAGATTATGCATAACGCCTCTTCAGCAGAGAAATCAGCACAACACGCTCAGCAAGAAGCCGAACAGGGCAAAGAGGTGGTCAACAGCACCATCACGGCCATTAACGCTCTGGCCAACGATGTGAAATCATCCTCGCAGGTGATCAATAAACTGGATAAAGAGAGTGAAAACATCGGCAGCATTTTGGATGTGATTCGCGGCATTGCCAATCAAACCAATCTACTCGCTCTGAATGCAGCCATCGAAGCCGCCCGTGCCGGTGAGAATGGACGTGGTTTTGCGGTGGTTGCCGATGAGGTTCGGGTGCTGGCAAAACGCACCCAAGAGTCCACCGAAGAGATTCAACGCATGATCGAGCAGTTGCAGTTTAATGCTCGCAACGCTGTCCAAGCGATGGAGCAAGGACGCAACCGCGCCGGAGAGAGTGTCAAAAAAGCCTGTTCAGCGGGCGAACGACTCAGCAGCATTACCACGGCGGTCAAAACCATCAGCAGCATGATCGAGCAGATCGCGACCGCTTCCAAACGCCAAGGCGAGATGGCTCAAGAAGTGAGTCACAACATCAGCAACATCAGACACAGTTCCCACGCAACGGCTAAAGATGCCACACAAACCGCACAATCAAGCGAAGCACTGCGCGAACTGGCACTGCAAATGGAGCGCGTTGTCAGTCATTTTCAGACAGCTCCCGCCAAAGCACCATGATGACAGCTAGCTTTTGGAAACGTAGCGGTGGAACATCGCTTTATGAATGTCACCCAAACTGACCACACCCAGCAAACGCACCCCGCCCTTTTCCTCAACACCCACTGGAATTCGACGCAGGCGGTGCTGCACCATTTTGGAAGCGGCTCGCAAAATGGGCAGTTTAGGATCAACAAACAGCACGTTAGAACTCATCAAGTCCGAGGTTTTCAGGGTTGCAATGTCACCGTAATTCTCCGAGAGAGTCTCAAAATCGATGGTGGCCATTTCACCCATGACCTCATCCAGACTGGGAAACAGATGATGCAATACATCTCTCTCAGCAATAAAGCCTTCCATAATATTGTCGTCGCTCACCACTGGCAGACCACTGATACGATAGAGGCACATGATTGAGGCCACTTCCATCATTGGAGTCTCTGGGGTAACCGTCCTGACCGCAGTTGACATGATGTCTTTAATTAACATTCTTAATCCTCTCCTAAAGTAAAAAAATTCTTAACGGTAGCATGATGCACCAAAGCACTTTTTACCACAAGCATCTGAAGCGTGACTTAGATCATCATCCCAGATCAGGCGATTAAAGGCTTTTCCTTTGGCTCTAAAATCTTCTCAAGGCAGGCAGTGCAGCAAGCTCCTTTAAAGACAGGAGATCAAGGTTTTTATATTGACGCGATTACCCTGCCTGACTACACTTGACGTACGCAATAATGTACATATTAATTTAAGAGGCTGATTATGGATGCGATAAGTTACACCGTTGCCCGTGCAAATTTGGCTAAAACAATGGAGAAAGTCTGCAATGACCATGCTCCTATGATCATCACACGAAAACGCGAGTCGCCTGTCGTCATGATCTCTTTGGAGGATTATCAGGCGATGGAGGAGACAACCTATCTGCTGCGTTCACCGGCGAATGCGCGCCATTTACTTGAATCTATAGCCGAGCTTGAAGCAGGCAAAGGCATTGCACGAGAGTTACTGGAATGACACTGACGTTTTCTTCCAAGGCTTGGGAGAACTATCTCTATTGGCAAACAACGGACAAAAAAATTTTAAAAAGAATCAATACCTTAATCAAAGAGATTCAGCGCAATCCCTCTGAAGGCATTGGTAAACCAGAAGCGTTAAAACACAGTCTGTCTGGTTATTGGTCAAGACGGATTAACGATGAACACAGAATGGTCTATAAAGTGGCCGATGATAAATTGTTGATCGCTCAACTTCGTTATCACTATTGATGTTACATGTAGTGGTTTGATTAAATACAACGAATTTCGGCGTAGGGGCAGATTCCATATCTGCCCTGCTAATCTTTGACGACATTCCAACAAGGGCGGATATGGAATCCGCCCCTACTCCTAGCCATCAGGATGATTGATTTTTTATTTCTTACTTTTCTACGTTTACATAAATATAATTGCACTTACAGGTAGTGGGTCAAACCTGAATTTATTCATAAATATCGATTCCAAATTCGACTTTA
>CAZTQX010000038.1:0-17788 GCA_964615985.1 uncultured Gammaproteobacteria bacterium | reverse complement strand
GGTGTTGTACAAAGCTTCTAAGTTTTTTCCAGGCAATTTAGCCTGAGCGAAAAACCGAAGTCTTAAAAGGGCAAAACGTGAAAACGTTTTGCCCTTTTTGCGTTTTGGTCGATAATAAAACACATTGTCTTTAGAAAGGAATTTCGTGTTTTGTCAGCCATTACTTTGGAACCCTGTGAGGGCTATTGGTTGGGCAGTTTTCAGGCGATGGCCAGTCCCTGTGAACTGCTGATGCAGGTGAAAGACCGGACGCTGGCGGCAAAACTGTTGGTGTTGGCGGTTGAGGAGGTGGCTCGTATTGAGGCGAAATTCAGCCGTTATCGCAGCGACAGTGTGGTGGCTGAAATCAACCGTTCCAATGGAAGGCTTCTCTCTCTGGATGCGGAGAGCGCGCGTCTGTTGGATTTTGCCGATCAGTTTTACCATTTGAGTGACGGACTGTTTGATATTACCGCCGGTGTGTTACGGCAGATCTGGTCTTTTGATGGCAGTGCCGCTCTGGCCAGCCAAACACAAATTGATGCTCTGTTGCCTCTGGTTGGCTGGTCAAAAGTGCGTTGGCAAAATGCGGTTTTGCAACTTCCCGTTGGGATGGAGGTTGATCTGGGTGGCATCGGCAAAGAGTATGCGGTGGATCGGGTGGTGCAGTTAATTGCTCAACAGACCGAGGCCAGTGTACTGGTCAATTTGGGTGGCGATTTGGCGCTGACTCGCCAGAAACAAGACGGTTCTGCTTGGCGAGTGGCCTGTTATGGGCGAGGTGAAGAGGAGCGTGTCTTGGCGTTGCACTCGGGAGCGCTGGCCACCAGTGGCGATGCGCATCGTTATTTGCTAAACGAGGGGGTGCGTTACAGCCACATTCTCAATCCGCAGACCGGCTGGCCGGTGCAACAAGTGGTGCGCAGCGTCACGGTGGCGGCTGGCAGCTGCATTGAGGCGGGCATGTTGGCGACGTTGGCGCTGTTGCAGGGCGCTGAGGCCGAGCGATTTTTAGAGCAGCAAGAGGTGCTGTTCTGGCTTGATTAAAAGCAGCCTGGGGCGGTGATGTGCTCTTGAAAGGCGACGAGGGTCTCTCGGTAGAGTTGCTCAAGTTCGTTGTAAAGCGGTTGGTGTTGCTGCTGGTGTAGCTCGCGTAGGGAGATTTTTTCTGCTCGTTGGCAAAATTGAAACAGTTTATCTGCACCCAGCTCCGCTGCGTTGCTTTTTAGAGCATGAACGCTGTTTTTAAAGTTGAGAAAGTCAATCGGTGTTTGCAGCGCTTGCTCTGCTTTTTTCAATAGTTTGTCGCCATCACGTTGGAACCCTTTGATCAATTCAGCCACAAAATTTTCATGCGGATCAATGCTGGAGAGTTCATGGAGTGTCTGTTCATTGATGAGATTCTGGTGAGAACTGGGCTGCTCTGTTTGTGCAATAAGACGGGGGGTGCTGTTGTTTTGGTTTTTTACTGCGGCACTGTTGATGGCATCCAGCAGACGTTTGCTGTCGAGAGGTTTGGTGAGATAGTAGGCAGCTCCTGCGGTCAGACAGCAGTTGATGGTCAGTTCGGTGGCATCGGCTGAGAGCATCAATATCGGTATCTGGTCGTTGGGGTATTTGAAGCGGTGGTTTTTTAATACCTCAAGGCCGCCCATGTTCTGCATGTTCATATCGAGAATGGCAAGATCAAAATTTTGTTCTTCAAGTGCACTTAATGCATCGTTGCCGTCATTGACGAGGGTGATGCTGTGTCCTGCACGCGTCAGGATTTTTTTGATCACGAGTCGATTTACGGCGTTGTCGTCGGCGGCCAAAATATTGAGTGTCAGGTTGGGGTTTTTGCTGCGTTGGTAAGCCTCGATGGAGAAGGATGTTGTTTTATTGTTCACCGCCAGCGGTTTTTTCAGTGCTTCGGCTGCGATCTCAAAAGTGAGTTCAAACCAGAAGCAGCTGCCGACATTGAGTTCGCTGTTGAGGCCTATTTTTCCCCCCATCAAGGTGACGTTCTCTTTGACAATGGCGGTGCCTAAGCCGCTGCCGCCGTAGCGTGAGCTGATGCTGTTGTTGGCTTGTTGGAAGCGCTCAAAAATTCTAGCTTGTTCGTTTTGGCTGATGCCAATGCCACTGTCATTGACCTCAAATCGAAGCTGAGCATGTTTGTCGTGTTGTTTACACAGCGTGATAAGCACCTCTATTTGACCTTGTTCGGTAAATTTCAGCGCGTTGCCAAGCAGGTTGTTTAAGATTTGTTTGAGTTTTTGTGGGTCACCGTTGAGCTGTTTGGGTATTTTAGAGTCGATGTGATGATGGTAGTGCAGTTCTTTGTCTTCAATGCGTTTTTTAAACAGGGCGCTGGTCTCTGCTAGAAGGAGGTCCAGCGAAAAAGGCTGGTTGTCAATTTGTGGGTGGTTGCTTTCCAGTTGTGCTTGGGTGAGCAGCTGTTCGATCAGTTCGAGTAGGCTCTGCGCTGATGTTTGAATCACGTTGCAGCATTCACGTTGATTTTGGCTGAGTTGGCTTTCGGCGAGGATTTCATTCATGCCGGTAATGCCGTTCAGCGGTGTGCGCAGATCGTGGCTGATATGGGATAAAAATTCAGATTTAGCTCGGTTGGCGCGATGGGCATCCTCAATGGCTTGGTGCAGGTCGCCAATGAGTTTGCTCATGTAGTAGGGGATGGCAAATAGAACAATCAGAAAGCCGCTGCTAAAAAAGAGGTGGTTAGACCAAAAGGTGCTGAATAAAATGACCAGAGAAAAGCCAGCCAGACCGATGGCTGCTGCACGACGTAATTCGGTGACACCGTAACGAAAGCCATTGCCCATAATGACCCAGAGATAGATGGCGATGAGAGGGCTTCCGGCTTCACCGGCCATGCCGATGACCAGCGAGGTGGCTCCCAAATCCATCGCCATATTGAGGTTGCGGCGCAAAATTGACGGCGCAGGCTGGAGTTGTAGGCTGAGTCGGTTGAGCAGTGCGTAGAGCAGAAAGAGGCCACTGATCAGCTGTGGTTGCAGCAGTGGTGACAGCTCGGTTTGCGGGGCGAGGCTAAAGTGCAGCAGAGCCAAACCGCCAATGACGATGCGCAACATTGCTTGTTCATGTTCATGTTCATGACGATTGTTTGTTGTCATGAGGCTTTACGGTTGGGTTTTGGGTTGCGTGTCTCGATCACGTAGGGTCTCTTCAACTATACGGATTTTGTCCAGTTGTTGAAAAAAGGCGTTGACACAATCAGGATCAAAATGAGTGCCACTGAGGGATTTAATGTGTGTCGCTGCTCGCTCAGAACTCCAAGCGGGTTTATAGGGACGAATGGAGGTGAGGGCGTCGTACATGTCCGCCAGAGCGATAATGCGCGAGACAAGCGGGATCTTTTCCCCCTTGATACCGGTAGGATAGCCGCTGCCATCAAATTTTTCATGATGAGTGAGAGCAATCACGGCGCCCTGTTCGATGTAGCGAGAGTCACTCTGTTGGAGAATTTTGTAACCAATGGTGGTGTGGGTCTGCATAATCTCCCACTCGTACTTATCAAGCTTGGCTGGTTTGAGCAAAATGTGGTCGGGAATGCCGATTTTGCCGATGTCGTGCATGGGGGCGGTCAGTTCGATCTCTTCGCAGTATTTTGGGTCTAGGTTCATTGCTTCAGCGATAAAGCGGGCGTATTTGGCCATGCGAATGACGTGATTGCCGGTCTCTTCATCGCGGTATTCACCCGCTTTGGCCAGTCGCAATAGGGTCTCTTTTTCCCGTTGAGCGATCTCATGGGTGGCCTCTTTGATCTGCTGTTCTAAACTTTCGGCGTGTGCCTTAATGGTTTTCTGTTGCTGGCGAATTTTGAGCAGATTGCGGCAGCGAGCCTGGCATTCGTGTTGGTCGATGGGGCGGGTGAGGAAGTCCGAGGCACCCGCTTCAAGAGCATCGTAACGGGTCTGTTTGTCGTTCATAATGGTGACGATCATCAGGGGTATATCAGCGCAGTGTGGAATTTTGCGAATTTGGCGGGTAAGCTCGACACCGTTCATGTTCGGCATTTTAAAGTCGCTGAGAATCAGGTCGGGGGTGTGTTCTTCAAGCCAGAGCAGTGCCTCTTCTGGAATGGCAAAGATAATGGTTTTAAGGGTTTCGTCGAGGCTCAGAATAATTTTTTCTAAAATACGACTGCAGGTTTTTTGGTCGTCAATAATCACTACCCATGAGGGCGATTTTTGAATTGGGTGGTAAGGGCAATTTGTTGACACGAAAAAAGCACTCCAAAGAGCTAAATTTAAGATACTAATAAGAAGTTTATTCTACAGGATTTCTAAGATTAAATCCATAAAATATGTGTTTAATTTTTATCAAAACCTGACCCTATTAATTTGAGTTGGAGAGAGATTGGTGTCATCAGAACGGTTACAGAAAGTATTGGCGCAGGCAGGATTGGGTTCTCGCCGAGCGATGGAAACGTGGATCAAACAAGGCGTGATCAAGGTCAACCAGAGTGTTGCCGAGCTGGGGGTTAAGGTTGAGGTGGGGGATCGCATCCGCGTGGATGATCGCCAATACGAAGTCTGTGAGCTGGATGAAAAAGAGCGCCCCCGTCTGCTGCTTTACCACAAACCCGATGGCGAAATCTCCACGCGCAACGACCCTGAAGGACGTAAAACGGTTTTTCATCGCCTGCCACAATTGCAAAACGGGCGCTGGATCGCAGTGGGACGACTGGACATCAACACCTCTGGGGTATTGTTGTTCACCAATTCCGGTGAGCTGGCCAACCGTTTGATGCACCCCTCCAGCGAAATTGAACGGGAATACGCCGTGCGTATTTTGGGCGAGGTGGATGAGACGATGCTGAAAAACCTCAAACAGGGGGTGGAGCTGGAGGACGGGCCAGCCAAGTTTGACAGCATCGAAGATGCCGGTGGTCAGGGCAGCAATCACTGGTATCACGTCACCTTGAAAGAGGGCCGTAATCAAGAGGTGCGGCGGCTCTGGACTTCACAAGGGGTGACGGTCAGCCGTCTGATTCGGGTGCGTTTTGGCGATCTGATGCTGCCTCGTGACCTGCGTTTAGGCAAGTTTTTGGATGTGGATCTGCGTCGCCAGAGCTGGCTCAAGCCCTTTTTGCAACAGGCCAATGCAGTGCAGAGTTTGACTTTGAAATCACTGCATCCACGGCGCTTGCGGGCGCGCAGTGCTAAATCGAAATCACAGGCAAAACATCGGCGGCGTTAAGTCGGGGCTGTTATTTTTACAACGATCACAAGGGAGTGATGATGCGCTTACAGGTTTTTTCGGATCTGCATTTGGAGTTTGGCTTGTTGGAGCTGCCGGAGAGTGAGGCGGACATCATCATTGCCGCCGGTGATGTGGCTCTGGGTGCCGATGGCATTCAGTGGTTGGACACCTTGGGTAAACCGGTGGTTTTTGTGGGTGGCAATCACGATTATTGGTACGGTGATCTGCGTGATCGTGTCTTGGAATTTCGCGCCGAATCGCATTTTACTCAGGTGCGTTACTTGGAAAACGAGGTCTATGAACAGGATGGGGTACGCTTTTTGGGTTGCACTCTCTGGACCGATTACCATAACCAAAACTCACAGGTGATGAAAATGGTGGAGATGGCGGTCAATGATTTTCGTCACATCAGCTTTGATCAACGGGCGATGAAACCAGAGGATTTGGTGGGCATTCATCAGGCATCAAAGGCGTGGTTGGCCAAGGAGTTGGCCAAACCGTACGCGGGCAAAACGGTGGTGGTAACGCATCATGCGCCCAGCAGTCGCAGTTGGTTTGCCAATATTAATAACGATATTCGTTACGCTTATTGCAACGATCTAGAAGAGTGGATGGGGCAGTTCGATATTGACCTTTGGGTGCATGGGCATGTGCATAAGGTCTCTGATTACCGCTGTGGTGAGACGCGGGTGATCTGTAATCCACGCGGTTATTACAACTATCAAGAAACCTTGGAGTTTGTCAGCGATAAATTAATTGAGTTGTGATGTTCGCTGAAGTTGTAATTAACCATTTGATTTTTATTGAAAAACCTTGGTGTCATTTATGTGGGTATCAGGACGTTATTAAGCCTTGCTGGGAAATCAGGGTGTCAGAAATAGTTCAGAGGTCGCGGATAAACTTCAATCCGACAGCAAGGGGTACTTTTGGAAAGGAGGCCTTCAGGACAACGACCACTAGGATGGGGTCTCCCAAGGATGGGATCGAATTTTTTGTATTTTAAGGATTGGGTCATGACCCGTATTCATGACTTCTCAGGGAATGAGCATACCAAGACTGGGAACGGTATGAAGTTGAAGCAATAAGACTGTAAGGACGATGTGGCTTCAGGATGAAGTCAGGGCAGGATGCCCAAGGGATTGACCATAGGATGTGGTTAGTGAACGGCGATTAGGATGATGGCCGTAAAAAGGATATTTGCATTACATTGTTGGACTCTTTAATGCCATGGGTTTGCAACCTTCTTCGGAAGGGGCGATTCGATGGCATTTATTTTGTCTGCGATTTGTTACTTTACAAAAGTAGCGTGGTTCGGTAAAGTCCCGCTCCTTACCCCTTTGGGGAATTGGAGAGGTGTCCGAGCGGCTGAAGGAGCACGCCTGGAAAGCGTGTATACGCTAACGCGTATCGAGGGTTCGAATCCCTCTCTCTCCGCCATATTTTAGTGGGTTGTTTCATGCAGCTCATTGGTTCCTTGTTATGGTGATCTGATCGGTCCCCTCGCGACAACAAGCTGTGAACCCCGTCAGGCCCGGAAGGGAGCAGCGGCAACAGTGGACTTGGGTGCCGAGGTGTGGCTGGTTTGGGTCGCCACCTCTATTTTCTGCCATTCTAACGGCATCTGGTTTATACTCATTTCCCGTTTTATCAGCCTTGTTTCACAACCCCATTGATGAAAAAGTCCATCAGATGAGTTATCAAGTTCTGGCACGTAAATGGCGGCCGCGCAATTTTGAGCAGGTGGTGGGACAAGAGCATGTGCTGCGTGCCTTGATCAACGCTCTTAACAGCCAACGACTGCATCACGCTTATCTTTTTAGCGGCACGCGCGGAGTGGGTAAAACCACCTTGGCGCGCATTCTGGCCAAAAGTCTGAACTGCGAGCAGGGCGTGACCGCCACGCCGTGCGGTGTGTGCAGTGCTTGTGTTTCCATTGATGAGGGGCGTTTTGTTGACCTGATCGAAGTGGATGCCGCCTCGCGTACCAAGGTGGATGAGACCCGCGAGTTGTTGGAGAACGTCCCTTACGCGCCGACTCAAGGACGTTACAAGGTCTACCTCATTGATGAGGTACACATGTTCTCCAACCACAGTTTTAATGCCCTACTGAAAACCCTCGAAGAACCACCACCGCACGTTAAATTTCTGCTGGCCACCACCGATCCGCAAAAGCTGCCGGTGACGGTTCTCTCTCGCTGTCTGCAATTCAATCTTAAAAGTCTGCCCGCCGAATTGATCGCGCCGCATCTGCACGAGGTGTTGGGAAAAGAAAACATTGACTCCGATGAGCTGGCGTTGCGCCAACTGGCCAAAGCCGCTGATGGCAGTATGCGTGATGCCTTGAGTTTGTTGGATCAGGCCATCGCCTTTGGCAATGGTACGGTGCGTGAGGCGGATGTCAGCCAAATGTTGGGTTCTGTGCAGCCAGAGAAATTGCTGGATCTGCTTGGGGCGTTGATCAATAACGATGCTGAGGTGATTTTAGCCGCCATCGCCACCTTGGCCGAAAGCGTGCCGGATTATGAATCGGTGTTGGAGGAGTTGTTGCGTTTGATTCATCAGTTGGTGTTGGCGCAGGTGCTGCCAACCTCTTTGGATCAAATCTGGCTGGATGCAAGGCCGCTGTTGGCGTTGGCCAAACGGGTTACGCCGGAAGAGTTGCAACTTTACTATCAGATCGGTTTGACCGGTCGCAGGGATCTGCCCTTGGCTCCAGAGCCGCGTTTGGGTCTGGAGATGGTGTTGCTGCGGATGTTGGCCTTTCGACCGGCGGCGCAGTTTCCGGCGGCAGTGAGTGCAACGCCGCCTGCTGCCCCATCGGTGCCTGCGCCTGTGTCTACGTCGCCTGCTGTTTCGGCAGCCGTGATGGCTTCTGCCCCTGTTCCTGAGGCTCCGCCCACCGAGCCACCTTCAGGTTTGAGCCGAGGCGAGATGTTGCGGGCGGCACTGAATCCCGAAAAAAAAAAGTTAAACGTCGCGGCTGACATTAAGCCGCCAGCGCGAGCGAAGAAGCCAGCACCGATTCAACAGCCCGTACAGACGAAGCCTGAGCAAGAACGGCTCGAACCAACACCGCCAGCGGCGCCAGCGCAAAGTTGGGCCGAGATCATTGAAGCAGCCAGTTTAAATGGTTTGGCCTATGAATTGGCCAGCCACTGCGTGTTGTTGGAAAATCGCAATGCGCTGCTGCGCTTGCAGATTGGCGGCGAGCAGGCGCATCTGCAAAAGCCGCGTTTTGTCGAGCGTTTGACGGCGGCGTTGAGTGATTATTATCAGCAGCCGGTGCGCTTGCAGTTTGAGCAGCGCCCCGCGCAGCGTGCGCCAGAGGGCGAAACTCCTGCGCAGCAACGCCAGCGTTTGGTTAAGGAACGTCAGCAGGCGGCAGAAAGGGCGATTGTTGAGGATGCCAATGTGCAGGCGTTGCGGCAGCAATTTGGTGCCGAGGTGGTGGCGGGGTCGATTCGACCACGAGATGATTGATAGATTGACTCAACAAACATAGACGTAGGGGCAGATTCCATATCTGCCCTTGCTGGAAGGTTGCCTAAGATGAGCTGGGTGGATATGGAATCCACCCCTACTTTTAACGGTTGTGAACTAGAGAGACAAAATGATGAAAGGTGGTTTAGGCGGTTTGATGAAACAAGCGCAAAAAATGCAAGAAGACATGCAAAAAGCGCAAGAAGAAGTGGCCAATTTAGAGGTTGAAGGTCAGGCCGGTGGTGGCATGGTCAAGGTGAGCATGAACGGTCGTCATGAACTGCGCCGCGTCAACATCGACCCCAGCTTGATGGACGACGATAAAGAGATGTTGGAAGATCTGCTGGCCGCTGCGGTCAACGATGCGACCAAAAAAATCGATGCTTCCAGCAAAGATATGATGTCCGGTGTCACCTCCGGCATGTCGCTTCCGCCTGGTTTTAAAATGCCGTTTTAGGATAAAAAATTGGCTCTGTTACCGCAATTGATTGATGCGCTACGCTGTTTGCCTGGGGTGGGTGAAAAGTCCGCTCGGCGAATGGCGTTTTACCTGCTGGAGCGGGATCGTGCTGGTGGGCTGCGTTTGGCGGAGGTGTTGGAAAAAGCCATGCAGGGCATTGGCCACTGCCAATCGTGCCGTACCTTCACCGAAGCCGAAGTGTGCGAGCTGTGCCTCAATCCGCGCCGTTCTAAAAAGCAGCTCTGCGTGTTGGAGATGCCCACGGATGTGATGGCCATTGAGTCGGCAACCCACTACGAAGGCTTGTACTTTGTTTTGATGGGACATCTCTCGCCACTGGATGGCATCGGTCCTGCTGAGTTGGGGTTGGATCTGTTGGAGCAGCGTTTGGTGGGTGGTGAGGTTGAAGAGCTGATTTTGGCCACCAATCCTACCGTTGAGGGTGAGGCGACCGCCTTTTACATCAGCGAGATGGCCAAAGAGCAGGGCATCAAGGTGACACGGATTGCCCACGGGGTACCGTTGGGCGGCGAGCTGGAGTTTGTGGATCGGGGAACCTTGTCTCATGCGCTGGCGGGTCGGCGTGAGATTTAACGATTTAAAAAGGACAACGTATGTCGGATTGCATCTTTTGTAAAATTGTTGCCGGAGAGATTCCGGCGGAAAAGCTCTACGAGGATGAACAGGTCTTGGCCTTTCGGGATCTTGATCCGCAAGCGCCGCTGCACGCTTTGGTGATTCCGAAGCGGCATTTCACTACCTTGAATGATACCGAGGATGGCGATGCGGCATTGATGGGTGGCTTGATTTTGGCAGCCAAGAAGGTTGCAGAGGCCGAAGGGCTGGCAGAGAGCGGTTATCGTACCGTGATCAACTGCGGTAAAAACGGCGGTCAATCGGTTTACCACATCCACCTGCATCTGCTGGCAGGGAGGCAGATGCGCTGGCCTCCTGGTTAAGAGCCTGTTTCGGCCTCTTGAATGGGGTTGTCCAGAATCAGCGCGGCCACCACATGGCGATCTTCGGAGAGCAAAATATTGTAGGTGCGACAGGCCGCCGAGGTGCTCATGACCTCAAAGCCGATCCGCTGTTGGGCGAACAGCGCCATGATCTCCATTGGCGGAAAGATCTGTTTATCGCCGGTGCCGAGAATCACCACTTCGGGTTTTAGATCCAAAATGGTTTGCAGGGTTTGTTGATTAAGATCACTCAGGCCGTTGATTTGCCACGTTTGGATTAATTCTCTGCTGACGATCAAATGATAGGGGTGGCGACGATTCAAAACGGTGACACCTTCGGGGCCGTAACCGCTGATGTGATGGTCGCTGTCACTGAATGATTCGTTGAATTTCATAGATCTGTCCTATTTTGAAGGCGTTATTATACGGTTTCGTTGCCACTTTGTAGGCTTTTTTGGTGTTGTGGCTGCCATCCGCGCAAACATGCCGTTATAATCGCTTGCCATATTACCTTCACCAACCGCTGGAAGAGAGCTTTGAAAAACGAATTTCGACGTATCGAAAGATTGCCTCCGTATGTGTTCAATATTACCGGTGAGTTGAAAGCGGAAGCACGAGCGAGGGGGGAGGACATTATCGATTTTGGTATGGGCAATCCCGACCAGCCCACGCCACAACACATCGTTGATAAATTGGTTGAAGCGGCCAATCGTAAAGACACTCATCGCTACTCTCAGTCACGGGGCATCCCGCGTCTGCGTCAAGCCATTTGCAATTGGTACAAGCGCAATTTTGATGTGGATCTCGATCCTGAGACCGAAGCGATCACCACCATCGGCTCGAAAGAGGGTTTGGCGCATCTGGCGCTGGCCACGGTCGGGCCGGGAGATGCGGTGCTGGTGCCGAACCCCGCTTATCCCATTCATCCTTATGGTTTTGTCATTGCCGGTGCCGATGTTCGCCATGTGCCGTTGACCGACGATGTGGACTTTTTTGTTGAGTTGGAAAAATCAATCAAAAACGCATGGCCAAAGCCGAAGATGCTGGTGATCAATTTTCCTGGTAATCCCACCGCGCAGTGCGTTGAGCTGGAGTTTTTTGAGAAGGTCATTGCCATCGCCCGTGAGCATCAGATCTGGGTGGTGCAGGACATCGCCTACGCTGAAATTGCGTTTGATGGTTATAAAGCGCCTTCGATTTTGCAGGTTCCGGGTGCCAAAGAGGTGGCGGTGGAGTTCTATTCTCTGTCGAAAACCTACAATATGCCCGGTTGGCGCGTCGGTTTTATGTGCGGTAACAAAGAGCTGGTGGCCGCCTTGGCACGGATGAAGTCCTATCTCGATTACGGCATGTTTACCCCGATTCAAGTGGCAGCGATTGCGGCTCTGGAGGGCGATCAAAGCTGTGTGGCGGAGATTCGTGACATGTACCAGAGCCGTCGCAATGTGCTTTGTGATGGTCTGAATGCCTTGGATTGGGCGGTGACTCGACCCAAAGCGACCATGTTTGTCTGGGCAAAAATTCCTGAGCGTTATCAGTCGATGGGGTCATTGGAATTTTCGAAAAAGTTATTAAAAGAGGCCAAGGTGGCGGTGTCACCTGGGATTGGATTTGGTGAGTATGGCGATGACCATGTGCGCTTCAGTTTAATTGAAAATGAGCATCGTACTCGGCAGGCACTGCGAGGTATCCGCGATATGTTCCGTAACGATAAAGGCAGTCAGGAATGAGTGAGTTAAAGCCGGTAAAAGTAGGTCTGTTGGGTTTGGGTACCGTTGGCGGTGGCAGTGCCACGGTGCTGCTGCGTAATGCCGAAGAGATCGCACGTCGAGCAGGTCGCGGCATTGTCATCAGCCACGCGGCGGATCTGGATGTCAGCCGTGCCGCAGCCTTGGGTCTGACGGCGGCCAAGATCAGCAGCGATGCTCATGAGGTGGTCAATGACCCCGAAGTGGAGGTGGTGATTGAGCTGATCGGCGGTTACGGTCTGGCGAAAACCTTGGTGATGCAGGCGATTGAGAACGGCAAACATGTGGTCACCGCCAACAAAGCCTTGATCGGGCTGCACGGCAATGAGATTTTTGCCGCCGCTCAAGCCAAAGGGGTGATGGTGGCCTTTGAAGCAGCGGTGGCCGGTGGTATTCCGATCATCAAAGCGGTGCGTGAAGGCTTATCGGCCAATCGCATCGAGTGGATCGCGGGCATCATCAACGGCACCGGTAACTTTATCCTCACCGAGATGCGTGACAAAGGCCGTGACTTTGCCGATGTCTTGAAAGAGGCGCAGGAGCTGGGTTACGCCGAAGCGGATCCCACTTTTGATGTGGAGGGCATTGATGCCGCGCACAAGCTGACCATTTTGGCCTCCATCGCGTTTGGTATTCCGTTGCAGTTCGACAAGTGCTACACCGAAGGCATCGGCAACATTACCCCCGAAGATGTCACCTACGCCGCTGAATTGGGTTATCGGATCAAGCATCTGGGTGTGACCCGTCGCAGCGATGCGGGAGTGGAGTTGCGGGTGCATCCCACTTTGATTCCTGAGCGGCGTTTGATTGCCAATGTGGATGGGGTGATGAACGCCGTCTTGGTGCAGGCGGATGCGCTTGGCCCGAGTCTTTATTACGGTGCCGGTGCTGGTGCTGAGCCGACTGCGTCGGCGGTGGTGGCGGATGTGGTGGATGTGGTGCGCGCTTTGACCGTTGACCCCGAAAATCGAGTGCCGCATCTGGCCTTCCAGCCCGATGCGCTTTCGGATCTGCCGGTGTTGGCGATGGATCAGGTGGAGACCGCCTATTATTTGCGTCTCAGTGCCGAAGATCAGCCGGGGGTGATGGCGGATGTGAGCCGTATTTTGAGCGAGCAGGGCATCAGTATCGAAGCGTTGTTGCAGAAAGAGGCCGCTGAGGGTGAGACGCAGGTGCCGATTATTTTGCTGACCCATGTGGTGTTGGAGCAGAAGATGAATGCCGCCATTGAGCAGTTGCAAGCCTTGAGCAGCATCGTAGCTCCGGTGAGTCGGATTCGGGTTGAATCTTTGGGTTAAGCGCTAACGGTTTTAGCTGTAATGCTTGGTAGTTCAGCTGTCATTTCCGCATTCGTGGAAATGGCGCGGTATCATGCTCCTGATTTTAAGGGTACATGATGGAAGGTAACGGGATAAATTATTTTAAATTAAAGCAGGCTTTGTCGCGGCTGGAAGAGCGTTACAACGATTATCGAGAAATCGGTCAACGCCCTGAGCTGCGACCCTCGGATATTGAGTCGATTCAGGAGTCCTGTATTCAACGTTTTGAGACCTGTTTTGATACTGTTTGGAAACATCTAAAAAAATACCTGCAAGACGTCACCGGTTTACTGGAGATTCCCAACAGTCCTAAGCCGATTTTTAGAATTGCAGCGGAAAATGCTGTGATTGAGGCGTTCGATGTTTGGAACAATTACAATCAAAAACGCATTAATACCGCGCATGATTACTCTTCGAGTAAAGCTGAAGAGACCTTTGCTGTGATTCCCCATTTTATTGTCGATGCAATTGTGCTTTATGAGTTGATGGCGGGTGAAAAGTGGTAGCAAAGCCGTTGGCCATTGATTTAACCCCAGACGAGCTTCAGCAGATTAAGGCTATTATCGGTAAGCACCTTTTTGGTAAAAAAATCTGGGCGTATGGCTCAAGAGTGAAAGGCCGGTCGGGATGCTTTTCTGATCTTGATCTGGTGGTGTTTGCAGCTTCGGTGGATGAGGTTGAGGAGGCCAGAGAGGTGTTTGTTGAGAGTGATCTGCCTTTTTCCGTTGATCTGCTGTCGTGGGAGAGTTTGCCGGAGGATTTTCAGCGGAATATTGAGAGTGGGTATGTGGTGTTGTGGTCGTGTTTGGCTTCTTAAATCAAACTCCGCTATCATAGCCCGCTGGTAACAGGTGCCTGACGCACGGCGTTGGGATAATCGGGAAGCTTAGTGCAACTCTAACACTGCCACCGCAACGGTAAGGGCAAAAGCCCAAGTCCGGAGACCGGCCTGTTACGCAGACTTCATTCATTTACAGCACGGCTGGTGCTTCGAGGTTTTCCCCTATGTCCAATAACACACTTTCTAATGCCGCTCCTCTGGAGCTGGATCAAGCCAAAGTCGCTCTTTTGGGTGCTTTCCTATTCGGTGCGGTCATGATGCTGCTGGTGGGTTTTTTGCCCGTCGATGCGGTTCACAACGCCGCTCATGACACTCGTCACAGCGTCACTTTTCCCTGCCATTGATCTGAGTTAGGAGAGTGTGATGCTGTTTCGTCGCCTGATTCTGTTATCCCTTTTTGTTGGCTTGCTCAGTGGCGTGGTTTTGACCGCGTTGCAACAGTGGCAAGTAACCCCGATTATTATTGCCGCCGAGCAGTTTGAAGAGGCCGCACCGGTTGAAATCGCCGGACACGACCACGCCGCTCACTCCCATGGCGATGAGGCATGGGCACCTGCGGATGGCATGGAACGCAGTCTTTACAGCTTGCTCTCCAATGTGCTGACCGCCATCGGTTTTGCCGCCATGTTGCTGGCGCTGATGGCCTATTTGCAGTTGAAAAACAGCACCGTTTGGAGTCTGAATCGAGGTTTGCTCTGGGGAGCGGTGGGGTTCTTTACCTTTTTCGCTGCGCCCAGTTTAGGGCTGTTACCGGAGATTCCTGGTACTCAAGCGGCGGCGCTGGAAGCACGGCAAAGCTGGTGGTTGCTGACCGTATTGGCCAGCGGTTTGGGTTTTTATCTGCTCTTTTTTGCCAAACTGCCCTTGAAAGGCTTGGGTCTATTGTTGTTATTGCTGCCACATTTGATCGGTGCGCCGCACATCGCAGGGCCGGAGTTTATCCACCCAGATCCGGCGGCGGTGGCGAGCCTCACGAAGCTGCATCAACGCTTCATTCTCTCTTCCAGTGTGGTTAATCTGCTCTTCTGGCTCTCGTTGGGTCTGTTCTCCGCTTGGGGTTTGCAGCGTGGTTTGAAAGCCTCTGCGACGGCTTGATGCACTTTCCTTTCTCGGCAGTGGTGGGGCAGGAGCCGGTGAAAACCGCGCTGCTGCTGCTAGCCATTGATCCTCGGCTGGCGGGTCTCTGCATCAGCGGCCCGCGTGGTTCGGCCAAATCCACTTTGGCGCGCAGCTTGGCAGAGCTGCTGCCCGAGGGGGCGTTTATCAATCTGCCCTTGGGGTGCAGCGAAGAGGCGTTGATCGGCAGTCTGAATTTGCAGACGGTGCTGGAGCAGCAGCAGGTGCAGTTTCAGCCCGGTCTGTTGCAGCAGGCGCATCAGGGGGTGCTCTATGTGGATGAGGTCAATCTGTTGGCCGATCCGCTGGTGGATCAACTGCTGGATGTCAGCGCCAGCGGCATCAATCGCATTGAGCGTGACGGCATCAGCCATCAGCACGACGCGCGTTTTCTGCTGGTGGGCACGATGAACCCCGATGAAGGCGAGTTGCGCAGTCAGTTTCAGGATCGTTTTGGTCTGGCGGTGCTGCTCAGCGGTGAACAGAGTCGAGCGGAGCGGATCGAGATTGTGCGCCGTCGTGAGCGTTTTGATGATGATCCGGCGGCCTTTTGCGAAGCGTTTCAGCCTCAGCAGCAAACCTTGGCGGAGCAGATTTTGGTGGCGCGGCAACGTTTGCGGGCGGTGCATTGTGATGAGTCTTTGCGTGAGGTGATCGCCGAGCGTTGCGAGGCGGCGCAGGTGGAGGGCTTGCGTGCTGACATCGTTTGGTGTCGAGCGGCCAAGAGTCACGCCACATGGCGGGGACGTTGTGAGGTGAGTTTGGAAGATTTGAATGCGGTGGAGGAGTTGGTGTTGCTGCATCGTCGTCGGGTTCGTCCGCCCTCATCGCCAACGCCTCCACCGCAACCGCCCTCTTTCCAACGTCCACCTGAGCCTTCTTCAGAGAGCAGTAGCTCCAGCAGTGAGGGGGATTGGGGCAGCATGGCCAGTGAGCAGCATCAGGCCAGCGCAGAGTTGCGTCAGTTGTCGTTGCCTCTTGCATTAACGGCAACCGCAGCGGCAGAGCAGGGCAAAGCCTCTCAGCAGAACGGCCAAAAACCGCACTGGTTTGCCACCATCGTTAGCAATCGGGGACGCTGGCCGTGGCAGCAGTTGGCCTTTCAGCCAGCGCGTCAGCGTCCGCAGCAGTTGCATGTGGTGCTGCTGGATCGTTCCGCTTCGACGCTGGGTGAACGTGCATTTTCTCAAGCCAAAGGGGTGGTGGCAGGCTTGGCTCAGCAGGCTTATTTGGCGCGTCAGCAGTTGTTGGTGATCGGTTTTGGTAATCAAACAGTGGAAGAATTGCTGCCCCGTCAACGTGCGCCAAAAACCCTACCTTTTCTGGAAGCGCTCACCGCTGCGGGAGGCACGCCGCTGCGGGAGGCGTTGAGCGATCTTCAGCAGCGTTGTCGGTGTTGGTTGCAGGCGGAGCCGGAGTTGCAATTGGTTCACTACCTGATCAGCGATGGCCGCAGTCGACAGAGTTTGCCGGAGCTGCATTTGCCTGGGCGCACGGTGGTGATCGACAGCGAAGTGGCGGCGGTGAAGCGGGGGCGTTGTCGTGAGATTGCTACGCTGTTGCAGGCGGAATATTGGCCACTTACGCAATTAAAATCGCTTTAATTTTGGTGCAATGCCCGTTGGTTATTGCACCCTACCTTTTGGAATATGTTTATGAGTCAAGATCATCAACAACGGATGGTGCGTAAAAAAGCGGTCATTGATGCCCGTATCGCCAAAGCCACCGAGGAGCGCGGGGTGTTGATTCTGCTGCGCGGCAACGGCAAGGGCAAAAGCAGTTCGGCTTTTGGTACTTTGGCGCGAGCGGTGGGGCATGGCCAAAATTGCGCGGTAGTACAGTTTATTAAGGGGCGAGTGCAGACCGGCGAGTACAAGTTGTTTCACGATCATCCGCTGGTGCAGTGGCATGTGATGGGGCATGGTTTTACTTGGGAGACGCAAGATAAAACCCAAGACATCGAAGCGGCAGAGCAGGCGTGGGTGGTGACGGAGAAGCTGCTGCAAGATGAGAGCGTGGATATGTTGGTGCTGGATGAGATGAGCTACATGTTTAAATATCGCTACCTGCCCATTGAGCCGGTGGTGACGGCGTTGCAGCAGCGCCCCAAAAACCAGACGGTGATCATCACCGGTCGGACGATGGTGGAAGAGCTGCTTGAGATTGGCGATATCATCAGCACGATTAAAGATGATGGTCATGCCTTTCGGTTGGGAGTGAAGGCACAGGCGGGGATTGAGTGGTGATTTAATTGGGTCTTGGGTTTGAGCGCCTGTTTATGCCGTATTTTATCCGCTGTTTTTTGCAACACGTTTTGCCTAAAGGATTGCAACGCATCCGTCACTACGGTTTTTTGGTCAACGTCTGCTGGATGAAAAAGCGACCTCTGTTACTGGCAGCGATAAAGCGCTCTGGAGATGGGGTAGAGTCGATCTGTTGTGATACGCCGAGTAGGGAGAGTTCGCTGAAGTGCAGCGACTCCGCTGTTCTCACTGCCACGGTCTGATGCGTCTGATTGCGGTGATTCCCATCTCCCAAAACGCACTGCGTTCAGAGTGGCATGGGAAGTCAGTTAAAGAAGGTTGAGAATCCAGAGCGGTTAAAAGCTGCAAAACGGGAAAAAATGGTCTATTCTAGTGAAAAACAGAGCTTGAGAT
>CAZTQX010000037.1:13008-18249 GCA_964615985.1 uncultured Gammaproteobacteria bacterium | reverse complement strand
ACTTTATTTTAAGCATAAAAAAAGCGAAGCACTAAGGCTCCGCTTTTTTAGTCAATAAATTGACTTAACTGGCTTTAGCCAAAAGTATCGGCAGTGATATTTTTGAACCAGCTGTGTGCATAACCCACTTCACGCTTGCGGAAAGCAGGAGTTGCATCCATAGGTGTCAGGCCACCAGAACCCTTAACCTTGATGATTTTACCTTCTGCACCGAGACGGTAAACCATTGCCACAGAGATGCCCCAATCTTCGCCAGGCACACTGTAACAGGTGTTAACGTAAGAAGGAGTAGGCGCTGAGTTGCCGTTCAGCATGGCAACAATGGCTGCTGCACAGACTTTGCCTTCAGAGCTGGCCGCATAACCGGATTTCGGCAGAGGGCTAGCAACTGCGGAATCACCAATGACGTGAACGTTTTTGTGAATGGTAGACTCGAAGGTCTTATGATCCACAGGACACCAACCTTTGTCGTTGGTCAGACCAGCAGCAAAGGCGATTTTACCGGCTTTCTGAGCAGGGATAACGTTCAACACGTTAGCCTTATGATCAGTGAATTCGGTAAATGCCATACGGTTGTCCGCATCAACACGATTAACAAGACCATCGTTGGCTTTAGAAACCCACTCGATCATGCTGTTGTCGGTACCGTAACCGTACATTGCTTTCCAAGACTGAACGAACAGACCTTTTTTGGAGAACTTATCTTTAGAATCCAAGATCAAGATTTTTGATTTTGGCTTATGTTTCTTCAGATAATGAGCGATTTGGCTGGCACGCTCGTATGGCCCAGGAGGGCAACGGAAAGGATTGGGAGGAGGTGCAATAATCACCGTACCACCGTCTTTCATCGCTTCCAGCTGCTTGCGCAGAATGATGGTTTGTGAACCGGCTTTCCAAGCGTGTGGCACTTTTTCAGCAGCGGCTTCATCATAACCTTCGATGGTATCCCACTTGAAATCCACACCAGGAGAAACGATACAGTGATCATAAGCGAAAGATTTTCCGCTTTTGGTGTTCACTTTTTGTGCTTTAGCGTCAATACCGGTCACCCAGTCATTAACCACTTTCACACCGCGAGCCGCCAAGCCACTGTAACCGAATTTGATGGAATCCATGCTGCGTCCACCGCCCAGCACTTCATTACTCATGAAACAGGTGTAGTAATGTTTGTCCGCTTCAATCAGGGTCACTTCGATTGAAGAATCACCCATGCGAATGTATTTAGCGGCAGTTGCGCCACCCATACCACCACCAATCACCACAACCCGTTTGGTTGCACCCAGACTCAAGCCAGGAGCACCCAGCGCGCCAACAGCGGCAGCGGCACCTGTAACCTTGAGGAAATTACGACGTGTAAATTGACTCATATTATTCCTCTCCCCTACTTCTCGCTGGCATAAAAATTCATTAAGCGATCCATACCGACATCACCTGTTTTCTTATGCAATTTTTCGACTTTTTTCTTCATTTTCTTCGGTTGCTCACGCGCACCGCTCATGAAATCTTCCATCGTGTAATGCAGATAAGGTCCCCATTGACCAGCAAGGATGCCCGCATCATCTTCACTGGAACTGCCACCATCTTCATGGCATTTTTCACAATATTTGTCATGCAGCTTTGCGCCTTTTTTAGCTTTGCTTTTGTCAGACACCTGCATACCGGCTTTGAATCTCTGCTCGACAAAAAATTTCGCCATCGCATCAATTTCATCGTCGGTGTAACCTTTTGCGATACGACCCATAATGGTAGAGGGGCGATCGCCACTCTTATAGGCTTTTATTGCATCAACAAAATAGTCTTTGGAAATACCCGCAATCGTCGGGGTCGCAGGACCTTGACTATTGCCATTGGTACCATGACAACCGGCACAATTGTTACCCAACATTTCACCACTGGGTGTCGCGGCCCAAGCCGTTGCACTCAATACCAAGCCACCAATCAACAAGGCAAGTTGTCTCTTTTGTTGCCTCATAGTCTCCCTCCTCTCGCATTACAGCGTGGGTTAATAAAAAACAGCTATCTTACTCTTTGACGTACAGCTCTTACTCTGAATCTTCCGGCTCATCCGGTTCTTCATGAGCAATGCCTTTATGACAATCAATACACGTTTTTCCCTTAGCCGTCGCACGACGATGCTTTTTAGAAGCTATCTTATCTTGCTCATCAAAATCCATATGTTCAAAATTATGACAACTGCGACACTCGCGAGAGTCGCTGGCCTCCATCTTTGCCCAAACCCGAGAGGCCATATCCCAACGATGCGCTTCGTATTTTTCCGGCGTATCTATGGTACCTAAAATTTCGTGATAAACGTCTTTAGCTGCCATGATTTTGGCATAGAGTTTAGGACCAAACTCTTTGGGAACGTGACAGTCTGCACAAGTGGCCTGCACACCGGAACGATTTTTAAAATGAGGTGTTTCTTTATACTCGTTGTAATTGGTCTGCATCGTATGACACGAAATACAAAACTCCATACGGTTGGTATAACTGAAAAAAGCATTAACACTTGCGAGGGAAGCTGCACCCGCCAAAAAAATTAATACACCAATCCAGAGGCCTTTTTTGGCCGAACTATTTACCATAAAATTTTATCCGTAGAAATAAAGATCACTCTGGGGCAATTGCATAGAGGGAATCTTATACCAGAAGTGTCTGAAAGTTCAAATCATTCACGTTTTACCTGCACCATTTTCAGCTTCACCGAACTCTCATCCGCTATTGGCTAGATTTCTGCGGGAACAGTAACCATTTGTTTATTAGGGACTTTCCTTGTTTCCTAAACCCCAATAAGCCACCGCAGCAGCCAACAGAGCCACCAGTCCTGCCACCGAGAAGGTCATGACCGCTCCCCACGGCTGCCAAAATTGGCCAGAAAAATAGCTGCCTAACGCCCCACCCGCTCCAAAGCTGACACTGGCGTAGAGCGCCTGTCCGCGCCCCTGATGACGACCAACAAAAAACCGGTGAATCAAGGAAATAGCCGCCAGATGATAAAGACCAAAACTGGCCGCATGCAGCAGTTGAGCAAACAGCAATACAAGCTGAACCTCAACAAAATAGGCAATCAACAACCAACGCAGTGCAGTCAAAAACAGACTGACCGCCAACAGCTTGCCCAGATGAAAACGACGCAGCAACTGCGGTGCCCAGAGAAAGACCCCGATCTCCGCCACCACCCCCAGCGCCCACAACAAGCCAATCACGGTTTTACTGTAGCTGGCCTGCTCCAAATAGATGCTGTAAAAAACATAATAAGGGCCATGACTGGCCTGCAACAGAAAGCAAGCCAGCAGCAGCGCCAAGACCTTTGGTTGTTTTAGCACCGACCAGAGGGAAGCATGGGAAGTCTGCTGATCCAACCGTGGCGCTTCCGGCACCAGCAGTGAGGAAAACCACAGCAGCACAAACAGCCACAAGACAATCCAAGGCAACACCCCCGCACCGAGCCAATCCAGCAGCGGCCCTAAAATCACCACCAGCAGAATAAAACCCAACGACCCCCAAAGCCGAATGCGACCGTAAGCGTGGCTGTTTTTACCCAGATAGGAGAAGGTCACCGCCTCGAATTGCGGCAGAGAGGCGTTCCAGAAAAAGCTAAACAGCGCCATCACCAGCGCCAAGGCCAGATAACTCTTCGTCCACAACAACAGAGAAAAACTCAGCAGCGCCAATAAACTGGTGAGGCGCACCACCTGCATCCCTTTGCCGGTGTGATCTGCCCACCAACCCCAAATATTGGGTGCAATCAGTTTGGTCAGCGCCAAAATAGCGATCAATTCGCCAATTTCAGCCGCAGAAAACCCCAACGATTGCAGATAGAGACCCCAGTAAGGGATTAAAGCGCCTAGCGTGGCAAAATAGAAGAGATAGAAATTCGATAATTTCCAGTAAGGCAGTGCGGAAGAAGTCACAACAAAAACCCTACTGGAAAAGATTAAACAGAGGCGGGAATCACCGGCGTAGTCACCACCACATCACCGTTTTGGGCACGATGACGCAGGTAGTGATCCATCAACACCAAGGCCAACATCGCCTCGGCAATGGGGGTGGCTCGAATGCCAACACAGGGGTCATGGCGACCTTTGGTGATCACCTCCACCGGTTCACCTTGTAGATTCACCGTTCGCCCTGGCAGACGCATACTGGAAGTGGGTTTCATGGCAATGGAAGCCACAATCGCCTGCCCCGAAGAGATGCCGCCCAACACGCCACCGGCATGATTGGAGAGAAAGCCCTCAGGGGTGATCTCATCCCGATGTTCGGTGCCTTTTTGCGCTACACAGTCAAAGCCCGCGCCGATTTCAACGCCTTTGACCGCATTGATGCTCATCAAGGCATGAGCAATGTCCGCATCCAGACGATCAAAAATCGGCTCACCCAGACCCGGCGGGATGCCTTCGGCCACCACCGTCACTTTCGCCCCAACGGAGTTGCCCTCTTTACGCAAGGCATCCATGTAAGCTTCCAGCTCCGGCACCTGCTCGGCGTTTGGCCAGAAGAACGGGTTCTCTCTCACTACCGACCAATCCAGACCCTCGGCCTTGATCGGCCCCAGCTGAGAAAGATGACCACGAATGGTCACCCCCAACTGCTCAGCCAGATATTTTTTCGCAATCGCTCCCGCTGCCACCCGCATCGCCGTTTCACGCGCAGATGAACGACCGCCGCCACGGTAATCGCGGAAACCGTATTTTTGCGTGTAGGTGTAATCGGCATGACCGGGACGGAAACGATCCATAATCTCCGAGTAATCTTTGGAGCGTTGATCGACGTTTTCGATGATTAGGGCAATGGGTGTACCGGTGGTTTTATCCTCAAAGACACCCGAGAGAATTTTGACCTGATCCGGTTCACGCCGCTGGGTGGTGTGACGCGAGGTACCGGGGCGACGACGATCCAGATCCCCTTGCAGATCCGCTTCACAAAGCGCCAAACCTGGGGGGCAACCATCGACAATGCAACCGATGGCCGGACCGTGACTCTCACCGAAACCGGTGAGGGTGAATAATTTTCCAAAGCTATTTCCTGACATGGCGCGTATTGTAGCGATTCTGTCATGAAACAACAGAGGAAATTTACAACTCCACTATTTTGAACCGCGCCATTTGCTGGACGGACGTTTATTGCAATAGCCCCAATAACCATCGAATCGCGTCCGAGACTCATCAAAACTGAACAACACCTTACCCCAATAGAAAGAGCCGTCTTTTTCTGTGTCACAACGTTGTCGTGACTTCT
>CAZTQX010000037.1:0-12908 GCA_964615985.1 uncultured Gammaproteobacteria bacterium | reverse complement strand
CGATATTGAAAACAGCCGCTGAAATAGGTGTCATCTCGAACCCCATAGAGTGCACACATCCCAGGGCCACTCTGATTAACCCAATCACCGGTCAAGATCGTAAAGGAGCCATCGGGCATCACATAATAAGGTGTAGGATCACCGCTCACCACATCATTAACGTAAGTCGGCTGCCAATCATTACCTCGACAGAGGCGCACATCGGAGGCCAACACCCAGTGCGGAAAAAACACAAAAACCAGAGCCATTACGGAACCACGAACCATTATCATCACCTCTAGACAACCAATAATCAGACTTTCTTTAATTCTGTGAGGAATTCTCCCTATCCCTCGGCATTTTCTTGTACAATGCCGAACTTTTCGGGGCTGACGGGTCCCGATACTCAAGGCAGGGAGTTTAACCCAAACTCCAATGCTGTCGATAAAGACTTTTTTAGCCAAAATCAAGATCTAGAGCACACACATGACTGAACTACTGAACTACCGAAACATCGGCATTTTCGCGCACGTGGATGCGGGCAAAACCACCACCACCGAACGCATTCTCAACCTCACTGGTAAAACCCATAAAATCGGTGAAGTACACGACGGTGAAGCCACCACCGATTTTATGGATCAGGAGCGTGAACGCGGCATCACCATCCAGTCCGCAGCCACCACCTGTTACTGGAAGGATCATCGTTTCAATATCATTGATACTCCTGGACACGTTGACTTCACCATTGAAGTCTATCGCTCTCTAAAAGTATTAGACGGCGGTGTTGGCGTTTTCTGTGGCTCGGGTGGTGTAGAACCTCAGTCCGAGACCAACTGGCGCTACGCCAATGAATCTGCGGTTGCCCGCGTGATCTTCGTTAACAAGATGGATCGCGTCGGTGCGGACTTCTACCGTGTGGTAGATCAAGTCACCAACGTTCTGGCAGCCAACCCACTGATCATGACTCTGCCCATCGGCATTGAAGATGAGTTCATCGGCGTGGTGGATGTTCTCAGTCGTAAAGCGTGGATCTGGGATGACTCCGGCGACCCCCATAACTACCGCATCGAAGACGTACCTGCCGACATGGTGGACGACGTTGAAACCTATCGTGAACAGATGATCGAAACCGCCGTCGAACAAGACGACGATCTGATGGAATCTTATCTGGACGGCACCGAACCTTCTGTTGAAGAGATCAAACGCTGCATCCGCAAAGGCACCATTGCACTGGACTTCTTCCCCACCTACTGTGGTTCTGCCTTTAAAAACAAAGGCATTCAATTGATTCTGGACGGTGTGGTTGACTACCTACCCAGCCCCACCGAAGTGCCACCCCAGCCTGAAGTAGACATGGAAGGCAACGAAACCGGTGAATTTGCCATCGTCTCGCTGGACAACCCCCTGCGCGCCTTGGCCTTCAAAATCATGGATGACCGTTTCGGCGCCCTGACCTTTATCCGCATCTACTCCGGTCGATTGGAAAAAGGTACCAGCGTTCTTAATACCTTCACCGGCAAAACCGAGCGCATCGGTCGCATCGTTGAGATGCACGCCGATTCTCGTGAAGAGCTGAGTTCCGCCCAAGCCGGTGACATCGTTGCTATCGTTGGGATGAAAAACGTCCAGACCGGTCACACCTTATGTGATCCTAAATTCCCAGCAACACTTGAGCCAATGATCTTCCCTGATCCGGTCATCTCCATTGCCGTTGCTCCCCGAGACAAAACCGCCTCGGAAAAATTGGGCGTGGCACTGGGTAAAATGATCGCCGAAGATCCCTCTTTCCGCGTTGAGACCGATGAAGACAGTGGCGAAACCATCCTAAGAGGCATGGGCGAGCTGCATCTGGACATCAAAATCGACATCCTGCGTCGTACTCACGGCGTTGATGTGGAAGTGGGCAAACCTCAAGTGGCCTACCGCGAAACCATCACCCAACTGATCGAAGACAGCTACACCCATAAGAAACAGTCGGGTGGTTCTGGTCAATTCGGTAAAATCGACTACACCATCGAGCCAGGCGAAGCGGGCAGTGGTTTTGTCTTTGAATCCAAAGTCACCGGCGGTAACGTCCCTCGTGAGTACTGGCCTGCGATTGAAAAAGGCTTCAAAAACAGCATGCACCAAGGTGTTTTGGCCGGTTTCCCTTGCTTAGATTTCAAAGTCACCTTGATGGATGGTTCCTTCCATGCCGTTGATTCCTCGGCGGTGGCGTTTGAGATTGCAGCCAAAGGCGCTTATCGTCAATCCATGCCCAGAGCCGGTGCTCAGCTGATCGAACCGATCATGAAAGTCGATGTGTTCACCCCCGATGATCACGTTGGTGATGTGATCGGTGATTTGAACCGTCGCCGTGGCATGATCCAAGGTCAAGATTCCACCCCTACCGGCGTGCGCATCAAAGCCAACGTGCCATTGAGTGAAATGTTCGGTTACATTGGTGATCTGCGTACCATGACCTCCGGTCGTGGCCAGTTCTCAATGGAGTTTGACAACTACTCTCCATGTCCTAAGAACGTCGCAGAAGCGGTGATCAAAGAGACCAAAGAGCGTAACGCTAAAAAATAAGCTTAACGCCCTTGACTAAAAAGACCCGCTTGGCCTCATGGCCAGCGGGTCTTTTTTTGTCTGCCTTTTAGTCAACGGATATCGCATGAAAATCGACCAATCAATGTTGCAACAGCTCGAAATCCTGCTACGTGAAGCCGCAACCAGCGAGTTAATGCCGCGTTTTCGCCACATGGAGCGCCACTTTAAGCGCGATGGCAGCATCGTCACCGAAGCCGACCACGCCTGCCAAGATAAAATCACTCACGCACTGCAACAACAGTGGCCAGAAATTGCCTTGCTGGGTGAAGAGATGTCGGAGTCACAACAGAACGCCTTGATACAGCAAAGCCAAACCGCCCTCTGGGTACTTGATCCTCTGGATGGCACCAGTAATTTTGCGTCCGGCATTGCCTGTTTCTCCATCTCACTGGCACTGCTGGTCAATGGCGAGGTTCAGCTCGGTTTGATCTACGATCCCACCCGCGAAGAGTGTTTTAGCGCACTGGCTGGCGAGGGAGCTTGGTTAAACGGCGAGCGCCTGCAAGCAAGCAACAAGGCGACAATGCCGCTGAGCAACTGCATAGCGCAGATCGACTTTAAACGCCTGCCAAAACCGTTGGCTGCACAGATTGCCAGCAACCCACCTTACAGTTCACAGCGCAGTTTTGGTTCAGGAGCGTTGGATTGGTGCTGGCTTGCTGCCGGTCGAGTGCAATTGTATCTGCATGGCCAACAGAAATTATGGGACTACAGCGCCGGTCAACTGATTTTGAGCGAGGCCGGTGGACAAAGCTGCACGCTGGAAGGTGAGGTCGTATTTCAAAACTCACTCACACCGCGCTCGGTGATTGCCGCCTCTCAGAGGGAATATTTTGAGTTGTGGCGCGAGGCGGTTTTTTTATCTGAGACATTGATATAATCCAGTCCCATCAGGACACCCCATAAAAACTATCATGAGCAAAAACACCCCACCCTTCTGGCAACAAAAAAGCCTTTTCGAGCTTTCACACGACGAGTGGGAATCCCTCTGTGACGGCTGCGGACGCTGCTGTTTAGTAAAGCTGGAAGACGAGGAAAATGGCGAGCTGCACTACACCAGCGTTGCCTGTCGCTTGCTGGATCACGACAGTTGCCGCTGCAAAAACTACTCTAAACGACTGCAACTGGTCTCTGAGTGCGCTCAAATCAGCCCGCATAAACCCGATCAGTTCGAATGGCTGCCTCCCACCTGCGCCTATCGTCTCTTGGCCGAAGGCAAAGAGTTGCTGCCGTGGCATCCACTGATCTCCGGCAGTGCCGACACGGTGCATCAAGCGGGCATTTCCATCCGAGGCTGGGCGGTCTCAGAAGAGTTTATCGAAGAGGATTTTTACCAAGAGTTTATTATCGACTGGCCAGAGTAACGAACGGACTTTAAAAGCTGTTAAAATCTCCGCCATGAAACTGTTGCCCACACTCCCCAAAGCCACCTTGAGGCTGCTCACCACCCTGCTGGTTTTTATCGCCTTCGCCATCGCCCTGCTGATGGTGCTGCTGCTGACCGAAAGCCTGTTCAATGTCTGGGCGCTGCTGGCCGAGCAATCGGGCTGGTTTATCGCCCTCTACGCCGGTGGCCTATTTCTGCTTTCGGGCTTTTTTGTGCGCCTTTTCTGGGGGGTGTTACGTCCTAAAAAACGCCAAAAAATCAGCCCACAACAGCTGCAAAAACCACCCTCACAAAAGCAGTTCCATGAAGAACTGCAACAGGCCAGTGAACAAGGCATCGAAGTCATTGCCGCGCAAAAAGAGCTGCACCAACTGCAACAACGTCAAGCGGCCAAAGAGGTGCATGTGGTGCTGTTTGGCGCGGTCAGCATGGGCAAAAGCGCCCTGATCAACGCCCTGCTGCCGGGAGCCGAAGTAGAGACCGACCCCCGCAGCGGCACCACCCAAACCATTCAGAATTACCACTGGCTCTCAGAAAAACAGCAAGCCCTAATTCTCACCGACATGCCTGGTCTGTTTGAACCTGATGGCCAGTGCAGCCAACTCTCCCAAGACGAAGCAAAACGCGCCCATCTGGTGCTTTACCTTTGTGATGGCGACCTGACTCGTGAGCAGTACCACGAACTGGAAACCCTGATTGAGTGGCAAAAACCGCTGGCTTTGGTACTGAACAAAATTGACCGCTACTCACAAACGGAACTGGAACTGATCCAAAAGCGTTTGCAAGAGCACCTTAAAAAGAACGACATCCCCGTGATTCCGGTGCAGAGCGGCGGCCAACAAGAGGTGATCCGAGTACAAGCCGACGGCAGCGAAGAGCGCATTACTCGCACCCGCCCAGCAGAGGTGAAAGCCCTGAGCCACTATCTGGAGAGTACCCGCGAACAGCTCTGTCAACTGCATCAATCCCGCGATGACGGCTTTCTGCTGCTCGGCCAACAAAAACTGGAAAATGCCCTCAGCAACCACCGCCTGCAAGAGAGCCAAGCGATTGTCAAAAGTTACACCCGCAAAGCCATCATCGGCGCAATGGCGGCGGTCACTCCTGGCACCGATCTGCTAATCCAAGGCTATCTCGGCATTCAGTTGGTGCAGAGCCTGGGCAAACTCTACGACATCCCCATTCAAGAGATCGACATTAAACGTTTTATCAGCATCGCAGGCAAACATGTGGGAAAAACCTTGCCGATGATACTCGCCATCGCTGGAAATGTGTTTAAATCCTTTCCCGGCATCGGCACCCTCACCGGTAGCCTGCTGCACGCCGTCGCCTACGGGATGATTTTCGAGAGTTTGGGCAAATCCGTTGCCCAAACCCTGCACACCTTTGGCAAGCTGGAACCCCAACACGCCATCCATCTGTTCGAGGAGAACCTGCGTGAAGATCTGGAACATCATGCGCGAAAACATGCCCAAATGGTCTTTGAAGAGATCAAAAAACAGCGCAAAAACTTCCACAGAACCCGATGACACTCCCGAACCATTGGATCTGGCGCAGGAGAGCCTGCGCACGCTGCTGCACGACAACCGTATTCCCAAAGCCATTCGGGACTCTCTGGCGGACGACTACCAACAGGTGGAGCAGATGCTGGAGAAGATGGAGCACGGTCATCTGCACATCGCCGTCTTTGGCCGCGTCAGCGTCGGCAAATCAGCGCTGCTCAACGCCCTGCTGGGGAAGACCCGTTTTGGAGTCAGCGCCCTGCACGGTGAAACCACCCAAGCCAACTTTGCCGGTTGGCAGCAGTTTCAGAGCGACGGCGTGTTTCTCATCGACACCCCGGGCATCAATGAGATCTCTGGCGAAGATCGTGAGCGACTGGCACACGAAGTGGCCGGGCGCAGCGACTTGGTGCTGTTTGTGGTGGACGGCGATTTGACCGAAAGCGAGCTGGTTGCTCTGCGCACCTTGGCACAAGAGAACCGCCCCATGCTGCTGATCTTCAACAAGATTGACCGCTACACGCAAAAAGAGCGCAACCTGATCCTCGAACATCTACAACAGCGCACCGCAGACCTGCTGCCCAACAACCACATTCTGACCGCCTCGGCACTGCCCAGCGAACGGCTCTACATTCATGTGGATGAGGCGGGCAACGAAGAAGAAATCTACAAAACCCCTGACGCCGATGTCTCCCAACTGCGCAACTATCTCTGGCAACTGCTGGAACACGAAGGCCATACCCTCTCGGCTCTCAACGCCAGCTTGTTTGCCGGAAAACTCAGCGACCAAGTGGCGACGCGCATCATCGCCGCCAAACACAACATAGCCGAACGGGTGGTGCGCTCCTACTGCGTCACCAAAGGGGTGGCCGTGGCGCTGAACCCGATCCCCATCGCTGACATCGTGGCCGCCTCGGCGGTGGATGCCACCATGGTGGTGCATCTGGCGCGCATCTACGGCATGGAGATCAAACGCGATGAAGCCGGTCAATTGATCAAAACCATTGGTGCACAGATGGTGCTGCTGATCGCCACCGTCTGGGGGGTCAATCTAATCTCCTCGGCGCTCAAAGCGGGCAGCGCCGGTCTATCCACCCTGCTCACCGCCAGCGCCCAAGGCGCAGTGGCCTACTACAGCACCTTTATTGTCGGTCAAGCGGCTGAGCAATATTTCTCTCAAGGCAAATCATGGGGAGAAACCGGCCCAAAACAGGTGGTGAAAACCATTCTCAATAACCTCAGCCAAGAGTCAATCCTCAAACAAGCCCGTGGTGACATCGTTCGTCACCTCAAAACCCAAACCTAAAAACAACAGCCAATCATTTGGTCGGATATTAATCAGATGACTTATTAGATGATGTAGCCCTAACTCTTAACTGATGATTACAGGCCACCAACGGATGCCTCCTGAACCACACACTGAAAACGCTATTTTTGCTAAATGTCAGCTTTGTGCTGACAATCCAAGTGACAACATCAAACAACATTTCCTCTCCGCCATCAGCCATGAGTTCAAAACCCCTCTGACCAACCTGCTCGGTTTCAGCGAAATATTACAGGCCAAAAAGCATGACAAGGAAGAACAGGCACTGCTCAATCACATTCAACACGAAGCTGAAAAACTCCTGCAGCTGGTCAATGAAGCACTCTCTGCCGCCGCACGGAATACACAACTAATAGAAACACAACTAATAGAACCTGAGCAACATCAAGATAAAATGCGCTCTCTCAAGAAGCCTTTGAATAATGCACAACAACAAACAGAAACAACACCGCGCTTGCTGATTGTTGATGATATGGAAGAGATGCACCTGCTGCTTAAGTTTTACTTGCGAGGCTCTGATTATTTATTGGAGTTCGCTCATAACGGCCAACAAGCAGTCGAGATGCATCAACAAAACCCCTACCAGATAATTATAATGGATATGAGAATGCCAATTATGAACGGCTTGCAAGCCACACAAAAGATACGCCTCTGGGAGAAAGAGCAACAACGAGAAAACAGCACGATCATCGGCCTAACCGCCGACCACAGCCACCGACAACACTACCTCTCTCAGGGCTGTAGCGAACTGCTGACCAAACCCGTGCAACGTCAAAAATTGCTCGACATCATCACCTCTTCACTTACACATATGAGCCAAAAACCGTGAACGAACATCCTCACCATGTCACCATTGATCTTGATCTGAAAGAACTAATTCCGCTGTTCTTAGAGAATCGCCATAAAGACACACTTTATCTGCGCCAAGCACTCAATGATCATAACCATCATGCCATTGCTCGAATTGGCCATAACCTCAAAGGCACTGCGGGCAGTTATGGTTTTGCCAATATGGCAACCCTAGGAGAAAAATTAGAGCAAGCGGCTCAGCAAGAGAACCAAAGCAAAGAGAATCAACTCATCGAATATCTGGAAAACCTTCTCACCACCACCGAAGTGTTTTACGAGTAGATCATGATTTCATTGCAAGCCATCAACCATGAAATAGAAAAGCCGCCCTCAATTTTAATTATTGATGACAGCTCCGATTTTCGTCGCCTGCTGCACCATTATTTAACAAAAAAATACCCCAATGCGGCGATCGAAGAGCGCGAAGGTCTCAAAAGTAACATCGCTATGCACGAAGTTCTACATGCAAAATACAATATTATTTTGCTCGACTACCTGCTTGATTACACCCCAGGAGAACGCAACGGCCTTGATATTTTGGGTGAGCTACGCCAACTAAAATGCAACAGCAGCATTATTCTCATGACCGCTCATGGTGATGAACTGCTGGCGGTCAAAGCCATTCGCAACGGTGCTTTTGACTACATCGTCAAACAGAATTTCAGCAAAGCGGACTTCCTCAACAGCATCTCCGAAGCACTCTCCCATCAGCTGGAGCTGCAACCACCGCAGAACACCAACAAAACAATCGATGTCACCGCCAGCGCCGAGTTCGGTCACCACATGTTAGTACAAGGTTATCGGCCTCTTTATCGTTTGGGTGCCGGTGGCCAAGCCTTAACCTACTTAGCCGAATCGTTCAAAGATGGCCCAAAAGTAGTGCTCAAATTGCTGCCCAGCAACACCTCCGACACCCAAGTATTAGGGCGCTTTGTGCAAGAGTACGAAATGATCTCCAAGCTGGAACATCGCAATATTGTCCAGCTGCACAGTCAAGGCATCAGCGATAACACCGTCTTTATCGTCATGGAGCATCTGCGTAACGGTTCCCTGCGAGAAAAAATGTCGCGCCGCAAAATTCAACCCCATGAAGCCCTCAGTATCCTTCGTCAGCTCAGCCAAGCCTTGAGCCACATGCACGAACACGGCGTACTGCACCGCGACATCAAACCCACCAACATTATGTTTCGGGATGCCAACACCCCTGTCTTGATCGACTTTGGCGCGGCCAAACAGATGCTCTCCCACAGCGATCTCACCCTGCATGGCGAAGTGCTCGGCACACCACACTACATGAGTCCCGAACAGGCGCTCAGCGAACCTCTCAGTCCCACCACCGATCTTTACAGTCTCGGCATTGTCTTCCACGAGATGTTAACCGGTGAGCTGCCCTATCGAGGCGACCGCATTGCCGCTGTGATTGCCCAACATCGGCTCTCACCACTGCCGATTTTGCCCAAACCACTAAGACAATTTCAGCCGATTTTAAACCGTCTGCTGGCCAAAAAAGCCATCCTACGTTACGACTCCGCCCAAGATCTAGATGATGCTCTGGCCACGATAAGCTAGCCAAAACGCTGGGATTTATGGAATACTCGCCGACTTCCTTGGTCAGTGGCAATACATCCTATGAAAAATCTCAACAGTGCGGTCATCGGTGTCGGTTATTTGGGTCAATATCACGCCGAAAAACACCACAATATCGAAGGCGTTAATCTCACCGCCGTGGTGGATGCCGATCTCAAGCGCGCCCAAGAGATCGCCAGCCGTCTCGACACCCAAGCCTTGAGCGATTATCAAACACTGCTCGGCAAGGTCGATCTGGTCAGCATCGCCTCCCCCACCGCCTCTCACTACCAAGTGGCCAAGGATTTCCTGCAAGCGGGCAGCCATGTGTTGGTGGAAAAACCGATCACGGTCACCGTTGCCCAAGCACAAGAGTTGGTGGACATTGCCAAGAAAAAAAATCTGGTGCTGCAAGTGGGACATCTGGAACGCTTTAACCCCGCCCTTTTGAGTCTGGATCAGACGGGACTGAAGCCGATGTTCATCGAGTCCCATCGTCTCGCGCCCTTCACCCCGCGCGGCGCGGATGTGAACGTGATCTTGGATCTGATGATTCACGACATCGACATCATTCTCACCATCGTCGGCTCCGAGGTCAAAGAGATCGCTGCCAGTGGCACCTCGGTGCTTTCCAACGACATCGACATCGCCAACGTGCGTCTGGCGTTTGAAAACGGCTGTGTGGCCAACGTCACCGCCAGCCGCGTCAGTGTCAAAACCGAACGCAAAATGCGCTTCTTCCAGCAAGATCACTGCATCAGCGTCGATTTTCAGAACAAAACCCTCAACACCTATCAAAAAGGCGAGATGGAAAACGCAGCAGGCATTCCTGAGATCATTAAACAGGAGACCCATTTTGACAACAGCGATGCAATTATGGCCGAGACCGAGGCCTTCATTGAGGCCATCCGCAGCGGCAGCCGCCCCATCGTCAGCGGTGAAGATGGCAAACGCGCCTTGCAAACCGCCATTCGCATCAGTGAGCTATTAAACCCGTAACCAAAAAAAAGGGCGAACACACGGTTCGCCCCAACATCAAACAACCACAATCTTACCTAAGCAATGGCCACCGGAATCACCTTATCCGCCACCTCTTGATACTCGCTGATCTGATCAAAATTCAGATAGCGGTAAATATCATCGGCCATCGGCGTGATGCTCTGCATGTGCTGCATGTACTCTGCCACCGTCGGAATGCGTCCCAACAACGAAGCCACCGCCGCCAACTCAGCCGACGACAGATAAACCATTGCGCCGTTACCAAGACGGTTGGGGAAGTTGCGCGTTGAGGTGGAAACCACCGTCGCACCGTCCCGCACCCGTGCTTGATTGCCCATACACAAGGAACAACCTGGCATCTCAATGCGCGCACCGGCTTTACCAAAGATGCTGTAATAACCCTCTTCGGTCAGTTGACGTTCGTCCATTTTGGTCGGTGGTGCAATCCACAAACGCCCAGGAATGGTCTGATCCGCCGCCTCCAACACTTTGCCCGCCGCTCGATAGTGACCGATGTTGGTCATACACGAACCGATAAAGACCTCGTCAATCTCAACACCCGCCACATCGGAGAGCAGCTTCACATCGTCAGGATCATTGGGGCAGGCCAGAATCGGCTCTTTGATCTCGTTGAGGTCAATCTCAATGATCTCGGCGTACTCGGCATCCGCATCCGGTTCAAGCAGTTCAGGGTTGTCCAACCACGCCTGCATCGCCGCTGCTCGACGTTCCAAGGTACGGGCATCACCGTAACCGTTGCCGATCATCCACTTCAACAGGGTCACATTGGAGCTGAGATACTCGGCCACCGACTCTTTGCCCAAACGCACGGTACAGGCGTTGGCAGAACGCTCCGCCGAGGCATCGGACAGCTCAAACGCCTGCTCGACTTTCAGATCCGGCAGCCCTTCGATTTCAATAATGCGACCGTTAAAGCAGTTTTTCTTACCTGCTTTCTCCACCGTCAGCAGACCTTTCTGAATCGCCGTATAAGGGATGGCGTTGACCAGATCACGCAGGGTGATGCCAGGCTGCATTTCGCCTTTGAAACGCACCAAAATGGATTCGGGCATGTCCAGCGGCATCATGCCCAAGGCCGCACCAAAGGCCACCAGACCGGAACCGGCAGGGAACGAGATGCCAATCGGGAAACGGGTGTGAGAATCACCGCCGGTACCGACGGTGTCGGGCAGCAGCATGCGATTCAGCCACGAGTGGATCACGCCGTCACCTGGGCGCAGCGCCACACCACTGCGGGTGTGCATAAAGTCGGGCAGCTCGTGCTGCAAAGTGATGTCCACCGGTTTCGGGTAGGCGGCGGTGTGACAGAAACTCTGCATCACCAGATCCGCTGAGAAACCCAAACAGGCCAGCTCTTTCAGCTCATCACGAGTCATCGCGCCAGTAGTGTCTTGTGAACCGACGGTGGTCATCTTCGGCTCGCAGTAGCTGCCCGGACGAACACCTGTCACTCCACAAGCCCGACCGACGATTTTCTGTGCTTGGGTAAAACCACGCTCACTCTCTGCCGCTTCAGCGGGGCGAATAAAGAGGTCTGTCGGCGCTTTACCCAGCGATTCACGGGCTTTTTCGGTCAAACCACGGCCGATAATCAACGGAATACGACCCCCCGCACGCACTTCATCGGCCATCGTCACCGGCTTCAGATCGAACTTGGCGATCACCTCACCCGCTTCGTTCTCCACCGTGCCTTGATAAGGACGGAGGGTAATCACATCGCCCATCTGCATCTGGCTGACATCACATTCGACGGGCAACGCGCCGGAATCTTCGGCGGTGTTGAAGAAGATCGGCGCAATTTTGCCACCGATCACCACCCCACCTTGGCGTTTATTAGGCACAAAGGGGATCTCTTTGCCCATGTGCCACAACACGGAGTTGATCGCCGATTTGCGCGACGAGCCGGTACCGACCACATCGCCCACATAGGCCAAGGGATGACCTTTTTTCTTCAGCTCCACCACCGTTTGTAGGCCGTCGGGCATTTTGCTGACCAACATGGATTGAGCGTGCAGGGGAATATCAGGGCGGCTCCACGCATCGGTGGCGGGAGAAAGATCATCGGTGTTGGTTTCGCCATCGACTTTAAAGACGGTGACGGTGATGCTCTCTGGCAGTGGGCTTTTGGCGGTGAACCATTCGCCTTCTGCCCACGACTCCATCACCTGTTGGGCGTAGCTGTTCTGTTTTGCTTTGGCTTCCACATCGTGAAAGGCATCGTAGACCAGTAGAGTTTTAGAGAGGCCTGCGGCGGCCACCGCTGCGGTTTCGTCAAGATCCAGCAGTTCAATCAGGGGCTGAATGTTGTAACCCCCCAACATGGTGGCCAGCAGACGGGTGGCGTGCTGTTGGTCGATCATGGGGGATTTGGCCTCACCTTTGGCCAATGCCGACAGGAAAGCGGCCTTAACGTAAGCGGCCTGATCCACTCCCGGCGGCACGCGCTCGGTCAGCAGATCCAGCAAAAATTCCCCTTCATCGGCAGGCGGCGCTTTCAGCAGCTCCACCAATGATGCGACCTGTGCCGCATCCAAAGCCAAGGGAGGCAGGCCTTGATCGGCCCGTTCTGCAACGTGTTTTCTGTATTCCTCAAGCACGGGGAGCTGTCCTCTTGATTGCTAACGATAATAAAAAAGTGCCTTATTCTACCCGAAAGAGGGGCAAGAGTGCGGATCGGCTGTGGGTTGAT
>CAZTQX010000036.1:7549-18517 GCA_964615985.1 uncultured Gammaproteobacteria bacterium | reverse complement strand
CCGTTTGCAACTTTTTAGGGAAATTGTTTTACATCAAAATATGGCTACACCCCATCAGCTTGGCCTCGAAAACAGAAAATCTGTCGGTAAGCAACGAAACCGTTCGCCTGCATTTTTGCATCCGTGACAGCGGCATTGGGATCAGTACAGAGAAACAACAACTTATTTTCAGCTCCTTTTCACAAGCGAATGGCTCTACCACTCGACGTTATGGTGGCACCGGCCTTGGCCTCAGCATTTGTCGTAAATTACTGACCTTAATGCACGGTAAGATTTGGTTAGAGAGCCGCTTGGGACACGGCTCTGCATTTCATTTTGAATTGAGTTTTGAAAAGATCGAACAACTGCCAATCAAGGAATATGACACCCAGGAAATTCAGGTGCCAAACGATCTGCAACTGACTATTTTATTGGCTGAAGATACCGCCATTAACCAAAAAGTAGCAACGCGCATTCTCAACAAACAGGGGCATCAGGTCACCATTGCCGAAAATGGCCAACAAGCGCTTCAACTCTGGAAAAAAGGCCATTTTGATCTGATCTTAATGGACATGCAGATGCCCATTATGGATGGACTGGAAGCCACCCAAGCCATTCGAGCTGTGGAACACAACCAGCAACACATTTCTATTTTGGCCATGACCGCCAACGCCATGCAGGGCGACGAGGAGCTCTGTTTGGCCGCTGGCATGGACGGTTACATCAGCAAACCCGTCAGTGCAAAAAAGCTGTTGGATATGGTCAGCATCTACTACTGCTACCAGGAAACCCAAAAAACGCTTAGATGAACTCTAATCCGTCACACCTGATTTTTTCGCCAAAATCTCGTCAGAATCACTGACCAGACGCAAATGCAGCGGGCTGGACTTATAACCATAACCCTCGCGACCATTACTGAATAACACCCCCCAAGCATAGGCTTTATAATCTTTGTAGCTGCTGTTGCTCCAATAACCTTCCGCCAGCGTATTGGCAAAGAAGAACCCATTCACCAACGGCTCAGAATAAGCCTTCTCTTTTTCCAGCAACGACTTCAACTCTGTACGGGTTGGCAAACGCCAGTTACTGCGCCCACACACCTGAACGTGATTCAAACTTTTTTGATAAGCCAACGTATCGCATTCACTCTGGACACACTCACCACCATCTTTGCGTCCCTGCTCACGCTTATCGCCTTTGATACTCGGATCAAACCAACTGTAGGTATTGTCTCGATGCTGCAAACCCACATCGCCACTCTTGGCTTCCCAAATCAAGCCACTGCGTTGATCTAAAACACAATTCCAACGCTCGGCATGCACCGACAAAACATCTCCTTGTCGATCCAATTTACGATAGTAAAGGCTGCCTGCTAGACCCTCTGGATCAGTTAACACCGCTTTCTTATGCGCCTCTTTATCCGCACTGCCCTTGTCACCACACGCTGACAACAGCAACAACCCCACGAGCAACACCGCTCCCTTGCCAATAACACCACACATACCAGCCTCCTGATGCTCCATTCTTTGCTTTCCTTTAGCAGACTGCACGAATCTCGCAACCCGTCAAAAAATGCTTATCAACTCAATCAAGACAATGTTAGAGCTAAAAAAAGCCGCATAACAGCCGTTGAACGTATGTCAAACATACACTTTAAGCACCTATTTTTTTATAAACACACAGAAAAATTATTATCTCTGACCCAACCTAAATCCATCCCAACTGACGAATGGCCAACAAACCCACACCACTGGCATAGTTACCTCAAGCAAAGCACCACAAAGGCACATACACTTAGCCCGCCACTCCGATCATGATCTCTATCAAACAGCAACCCTCTTAATTTTAAGAACGATACGAGATAAAGTTAGAGGGAATAACGGGGCTAAAATTGCACTATACTGTCAGAAAATTGTGATACTTAAGACGCTATTCTTCCACTTGGAATAGACGAATATTGCGGTTATTGGCATTAAGTGCTTCAAGGAAGAACAATCAAAGCAACTTACCCAACACCGTTCTCAGGATGGTAGACGACTATAAAAATGGAATGCGGAATATGACAACTACAGTTTCAGAGAGTGAAAGAACAACCCGTTCTCGACAATGGGCTAACAACCTATTTATACGCGCCGTTTTTCTTTCGATTAACTTCTTTTTAATCATCACCGCCTATTACCAACTCAAACCTGCCAGCCGCTCACTGTTCATCGAATATCTGGGAGCAGAGAAATTACCCTACGTCTGGATCGCCACTGCGGTTATTCTCACTCTGGTACTCAGCGTCTACCACCTGGTGGTCAAAAACCACAGTCGTTTCCACATCGTTCTGGGTTCTTGCACCCTCTTTATCGCCGTATTGCTGCTGTTTCGAGTCATGATGTCGGAACCCGACGCCATCTTGGCGGCCAGCTTGCACATCTTCGCCGACATCTTTAGCGTGGTCTTGGTCGAGCAATTTTGGAGCCTAGCCAACAGTCTCTACACCAGCAAAGAGGGCAAACGCTGGTATGGCATCGTCGGTGCGGGCGGCGTTGCCGGTGGCATGGTCGGCAGTGGCATCGCCAGCCTGACGATCAAATACACCCCACTGGAAACCCCTGACCTGTTGCTGGTTGCCGCTGGCATCATCGCTCTACTGGTGTTGCTCACCATCGCCATGTACCGTCTGGGACTCTACGGCGAACAAGATGGCTCCCAAGAAAAGAAACCCCAAGGTAGCTGGCGCGTTTTGACCAACAGCCGCTATCTCACGTTGATCGCCATCGTGGCTCTGCTGGGGCAACTGGCAGCAACCATTGTCGACTACCAATTTATGAATAGCGTTCAGGACGCTTTTCAGGAACGAGATCCTCGCACCGCCTTTTTAGCTGATTTTTTCTTTATTCTCAGCGCCATTTCACTGCTGATTAATTTGATTATTAGCCCGCTGATTTACCACTACTTAGGCGTGGTTGCCGGCCTACTCGCCCAACCACTGATGCTCTTCAGCACCTCGATACTCTTCATGTCAAACGGAGGTTTGATGTTTGGTGCCGCAATGAAATTGAGCGACCGTTCTTTGGCTTACTCCATTTCGCGCACCTCAAAAGAGCTGCTGTATGTGCCTCTCAGCCCCGTTTTGATCTATCAGGCCAAAGCGTGGATCGACATGCTTGGTTATCGCGTCTTTAAGGTCTTTGGATCCGTACTGATTTTAGCGCTGACCGACTGGGGCTTTTTAGACCTCTCAGTACCCGAACTCAGCTGGTTAACCCTTAGTATTTGCCTCGCGTGGCTCGTTGGAGCAGCGCTGCTGCACATCGGTTATCGCTGGCGCGCCGCATCCGAATTATAATTTTTTAGCTGGCAACAGCTCAAACGCTTAACACATATGAAATATGGAGCATCAATGATACCTCAACGCTTATTGCTCATTGGAATCGTCCTCTGTGCAACTTATGCATCCGTCGCAACGGCCGCTCCCAGCAGCTCAGAGATCGATGCCAGACAACTGGCCCGAGGCTGGATCCAAGAGATGAAAAAAGCCCGTAAAGGGCCTTTTCGCCGTATTCGCTGGTACTGCACCGACGGCACCATCCTACCGCCCAAACCCTTCGCCTGTCGTAAACACGGCGGTGGAGTACAGCACGGTGAATGGAACCAGCGCACCCTCGCTTTGCGAGGAGAGGGTTATTACATCGCCAATGTCTTGGCCGACTTGGATGTGGAAAAATTTCCTGAGCGCGAAGATGCTTTGCCGCTGCTCAAATCCATCTTGGTCGAACAATTTTTGCGTGAAGCCGATGATGGCTGGATCTTTCGCCGCGCCCGTTTCTATCGCGGTGCACTGCAAGCCGAGGATGAATCAGGCCGCAGCCTTGAGCTGTTAAACAAGCTCTTAGGCATTCCCATCTGGCGACATGAACGTTTTATCCTGTTACGAGAAGCCGTACGCCTGCTGCCCTACATGGGGCAATCACCTCTGATCACTCAAGTACGGCAAATGTCCTCCAACTTAGCCGCTGAAGATCGAGGTTTTACTCATTTAAGAAATAAAATTCATGCTAAACCTGACAGCGGTGATTCAACTCGAGTACGCGACTACCAAAACCAAAAAGCCCCCAATGATCTGCATGAAGATTACAACGATCTGGCGGTGGTCATCGACGAACTCTACCAACCTGGTGGCTTTAGTACTCAGCTCGACAACCTTGCCAAGATGGTCAATGACGGTGCGGTCAAAGCTGCCCTCAAGGCCTCAGCCAAACAGCTGGAGGGGGTCAATGACCCCGTTGAACAGCTCAAACTGGGGGGCTGGTTGATGCTCATGATCCGAGAAACCATGGATCTGATGGGCAGCACCAAGGCGATGTACAATTCACTGCAAACCAGCCGTGTTCTGGAACAAAAAGTCTATGTGGCGGGCAATTTACTGCTGGAAAACCTCCACACCGCCAATCGCACTCAACGGCTAAAATGGATGGATCACTCCTTGGCTGCTCTGTACGGCTCCGGCATGCTCTCCAAACGCCAGTGGGCCGCCGCCCGCGCCAGCTTGGCACGCCTGCAGAAGAAAGAATTACCGCTCGATATCTACAAAAAAGAGCTGGATTATCTGCAAAACGTACCCGCTTGGGTCGCACAAGGGCTGGGGTTTCACTTTAATGACATCGTCTCGCATCTGGCCGACATTGAACCGCTGGCCTATCACTACACCCAAGATCGAATGCGCGGCAGCGCTTTGCTCTTTTTTGCTGAAGTCCTCGACACCTTGGTCAAAGATCTTAACCAACTGGCCGGTCTGAAACACACCTTCTTTGGCAAAACCTTAGGGGTTGGCTTGCAACGCCTCAACCCCGGTCTAGCGCGCGGTACCTTGCGCGTTAAAGCCCAAGAGGACATGAGCAAATTCCAACGTGACAGCATCTACCTGCTGCCCGTGACCACACCTGATCTGCCACCCGTTGCGGGGGTGTTGACCCAAGGGGCAGGAAACTCACTCTCCCATGTGCAACTGCTCGCACGTAATTTGGGTATCCCTAACGTGGTAGTGGATGACTATTTACTGCGCGAACTGGAAAAAGAGGATGGCAAAAAAGTCGTGCTGGCTGCCAGTGCCGGAGGAGTGGTGAACTTAGTCGAAGACGGTCCTGAGTGGGACAAAATCTTTGGCGGCGAAGATATCACCGAAGATGTCATCATTCGTCCTGATCTGGACAAACTGGAGCTGGAGAAAAAAGACCTCATTCTGCTCAGTGAACTGCGCGCCACCGATGCCGGTCGCACCGTGGGGCCGAAAGCCGCCAATCTAGGCGAATTGAAACACTTCTTCCCCGAAACCGTCACCGAAGGTTTGGTGATTCCCTTTGGCATCTTCCGCGAACTGTTGGCTCAACCCACCCGCGAAGGCGGCAACACAGTTTTTCAAACCCTGCAATTCCAATACAACCTGATCAACGCCACCAGCAACGATGTCGACATTCGCCTGACACAAAGCAGAGATCTGCTCAGTTGGTTACGCAATTGGATCAAAAACTCCGACCCAGGCCAAGAGTTCCGAGATAAATTAAAAGTAGGCATGGCGCAAGCCTTTGGTAAAGAGGGCAGTTACGGTGTGTTTGTTCGCAGTGATACCAACGTTGAAGATCTGCCTGGTTTCACCGGTGCCGGTCTCAACTTGACCGTGCCTAACGTCGTCGGTTTTGACAACATCTACGATGCCATTTTACGCGTCTGGGCATCGCCCTTCACCGAACGGGCTTATTCATGGCGTCAGGCGTACATGACTGAACCCGAACACGTTTACCCCTCCATTTTGCTGCTGCGCAGCGTGGATGCGGATAAATCCGGTGTTATGGTCACCCAAGATTTGGATACCGGTGATCGCAATACCCTTTCTGTTTCTATTAATGAGGGTGTTGGGGGAGCCGTCGATGGCCAAGGTTCTGAACAGGTGCGCATCAATGCCACAACAGCCGAAGTCACTTTGATTGCACAGGCCAGTGAACCAATGCGCCGCAAGATCTCGCCAACCGGTGGTGTCGTTAAGATTCATGCTAGCGGTACCTCTGAGGTATTGAAAGAATCTGAAGTAGAGCAGTTAATCACACTCTCCAAAGACGTTGATAAACGCTTCACCAAAATTCGGGATGCCGATGGCAAACCCACCGCTGCGGACATCGAATTTGGCTTTTTGGATGGCAAATTAGTCCTGTTCCAAATTCGCCCCTTTGTCCAGAGCAAAAAAGCCAAGTTCAGTAAGTACCTTAATAAGCTGGATGAATCACTCTCCGATCTCTCAGCGATCACCGTCAATCTCAACGAAATCCCAAGGAACGCTCAATGAAAACATTGAAACGTTTAAGTTATGCACTGCCACTGCTGGCACTGTCGCAAGTCGGCTGGAGCTATCCATTTGATCAAGCCGCTTCCGATTACAGTCAAATTCAACGCCTAGAAGCATCACGTTTGGGTCAAGAGAAAAAGATCCCTGCTGGGATCTTACCCAGTGGTGCTTTCCTAGGTCTCGATGCGATACAGAGTCGCCTTAAAGAGAAAGCAGACTTACAAATTCCTGCGGTTGATCGAGCCTTTAGCCAAGCAGTTGAAAAATTTCTTGGCAAAGAGGCCGAAGATTACGGCGTTGCGGTGCTGGATCTAAGCGACATCGACAACCCCCTCTACGCCGAACACCAAGCCAGCAAACTGTTTAATCCTGGCAGTGTCGGCAAATTGGCCGTTGCCATCGGCCTTTTCCAAGCCTTGGCCGACACCTACCCTGATGATGCCGAAGCGCGTGAAAAAATCTTACGCAATACCCAAATCATAGCTGACCGATTTATTATCCACGACCATCACAAAGTCCCTATCTGGAATGCCAAGACCCAAAAACGGCGCTGGCGCGCACTCAAAATTGGCGATACCACCAATCTCTGGGGTTACCTAGATTGGATGCTCTCCGCCAGCTCCAATGCCGCTGCTAGCATGGTCTTGAAGCAAGCGATGCTGATCAAACATTACGGCACTCAATACCCCGTCTCTATTGAAGAGGAAAAACATTTTTTCAAAAAGACACCGGTAAAAGAGCGCATGGCACTGCTGGATACGGTACTGCATGAATCCATTACTCGTAATGGCTTAAAACTGAAAGCCTTTCGCCAAGGTGGGTTTTTTACCCGCCACGGCAAAGCCCGTGTACCAGGTACCTCCAGCCAAGCCAGTCCTCGTGAGATGGTCAAATTCTTACTCTTTTTAGAGCAAGGGAAAATCGTCGACGCCTTCTCCAGCCAAGAGATCAAACGACTGCTCTACATCACTCGTAAACGCATCCGTTACGCCTCTCACCCTGCATTGAATAAATCAGCGGTCTATTTCAAGTCCGGTTCATACTATAAGTGCGTCCCTGAAGAGGGCTTTAAATGCGGCAAATACATGGGCAACAAATTCAACTGGATGAATTCCGTGATTACGGTGGAGTCACCAGGCAATCTGAAGAAAAAACGCCCTCCCACTCACTACATGGTCACCGTGATGTCCAATGTGAAACGGAAAAATTCAGCCGTAGCGCATCAAACCTTGGCCATGCGAATTCATCGTCTGATCGAGAGTTACCATCAGGACAAACTGACGGAGCTTGAAAAAGCACCGTAGTGTGAAGACAATTGCAATACAGCTCTGAACAGAGCTGATTTAAAAGCCTCATTAATGAGGCTTTTTTTGGTTTTACAGTTATAAGATGGTGGTACTGAAAAAAGAGGAGGGGCAAAACCATCTGCAACGGCGGCTGATGGCCACCGTAAAAATCAACTTATTTCTGTAATAAAGCCACTGATGGTACGGTCTTACGGGCGAAGATAATATCATCCATCCCCACAATCAACTTAGGCAACCAACGCCCTCCTCGACTGTCTGCCGCCAACGCCACCGCAATGTAGGTACGACCATCACGTTCAACAATGGCACTGTCTGCGTGCCATTTACGCCAAGAACCTGATTTACGAAAAATTTTAGAGCCAGGACGCGCTTTTAGACCCTTAACAAACTTATGTTTGATGGCTGGATTGCCCATAATACCTTTCATTAAATGACTGTAACTAGGCGAAACCAAACGCCCCGTCTCCATCAAATAAAGATAACGTGCCACCTGAATGGCCGTGGCACCATGAGAAAGGTTGTGCAACGGATCCCGCCGCCAAGAACCCCGTTTGCTGTACTCTTTGCCGACCCACAAACCGCCATTGTATTTACGGTCGTAAAGACGATAACGGGGGGATTGCAGCAATTTAGCCAAATAACGTTTACCGGCCTTATTCAACATCGCGGTGGCAGAAGAGTTTGAGGAGTTACGAATCATTCGATTCAGTTGTTTAAGGGTTTTTTTATCCAGCTTGATCTCGCCATCCGCAGCCCGCTGGCAAACCCCCAGCAAAATAGCGATTTTTGGCAAACTGGCGGCATACAACATCGCATCCCCATTCACCGAGGCCATATGAGGATCCGTTGGATCAGTGACGTCAACCAATGCCACAGCCAAAGTCTTTTTCTTAATCGCCGACCGCATGCCCAATTTGGCAATGGTCTTTTCCAACTGTGCCTGCAACTCAGGATCGTGGGATTCACGCAAAGGAGGATAAATCTCCGCTGCTGCCAAAGATGAACACAGCAGCAACACCATCACTACTAAAAAATTTTTCATATCTAACACCATGAACCTCTCGTTTTTCCATAAACTTCGGTTGTCTTTTACAGTACTTTTCACAAGTTCGTTAAGCTGTCTCTTCCCTATGAAAGCGCCCAAAGATAACAACAAAATAGCGAGTTTTTTCTGAAAATAACCACAATTTAACGACAATTAAGCTATTTTTCTCACTCTTAGTGAGTATCATCCGATCAAACTATAACATAAAAAATGGACAATATTTAATCAACTCTACCTCTCTTCTTTCCGCTCGTCCAAAAAAAAAGCTCCGCTGATAAGATCAGAGAAGCCTTTTTAACTCTATTGAAAAGTGAACTTAGAAGATCAAGTTCAGCATCGTCAAAGAGACCACCAAGAAAAGAATGGTCATAATGCCACCGGCGCGAATGAAGTCCGGCACCCGATAACCACCCGGCCCCATAATCAATGCATTCACTTGATGGGTTGGAATCAAAAATGAGTTCGAGGTCGCAATCGCAACGGTCAAAGCAAACACTGCCGGATCAGCGCCTGCACCAATGGCGATATTAACCGCCAGTGGCACCAGCAGCACCGTGGCACCCACATTGGACATCACCAAGGTAAAGAAGGTCGCCAACACCGCCACCGCCGCCTGAATCACCCAAATCGGCATATCGCCCACCACCGATAGCGTCTGTTCGGCAATCCATTTCGCCGTGCCGGTGCTCTCCACCGCCAAACCCAGCGGAATCAACGAAGCCAACAAAAAGACCGTCTTCCAGCTCACCGCCTCGTAAGCCTCTTCAATGGTCAATATTTTAGAGAGGATCATGCCCACCGCACCAGTCAGCAGCGCCACCGAGAGACGAATGTCAGTGAACAGCACCATAAACAGCGCGATGCCAAAGAACAAACTTGCCCAACCTACTTTATTTGGACGCAGCTCTTCACGTGGGTATTCGGTGGTCACCACAACAAAATTACGATCCTTCTCCAAGCGCATCAAAGAATCCCAAGTGGTGTGACAAATCAACGTATCACCGGCCTGAAACGGCATATCACGAATGTGATCACCCTCGCGTTTGGTTTCGCCATTGCGATGCAGTGCAATCATAGCCAAACCGTAGACTTTACGCATCCAGACATCACGCGCACTTTTACCAATGAGGTTAGAACCTGGGCGAATCAAAACTTCCGCAATCCCCGCTTTGCCACTGGAGAGCGACTCGGCAAAGGTACGCAACTCATCACGTTGCTTGAGCTGATGTTCACTGACAAAATTTTCTAGATCTTTGGGCGCAGCAATCACCCCCAGCACCATACCTTCTATAATGGCTGTATCACGCGCGATGCTGCCCGGCCCTACGTGGCTCTCTTCACCAAGGTATTTGCTGCCGATAATGCGTACCCGATAACTGCTTTCGACATCATCCAACTGTTTGCCAATCAGAGGACTCACTTTAGAGACCACCAACTCAAACAACTTGAAATCCACATCGTAGAGGTCATGGAAATAACCCATCGCATCGGAACCCACAGCACCTTCGGTTTTACTCTTGCACACTGGCAACACAAAACGACCGGCAAGCACAAAATAGAGAATCCCCGTCGCCAACAGCGCCAAACCAATCGGCGTCACCGAGAACAGAGACCAGGTATCCATCTGCTGCGTCTCTGGTAGAGCGGTATTCGAGGTCAAAATCAGATCATTCAAAAGGATCAAGGGACTGGAACCCACCATGGTCACCGTACCACCCAAAATGGCACAGAAACCCATTGGCATCAGCAGACGCGACATGGGCAGACCCGAACGTACCGAAATACGCGAGACCACCGGCAAGAAGAGAGCCGCTGCACCCACGTTCTGCATAAAGGAGGAGATCACTCCCACGGTACTGGAGATGATCGGGATAATCCGACCCTCAGTCGTACCCCCCACCTTCAGAATAAAGGAAGCCACTTTGCTCATCATGCCGGTACGATCCAGACCCGCACCGATGATCATCACCGCAATAATGGAGATCACCGCATTGGAGCTAAAACCATCAAACAGATGTTTGGTGTCCACCAAACCCTGCTGCAAGCCCATCATGGGAGCCAGCAGTGACGTTAACCCCAGCAACACCATCACCGTTATTGCCGCAACATCAACACCCACCACCTCAAAGGCAAACAAGAAGATGGTCAGCAACAGAAAGCCCGTCACCCAAGCCACTTCAATGCTCGGTACCACAGTCGACAAATAAAGTGCCACAATTAAGAAGAGAGCAGCCGCAATCCATTGCTTACGCGAGCCCCCCTTGGAGTTACTGTCACCCGCCTGTTCATTCATGTTCATTCATGTTCAT
>CAZTQX010000036.1:0-7449 GCA_964615985.1 uncultured Gammaproteobacteria bacterium | reverse complement strand
GCCCCCCTTGGAGTTACTGTCACCCGCCTGTTCATTCATGTTCATTCATGTTCATATCCACCCACATCCCCTAAGAAAATTCGCTCATTTTCCAGACTTAATTCGAAAATCGACGTTTCTACCACATCAAATTCCAACACACCACATTTTTCCACACCCAAAAAACGATTCTCACATAGATATACAATAATAAGATTTTAAATTCCCATGCCTAAAAGGTAACTCATGAGGTATTATGGGGTTCTATTTAAAGTTGTTAAGGATGTGAACGTTCGATGGCTGCACCCGTTTTCGTGACCCCGCAAGAGGCTGAGCTGGCCTTTTATCAAGCGATTGAAGATGCCGATTTGGATGCCATGATGGAGATCTGGTCTGATGAAAAAAGCATCGTCTGCATTCACCCAGGCATCCCGCGCATGGTGGGACAAGAAGAAGTCGGCGACAGCTGGCGACAACTGTTTGAGTCGGAGGTTGGACTGCGTTTCAGTCTTGAGGAAATCCACTACACCCAAGACTCTCTGCTCTCCATCCATCAAGTGCGCGAACACATTGAGGTCGATGGTAATTTCACCGGCGTGATGCTCTCCACCAACATCTATCAACGCATTAATGGCAGTTGGAAAATGGTGCTGCACCACGCCTCACCCGAGCCTGACTTAGACGATGATGACATCATCGAAACCGAGTCTGAACCACCGCCCATTCTGCACTAAACAGCTTTTCTCAACAGACATCGTGGAAATCAGGCACTGTTTTTGCTTATTCAATAACGTAAGCAGATTTCATACTCTCCACTTTGCTGTTAAAGCAGGCTCATCGAACCCCCTTTGATGAGCCCTTTTTTTTCCTACTCCAAACGGTTTTTCTCAATAACTCTCACTGTTTTTTGTCACCCAACGCTGGTTCTCGCTCTGCAAAGCCTCCTTCTTCCAAAAAGGCGCTCGTGTCTTCAGCTCCTCCATCAAAAAACGACAGGCTTCAAAGGCCTCCTTACGGTGGCTTGACCAGACACAAACCAGCACAATCGGCTCACCCAACTGAATCTCGCCAACCCGATGTTCAATCAAGGTCTCCAACAAACGCCAACGCTGCTCCGCCTCCGTCACAATTTTGGCCAACTCACGCTCGGTCATGCCAGGATAATGCTCAAGCGTCATACTATTGACACTTTCACCCTGATTAAAATCACGCATACTGCCAACAAACGAGGCCGTGGCTCCAAAACTGCCGTTTTTTAGCCGTCGCTGTTGATGTTGTTGCAAGCTCTGCCACGGATCAAAAACCGTCTTATGCAAGATAATGGACATCTTATCCTCCCGTCACCGGTGGAAAAAAGGCCACCTCATCACCGTCTTGCACCGCCTGCTGAAAACCGACGTACTCCATATTCAGCGCCGCCAAAGTATTGTTCGGCAGCGCCAAATTCTGAGTGGCCTGTCGCCAAACCTCCATCACTGTCACATCGGCTTGATACTCCAAGGTGCGCGCAGATAGACCCGTAGTTTCACTCAAACTGGCAAAAAATTTAACCTCAATAGACATAATGTATGCTTCCAAATGTAAAATTAGTCTCCCAAACAGACTTTTTCCAAGCAGTAAATAGGCTAGAATGGCGCTCTAATTTGGTAGACGGTAAACAGTTCTATGGACAACAACACCCTTTGGCTTCTGCTGATCCCCATTGGTGGCTATCTGCTTGGCTCACTCTCAGCAGCCATTATCACCTGTCGCCTACTGGGCTTGCCAGATCCGCGCACCATCGGTTCCAACAATCCAGGAGCAACCAATGTCCTGCGCACCGGCAACAAAAAAGCCGCTGCCATGACCCTGCTGGGCGATCTGCTTAAGGGGCTGGTTGCCCTTCTGATTGCTCGCCTATTGACCAGTAATGAAGGCATTTTGGCTTTAACGGCACTGGCCGCATTTTTAGGCCATCTCTACCCCATTTTTTTCGGTTTCAAGGGTGGCAAAGGCGTTGCCACTGCGCTGGGTGTCTTTCTGGGTCTCTCTTGGTTATGCGGCCTGCTCACCATTGCCACATGGTTAAGTATGACATTGCTGTTTCGTACCTCATCCCTCTCTGCCCTAACCGCTTTTGCTCTAGCACCGTTTTATATGACACTGAGCACCAACAATCCCCTGTTCCTCTTCACCGCCCTTCTTATATCGGCGCTGCTTTTCTGGCGACACCGCAGCAACATCCGCAAACTTATCAGCGGCAATGGAGACCGGCTGGCAAAAAAAGAATCTAAATAACTGCCTCCAAACTCTGCATGTCCCAACGAGGTTGAGCGCTGATGTTCAACTCATCGTGCTGACCCGCCTGCAGACGCAAACACCCCGAGTAAGCGATCATCGCGCCGTTATCGGTGCAAAACTCGATACGCGGATAAAAAACCTCCACCTGATCTTTGGCCAAGCTTTCTCGCAGCTGCTGGCGTAAACGTCGATTGGCACCCACCCCACCCGCAATCACCAGACGTGAACCACCAGTCTGTTGCAACGCCCGACGACACTTGATCAACAAGGTATCCACCACCGCCTCCTCAAAGGCCAACGCCACATTGGCGGCATCCGCAGCACTTTGGCCGCTCTTTTTCCAAGTAGTGATCGCTTGAGTTTTCAAACCACTGAAACTGAAATCCAGCCCAGGACGATTGGTCATAGGACGAGAAAAACGATAAACCCCACCCTCACCTTGCAGTGCCAGCTCTGCCAACAACGGCCCTCCCGGATAAGAGAGCCCCAGCATTTTGGCGGTTTTATCAAACGCCTCACCAGCGGCATCATCCAGACTCTGACCTAACAGCTCATATTGCCCCACCCCTTTGACCTCAAACAGTTGAGTATGGCCACCAGAAACCAATAGACAGACAAACGGAAACGGCGGTGGATTGTCATCTAGCATCGAGGCCAGCAGATGCCCTTCCAAATGATGCACCCCCAGCGAGGGCAGACCCAAACTCCACGCCAAACTGCGCGCCACCGATGCGCCCACAAACAGCGCCCCCATCAAACCTGGACCTGCGGTGTAGGCGATGGCATCAATACTGGCCAAATCACAATTGGCTTTTTCCAGCGCCTCATCCAGCAACGGTAATAATTTACGCACATGATCCCGCGAGGCCAGCTCCGGCACCACACCACCGTACTCCGCATGAAGTGCCACTTGGCTGTAAAGCACGTCACTGATCAGGCCCTGCTCAGAGTCATAAATCGCCACCCCCGTCTCATCACAAGAGCTCTCAATCCCTAAAACTCGCATCGTTTCACCTTTAATAAACACTTTTTTCAACAAAATTGCGCAAAAACGGTCATATTTTTTGCAATCTTGAACCATCTGACTATAATTGCCCGATTGTGCGACAGCCTCTTGCTGGATACAAGCCGCAAACCGGTTGTTCGCATAGGTCACTATTTTCGAGATGCCTCCCAATAGGGAGGCATTTTTTACACGTCAACAGAATCTACGGTGAGAAAACATGCCAGCTGTACGAGTTAGAGAGAACGAACCCTTTGAAGCCGCCCTGCGTCGTTTTAAACGCTCCTGTGAAAAAGCAGGTGTTTTGACCGAAACCCGCCGCCGCGAGTACTACGAAAAACCCACCACCGAGCGTAAACGCAAAGCGGCTGCTGCGGTTAAACGCCACCAGAAGAAAATCTTCAAAGAAAACTCACGTCACGTCCGTCTCTACTAGTTTTAGGCCAGATCCACAATGAGCGAAACCTTATTGAAAGACGAGATCGTCAGCGCCATGAAGACGGCCATGAAAGCGGGCGAAAAGTTCCGCCGAGACACTTTGCGTCTCATCACAGCCGCCATAAAACAACGCGAAGTTGATGAGCGCATTGAGCTGAGCAATCAGCAAATGCTTGAAATACTGGACAAAATGGCCAAACAACGGCGTGAATCCATTACTCAATTTCGAGCGGCCAAGCGTGACGATCTGGCGGATAAAGAAGCCGCTGAACTTAAGGTCATTCAAGAGTACCTTCCCAGCGCCTTGAGTGATGATGAAATTGGCGCGCTGATTCAAGCGGCAATAGAGAGCAGCGCTGCCAGCTCCATGCAGGAGATGGGCAAAGTGATGGCTCTGTTAAAACCGCAACTGCAAGGCCGTGCTGATATGGGAAAAGTCAGTGGCCGTATTCAAGCCTTGCTCAACAGCTGAGTCACTTTACTTTTGTCTGATCCCAAAGCCAATGTTGCGATGATTCTATCCCCGCTGCCTTGGCTTTTTTTATATAGACCTTTCAGGTATCCCACCCACTTCACTAAGCGGCCCCAATTCCATGACACGTTTAAAAAATGATCGTTTCTTAAGAGCCCTTTTGCGCCAACCCGTTGACCGCACCCCTCTCTGGATTATGCGTCAAGCCGGTCGTTATCTGCCCGAATACCGCGCCTCCCGTGCCAAAGCGGGCAGCTTTATGGATCTCTGCACCAACCCCGACTTGGCGTGCGAAGTCACCTTGCAGCCACTGGAACGGTTTGATCTGGATGCAGCGATTCTCTTCTCTGACATTCTCACCGTGCCTGATGCAATGGGTTTGGGTCTCTATTTTGCCGAAGGCGAAGGGCCTAAATTCAAAAACCCAATTCGCAGCGCCCGCGACATCGACAACCTCAAAAGCCCCGATCCCGAAGGCGAGTTGCGTTATGTGATGGATGCAGTGCGCACCATTCGTCGTGAGTTGGATGGGCGGGTGCCTCTGATCGGTTTCACCGGCAGCCCATGGACACTGGCCACCTACATGGTGGAAGGCAGTGGCAGCAAAGAGTTCTCGCGCAGTAAAACCATGATGTACGACGAACCGGCGCTGATGCACCGCCTGCTCGCCAAAATCGCCGAATCCGTAACTCAATACGTCAACGCCCAGATCGCTGCTGGAGCGCAGGCCATTATGATTTTTGATACTTGGGGTGGGGTTCTCTCACCACGCTGTTATCAAGAGTTCTCGCTCAACTACATGAAACAGGTGGTGAACAACATCAATCGCCAACATGAAGGCGAGAAAATTCCGGTGATTCTGTTCACCAAAAACGGCGGCCAGTGGTTGGAGAGCATTGCCGATAGCGGTTGTGATGGTGTTGGCCTCGATTGGACCACCGATCTCTCTCAAGCACGCGCCCGAATCGGTGATCGTGTCGCGCTGCAAGGCAATATGGATCCCAATGTCCTCTACGCCTCTCATGAAACCATTCGTGACGAAGTGGCGCGGGTGCTGGCCAGTTACGGCAGCGGCGAAGGTCATATCTTTAATCTTGGGCATGGTATTCATCAACACATTGACCCTGACAAAGTGGCTACGTTTGTCGATGCGGTACAGGAACTGAGTCAGCCGTATCACGCTAAATAAAGTCCTCCTTATCTCCCGCTGCCGCTTACCAACGAGTGGCAGCGCCCTTGTTGCCCCCCCCTTTCCTTCGAATACACCACCTGAAAAAAATACCCAATCACCCCTTCAACCTCGTAATCCGCCAAAAATGAGCTTTCAGCTTAAGAAAGATCAGCCGTTGAAACCTGTAGGAGGAGAGAATATTGCTTAAGTATCGTTAGCGATCTCACCACCATGAAAAACAACGACTTAGGAACAGGATCATGAAACTATCAAACCTTAACATCACCATGGAGCAATGGATGGGGCTTGCCATTGGACTGTTACTCGCCTCCGTATCCGCCACCGCCGATTGGTACACCTACTACTCAATTAATCCAAGCATTGGTTTCATGATATTGGGCATTGCCATCGTCGCCTCTCTTACAATGGTGAAAATGTTGGGAGCAGCCTTTTTAATCCACACGCGCGGTAAACGCAGAATCGCGTTAATTGGGCTTTTAACACTCTTAATTGGGCTATCCGGTGCCACAGGCACCTTCTTTTTTAAAAGTATTCTTGATGGAGAGTCATCCGAATCGGTAAGAAAATCGTATCAATACCAAGAGATTCAAGCCTCAATCAACCTCATCAAAAAACAACAAGCGGCCGTCACCCAGCAATTGGCAGCCTGCCCATCGGGCTGGAAATCAAACTGCATCAACCCCATGCAACGAGACATAGCCAATCTGGAAAGCAAAAAAAATCTGCTGTTGGCCAAACTTAAGGTACTCCCTGGCGAGTCAAGCACCATTGAATTCTGGAATGGTGTCTCAGCGGCAATGGGGTGGAGTGTTGACCACCTTCACTGGACGGTCTTTGGCTTTATCTCTATCTTGATTGATGTATTATCATTGGCAGGTTTTGCCATTTTTGGCAGCCCCATCCCCCCGCTGTTCCTTAAAAAAAGAACGCTACACATAGAGCGACTCAAAGAAGAGATAAAAAAGAACCGTCAAAGCAGCAAAAAACCACACATAACAACCAGAAATGGCACACCAAACAAATGGCCACAACCAGAACAGTTACTCGAACCAGTCACCATGCACCACAAAAAAGCTTAACTGCCCAAGCACAGCCCTTTGACAGTCCTTGGCTAAAAAAGCTCTTCCTCTTGTAACTCCTGGCTCTCGTCCAAACTTGCAGCACCAACAGGAACGGACTCGTCACTCTCTGCTTGAGAGTGCGGTGCAAAATCTGAGCGGAAATGTTCAAACAAGGTTTTACGCGAATCAGCCCCCGCCAAACGTCCTGTTTTAGCATCGATTAACACCGTTACCATGCCATCTGGCTCCACCAGACGATCCTCTTTTACCCCTTTGAGGGCAAAACGCATGTACTCAATCCACATCGGCAATGATGCTCGGCCACCAGTCTCTTTGGCTCCCAATGAAATGTGTTTATCAAATCCAACCCAAGCCGTGGCGACCAGATGACTGTTAAAGCCAGAAAACCAAGCATCGTATTGATCGTTGGTCGTGCCCGTTTTACCGCCAATATCACGTCGATTCAATACTTTTGCTCTAACTGCCGTACCGTAACGCACCACATCTTGCAAAATCGTCCGCATAATAAAAGCATTGCGCGCCTCAACCACTCTTGGCGCGTAATGCACAACCTCTTTCGGCTCCACCTGAGCATCATCAACAGAGCTTTCTCTCTGAGTAACCTCGGTTTGTTGCGTTTGAGTGGCCGCCAATTTTTCTGCGGCCTCAACACACGGCACACAAACCACCGCTGGATCTGCACGATAGATCACTTCGCCATGCGCATCTTCAATACGCTCAATAAAATAGGGTTCAACCTTAAACCCCCCATTGGCAAACGTCGCATACGCCGTTGCCAACTGAATCGGAGTCACGGATGCGCTGCCCAAGGCCAAAGAAAGGTTGTGTGGTAAATCTTTACTATCAAAACCAAACCGCTCCACGTACTGCAAGGCATACTTCACCCCGATGGCACGCAGAATACGAATCGAGACTAAATTACGCGACTTGGCCAACGCCCAACGCAACCGTGTCGGACCAAAAAATTTACCACTGTAATTCTTAGGCCGCCACGCCCCTTCCA
>CAZTQX010000035.1:0-18544 GCA_964615985.1 uncultured Gammaproteobacteria bacterium | reverse complement strand
ATACCGGCCTGTCACGCCGGGGGTCGCGGGTTCGAGTCCCGTCCGCTCCGCCATTTTTATTTTCACACTCCGTGAAAAAATCAAAAAAAATATTATTGATTGGCAGAACCTTCTCTTAACCGTACAGTGCGATATTCTTTATCTGCGCGAACACCCTCATCCCCACTTTCAGCTTCAAATTCACTTTGGCTTTATGGCTAACCTGCGCAAACATCGCCGTGCCTGCCAAATCCAAACGCACCAACACCATGCCATGCGGTTGATCCAACAACGCCAAAATATGCGCGTTCAACACATTCAGGATTGAAGTTTTACGCGGATAGACCAAACTGACACTCACATCACGAGCTTGAATTCGCACCCGTAACGAATCACCAATGGCCCGCTTGACCTGAGGAATAAACAACTCGCCACCAGAGAACACCACTTTACTGAGCACAAAAGTCTCATCGTGTGCCGCCACCTTCACCTCCAGCAGCACCCCAGCGCCCTCTTTCTCCGAGACCGCCAGATCAAGACGTGCCAACATATCCGGCACATCACCAATCTCTGTTACCTTGCCTTCCTCCATGGTCAGCAGTCGGTCCGCCACATGCACCAACTCCTCCACATCGTGGCCGACATAAAAGACAGGGATCTTAAGATTATTGTGCAACTCTTCAAGATAAGGGGTCAGCAAGGCTTTACTCTCTTGATCCAAGCCGTTCATCGGCTCGTCCATCAATAAAATTTGCGGCTGCACCATCAACGCTCGGCCAATGACCACGCGACGTTTTTCTTCCACGGAAAGTTGATGTGGGTAACGACGCAGAATCGAACCGATACCGAGAACCTCCACGACCTTTTTCAGAGTCTGGCGTTTCTGCTCATCACTGTTGCCCAAGGAGGCCGAACGAAAACCGTACTCCAAATTTTCTCGCACCGGCATGTGCGGGTGCAGCCGCCCTTGTCGGTAGATGTAACCCAACTGACGACGGTGCGGCGGGATAAAAATACCCTGCTCATCGTTCTGCCAACAGGTTTCATTAAAACGAAACAGACCGTTATTGGCCAATTCCAAACCGGCCATGCAACGTAACAGAGTGGTTTTTCCAGAGCCAGAACGGCCAAACAGAGCGGTAATGCCACGACCGGGCAAATGCGCATCAACAGAGAGGCGAAAGCCGCCTCGTTCTAAATCAAAACGCGCCAGAATATCGTCGGACATGACTGTGATCACAAGCGCAGCAAAAGAAAGCACAGAGTGCGTTACTAAAAAATGAATGATTAATTATGAGCAAAACATCAAACACCAGAGAAAATCCGACGACAGTGGGATAAAAAGAGACCAACGTCATCATACCCGATCCACAGCGCAAACAGCACCGTTTCAGTGCAAATCAGAGAAAGGAGTACCTAATGAGCCCGTCGCCAATTTTTGTGCAGTGGCAACGCCACCGTCTTGTCCACAGAATCACAATGAATGAACTGCTGAGTGGCACAGATATAGAGGTAATTATGCCCTTTGCGCTTCGCCATCTGAGTGGCTAACAAGGCCATATTGATCATCTCGGCACTGTTATTAAAACCATCGTTAATGGCCACCAGACCGCCGCTGCAATTGGCTCGATAATGGCCGCCTGCGGCGATACGGGCACAAATATCATCAATCAGTTGCCCCACCACCAAACTGGCACTCTCTTCGGAGTTGTTCGCCAACACCAAACCAAACAGACCCTTGCCAAAATAACTCAAATAATCACTGCTGCGAAATCGACTTGAGAGTGTCTGCGCAGCGGTATGCAGCAACTCTCGGTGACTCACTTCATCAATGCTCTGCCCACCGATGACGCTAAATTCAATGTTTAATACCAACAGATTATCGGAAAAACCAGCGCGACGAGTACGGTGAATCTCGTTTTGCAAACAAGATTCAAAGTAACGTCGGTTCATCAAACCGGTCAACTCATCGTAAGCCAAACGCTCCCAGACCTGATCTTCCAAGCCGCGCCGATCTTCCCGTTTGGAAAAGACCACAATAGAACCCATTTCACTGCCACTGATGCGCAATGGACGAATACTGTAGTTAACTTCCAACGTATTGCCGTTGACATCGAAAAACGTCCCATCCATATCCTCCACATCCACACCATGTTCGTAGGCGTACTGAATGTGACAACGATCCAGATGAACAAAGCGCTGCAAACTGTCCGAATGATGAAACAGCTCGTGAGCCAAACGCCCCAACAAATTGTCATCCTCAGCGTAACCCAACATTTTCTTCGCAGTACGGTTCATAAAGGTCAACTCACCACTGTGATTAACGCCATAAACACCGTCATGCACCGCACTCAAAATTTCATCCAGACGCTGACGGTCTTCACGCAAATTTTTCTGCGCTCGTACCACTCGACTGATGGCATCCAGACGCGCCAGCAGCAGCTCGCTGGACTCATCTTTAAACATGCACTCCACCGCACCAGCACGCAGACATTTTTTGATAATACTGTCGGAATAGGTACCGGTGAGAATGGTGCAGATGGTGCGCTGGCTACGATCATCGGTCATGATTTTACGACAGACATCATCGCCAGTCTCATCGACCAAATAAAAGTCAATCACGGCAATATCGAAGTTGCCACTCTGAGCGCGATTCAAAGCATCATCGCCAGTGGCACAAACCTCAACCCGATAACCTTGCAAGGTCAGCAGTTTACGCAACGAGACCCGCACACTGGGAGAGTCATCCACGACCAAAATACGGATATCATCGTTAGCAAACTTACTGCTAAAACGATCCTTTTTGAGATCCTCATCGCTGCCCAACAGGCCATCCAGCAGACGAATCAACTGATCGTGATTTTCCCATAAGACAAAAGTGGTATTGGGTCGTTGAGCTACCCAAGCACGGGCATCGGAACGCACCTCTTGGCTCAACACAATCACCGGCAGATGGCGATGTTCAGCAGATTCAAAAGCGGTTAACAGCTCATCGGAAGCATCGGTGGGGTAGAGTGGCCAGTCAACAATAACGGCCTGTGGTATTTTTTCGGAGTCAATGGGCAGCGCCTCAAAACGGCTCTGCGCCTTTTCAAAACTGCTCAAACAGTCGGCTTGGTAGCTGGAGTCACGGAAATCATGCTCTAACAAATAGAGCATAGTGAGCGATGGCTCAACAATCATAATCCGTGATTTCATCAATACGCTCCCCCAACACACTGCAAACAAAACTGACCAAGATTATTCTAACAGTGATTACCGATATTTTTCAGGAAAGTTGCAAACGCTGCCTTTCAATGAACCGCGTTTTTTTATCCGGCCTGAATGCGCTGCTCAATGAACGCCAATGCCATCTCGATGCGCGCCAAGGTACGCTCACGCCCCAGCAGCTCCAAAGTGATGTCGATGGGAGGCGAGATACCCTTACCCGCCACCGCCACCCGCAGCGGCTGTGCCACTTTGCCCAGCTTCAGCTCCAAGGTTTCTGCCACCGCCATCACGGCCTCGTGCAGCGGCTCCGCTTGCCACTCGCTTACCTCACTCAGCGCCGCTTTCAAGCTTTGCAAAGGCACTTGTGCAGCGGCCTTAAAGTTCTTTTTCGCCGCCTTTTCATCAAATTCAGTGAAATCAGCATAGAAAAACAGACTGTTGTCCGCCATCTCCACCATCGTCTTGGCTCGCTCACGCTGCGCCTCCACCACCTTGGCCAGCTCCGGCCCTTGTGAACAGTCACAACCCAACTTAGCCAGATACGTTTTCAGCACCCCGCCCAAATAGCTCGTATCACTGGTTTTGATGTAGTGCTGATTGAGCCACAACAGTTTTTCAGGGTTAAAGGTCGAAGCCGCGACATTAACGTCTTTGAGATCAAACAGCTCGGTCATTTCAGCGCGGGAGAAAATCTCCTGATCGCCGTGTGACCAACCCAGACGCATCAAATAGTTCAGCAGCGCTTCGGGCAAAAAACCCTCCTCGAAATACTGCATCACACTCACCGCCCCGTGACGTTTGGAGAGCCGCTTGCCGTCTTCACCCAGAATCATCGGCACATGCGCGTATTGCGGCAGCGTTGCCCCCATCGCGTTGAGAATATTGATCTGGCGCGGGGTGTTATTGAGATGATCGTCACCGCGAATCACATGGCTGATCTGCATATCAAAATCATCCACCACCACGGTCAAATTGTAGGTGGGGGTGCCATCAGAACGGGCAATAATCAGATCATCCAGCTCGCAGTTATTGACCACCACCCGACCCTTGATCAGATCGTCGATCACCACACTGCCCTCTTGCGGGTTTTTAAAACGAATCACCGGCGAGACACCTTCGGGAGGATTGACCACACCCGCACGACAACAACCGTCGTAACGCGGCTTCTCTTTATTGGCCATCTGCTTGGCGCGCACCTCGTCAAGACGCTCACGAGAACAGTAACAGGGATAGGCATGACCGTCAGTCAGCAACTTCTCCGTCACCTCTTTATAACGATCAAAACGCTCGGTCTGATAGAACGGCCCTTCGTCGTGTGCCAGATCCAACCAACCCATGCCATCCAAAATCGCCTGCACCGACTCTTCTGTTGAACGCTCACGGTCGGTGTCTTCGATGCGCAGGACAAACTCACCGCCCAACTTTTTTGCATAGAGCCAAGAGAAGAGTGCGGTACGCGCACCACCGATGTGAAGATAACCGGTCGGGCTGGGGGCAAAACGAGTTCTGACTTTCATAAACTTAAGCGCCTCTGCAAAAATCGGCATTCTAACAAAGCCCACCGCCGTTGGGGAAACTCAGATCAACTCCATGACTCCAGCCGGTTCCGGCAGCTCAATGCCTTCGTCCAGCAAGCGCGCCAAATCCTCCGCCTCATCCACATCCCAACGCATCGGTAATTCCAACCAATCCCAATTCAAACGACGCAAACGCTCGACGGTCTGAGCGCAGACAACCTCACTGCCCCAATCAATTTCGGCAAACAGACGATGATGGTAACGAGACAGCCCAATCAGACCGTAACCGCCATCCTCTGCTGGAATAATCACCGCATCCCGCCCAGCAACCAGCTCCGACATGGCACCTTGCAGGTCAACCACCGTGATCGAAGGGCAATCACTGCCGAGCAATAAAACGTAAGGCGAACGCAGCAGAGAACGACGCAAGGCATTGCCCATCCGCTCACCCAAGTCTCTCCCTCGCTGGGGATACAGCGAAAAATCGAAATGGCGCTGACACAACGGCCAAAAGGGATGCTGGCGCTCACCTGCTTGCCACACTTGCAACGGGGCGACTTTGGCCTGTTGGAGCGTCTGCAAGGTGTGCCAGAGCAAGCGCACATGCAACTGCGCGGCACCACGTATCCCAAGAGAGAGAATCAAACGGGTTTTTACCACCCCAGGCTGGGGTGATTTAGCGAACAAGAGAATTTTCGCCTGCGGAAAAGCAAGCACTTAAAGTGGGCTGTAACGATGCGCCAACTGATTGGCAGAAGCTCCAAAAAAATAACGCAACCGCAGCGACCACATCAAAAAAACGGTACGCCAAATGCCGTTTTTCTCCCAACGACGGCTGGAAGTCACCAACGCTGTAGAAAGGCATTTTGGCCAACAGAGCCGTTTCAGGGAGCGACTCAGAGCGATGTCTTCCATCAACGGCTGCTCGGCAAACCCACCGACCCGATCAAAGGCCGAGTGCAACACGAACAAGCCCTGATCACCAGTGCAGATGCCCGACAAACAGGAGCGTAGATTCATCATCCGCTCCACCAGCCGCAACGCCCATGCCTTACCCGACAGACGCACATTAAAACGCCCCCAGAGCCGATCTTGCAGCGCTTCCTGCAACAACTGATCGCAACGCTCCGGCACCAAAGTATCCGCATGCAGAAACCATAAAATGGCTCCTTCAGCCACCGCAGCTCCCGCATTCATCTGTCGTGCTCGGCCACGATGCCCCAAAACAACACGGTCGGTTAACGGCTTCGCCAACGCCACCGTATCATCTCGACTGTCCGCATCCACCAAGATCACCTCATGCCCCAAAGCACGCAACGGTTGCAAACGCTGTAAAGTTCCCACAATCACCTCAGCCTCGTTTAGCGCTGGAATTATCACCGAAATTTTAAACATCTCGCCTCCTCACTCACTCAATGCACCACCACAACTGGATCCCTGACCAGCAGTACAACCGTAACAATGATCTGCTACCTGAATAGCTCGACCATAAAGGTTTTCGCCCTGCAAGTCACTCAGATGCCACTTTCTCTTTTCCGAGTCGCCGATGGGCAGATCCAACATTTGATTAAAGTCACAATCGTACACAAAACCTTGCCAATCCACACTCAACAACGAGCAACACATCACCGCCGCTAAATTATCCACCTGATAAGACTCTTTTAGCAGATCCATATACTCATTGAATTTTCCCTGAGAAATCAAGATGCTGCCAAAACGCTGAATGGGCAGATTGGTCAAGGTCAGCAGTTGATTGAAACGGATGCCATACTTTTCCAACAGATACTTTTTGTAGTCTGCCTCCAGCGCCGCTTGTGGTGGTGGCAAGGTCGCTCCCTGAGGATTGTAAACCAAATTCAACGACAAACCGGAACCTTCGATACCGTAACCCAGCGCATTCAGCTGCGCCAAACCGGCCAAGCTCTCCGCGAAGACCCCTTTGCCACGCTGAGCATCGACGTTTTCCTCTAAGTAACAGGGCAAGGAAGCTACCACCTGCACCCGCTGATCTGCCAGAAATTGCGCCAGATTTTCTTGTCCAGGCTGCTCCAAAACGGTCAAGTTACAACGATCCAACACCGTCACTCCTAACTTGCGCGCTTCGCTGACCAGATAACGAAAATCAGGGTTCAGCTCCGGCGCTCCGCCAGTCAAATCCAAGGTTTGAATGCTCTGCTCAGCAAGATAAGCCAACACCGTATCCATCGTGGCGCGATCCATCAACTCGGTACGGTTAGGACCGGCATTAACATGGCAATGCAGACAGGATTGATTGCAGAGATACCCCAGATTGACCTGCAAGGTCTGCAAAGTGTCACGTTTTAAGGGCGGAAATTGACTGTTAATGAGACGAGGTAAGGTCGCGTGCATACTGCCTGCCTTTTATTATTCGTAGAATAGACTCTGAGACCGAAGAATAATGGAAAAGCTCCAGCAATGGGAAAAATTTCACCTTATACTGTCCGCTTTCAAATCTTAAGGGAGAGTGGTGATGCAATGTTTTGTCTACAAGTCGCTCAAAAAAGTGGATATGTACCTCTATCTAAAAGAGAAAAAGAACTTCTCCAACGTACCCAAAACACTGCTCAAATCCATTGGCCAGCTGGTCTACGTGCTGGAGTTTGATCTGCACCCTGAGCGCACTTTGGGACGCGCTGATCCCAAAGAGTTAATCGCCAACTTAAACAATCGAGGTTTTCATCTACAGATGCCCGAAACCATCGCCTCACTGCAAAAAACCCCCAACGACCGTTTAAACACACATCGTTCACACTACTGAACGCTGCTCTGAGCCTTTTTTAGCCGCTGGTAAAGCACCGTCACATTGGCTTGATGATGCTGATCGTAGAGGTGCCACTCACTCCAAGCGGCCAACGTGGCCTGCGGTAAGGTTTCAGAGAGCGACAATCCAGAGGCAAGCGCACGATGTACCGCCTCATCCAAATTATCGAGATAACGTAAATTCTGCTCCAACATCAAAAAAGGCGAACTCTGCGCGCTGCCGTGTCCTGGCACCATCAACTCCACCTCGGCAAAATGCTCCTGCAACCAATCGAGAGTTTGACGGCGTAGATCAAGATCGGCTCCCGACAAGTCGGGAATCACTTGGTTGGAAGCCAAATCCGACAACCAAAGAATGTCATCATCCACCTGATGCACCATCAAACCCCCTCCCGCATAGACCTCACCTAGATTGTAAATCTCAAAGGTATGCTCTCCCACCGACAAGGTCTCATACGATTGGCGTGGCGCAGCGATTCGATGCGATATTGCCACCGCCTGCCGACCCTGCATCTCCTCTGGCAACAGCTCATAAAAGGGTTGTAATAAATCGGGGGAATAATCCAGTGTCGTCATTTGAGTCGCCGCAATCACCTCCACCCCAGGCAGCCGAGCAATGGCCGAACTGCCCAAACTGTGGCTGGGCTGCAACGAAGTCAAAATCAGATGAGTAATGGGTTTGTCCGTCACCGAAGTCACCGTCGCAATCAAACGCTCTCCCAACATCGGCGTACCCAAAGCATCAATCAGCACCACCCCTGTGGAGGTCACGACAAAACCTGCGTTGCTGTTAAAACCGCGATTCTGGCGATCAACACGCCCCACATTGCCAAACAGCAAGTAGGTGTCACGAGCGATTTCGTAATAAGGCAAGGGGGAAGCTTTCGCAGCCGACTGCAACACCACATTGGGCAACTCATCACTGTCCACTGCCGACTCAGGCAAAGCGTAATTCAAAGCATTGAGCTGCGGCATTGGGTTTGGCACCACAAAAGAATCAGAAGCACTCTCCAAGACAGCATCCACCGAACGCTCTGCCACCGTTTGATCACACGCGCTAAGCGCAAAAACCACCAGCACAAGAATAGAACGCAATATCAACAGAATCCCCTAGCAAAAATTAAGTGCCGTAATTTACAGACGAAAGGCATATGTGACATTTTTACGGCGATTGCTGCTACGCTGCAAGCGACCTTTACGGCATACTGGCTTGATATGTACTATTCTCCGAAAAAGTTCTTATTTGTTGCAACCGAAAAGACAAACAACGCCAAGAACCACTAAAACTCGGTACGAATTTTGCTTTCAACGTGCTTTTAACTCGCTTTAAAATACCAGAAATTCCGTTATGCCAAATATTCAACGTCCGACCACATCCTTGCCACTGTCAATAAAAATGGCCCTGTTTGGTCTCATGCTCGGCTCACTGGTCTGGCAACTGCTGGCTTTCATCCATGAACCAGAACTGAAAAAAGTTCTGCATAACGAGCTAACCGCACAGCTCAAGATCGAAAACAGCACCTCCCGCAGTCAGTTTGATCGCTACCTAAAACAGTACCCAAAAATGACTCAACTGCTGGCCAACAGCCAAACACTGTCCCAATACAGCCGTACCTTCTCGCCGCAAAAAACGCCCTTCATCACACGTCGCCCACCCAACTGGTTACAGTCCAGCTCCGGTTGGCGCGGACTCATTCATCCCAGCCACATGCTACTGTTTGACGCAAAACAGCAGCTGCGCGAAGTGTATCAACTGCGCAAACAACCGCTGCCCGACGAGCTGCAACAACCCAATCCAAAACTATTACGATTGGCAACCAGACAACACTACCTCACCATCTTAAGTGACAAACCCTATCTTTTAAGCCTATCGCCCATCAAAGATCAACAACAGATCAGCGCCTATTTGTTGCTGTTGGCACCTCTGGACAGCCACTTCATGCTCCATGCACAACAGGACTTTCACGCTCGAAAAGCCATTATCGCCCTGCTCAGCGGTTTTCAGCAACAGACTGTTTTTGCCAGCAGCAACCCCAAACAACTCCCTGTTGGTACGCAACTGCCCAACGTAAAAGAACGCTTTATTATCACCGGCAAAAGCTTCTTTGATTACGGCTCTTCCGATCTGACACTGCGTTTTTCCACTCTGCTGCCCAAAAGCCAAGTCGCCACACTGAATGCCAATCTGCTCAAATTAGAGCAGAAACATCAACTGATCTCCGCGCTGTTTTTCATCGGTGCCTTTATTGGCCTGATGCTCTACTACGCTGCTCGACTCAAACGCCTGAATCAAAAAACCCTCCACTTCTCTCAACAACATCTCGGCCTAAAAAAGCCCAATACTCTGCATCGAGACGAAATGATGCAGCTCGAAGAGGGGATTGAGCAGTTGACTCGACAGGTGCTCGCACATCAGCAGGAGCAACAAAAACGCCACGACATTGATAAAAAAATCGAACAGTTTGAAATCTTACAAACAGCAACCGAATCCCTCGGTGTCGGTGTGATTCTCTCAGGTACGATAAAAGGCGAAGGCTACGCCATCACCCAACAGATGAAACGTTTCGCCAATGACTGCGGCGGCATTCCCTTCTTTCTGCAACAAGCTGAACAACACAAGCAGATCACCTGCCTCGATCAACACCTGCAGCAGCGCATTTTTAAACTTCGCTGGTTGCCGTTAGCCAATCAAGAACGCGTTTTGTTGGTACAAGAAGAGACCGAATTGGTCGAGAGCATGGCCATGCTGGAACATCAAGCTCAACACGACAGCCTCACCGGGCTGCCCAATCGCAGCCTCTTTATGCAGCGCTGTCAGCAGACCTTGGCCGCCGCCCTTGAGCAACAAAAACAGCCCTTTTCGCTGATGATGATGGATCTGAACCGTTTTAAAGCCGTCAACGACACCTTAGGACATCACATCGGCGACCAACTGCTACAACAGGTCAGCGAACGGCTCGGTCTGCGTCTGCGCAGCAACGACACCCTCGCTCGTCTGGGCGGCGATGAATTTGCTCTGCTGCTGCCCAACACCAACCAACAACAGGCCAAACAAGTAGCCAAACTGCTGCAACAACAGCTTAAAGAGCCCTTTAACCTCAACCAGCACACACTCTCCATCGGCACCAGCATTGGCATCGTCAGCTACCCCAATCACGGCACAAAACCTCATATTTTAATGCAGCGTGCTGATGTCGCCATGTACGAAGCCAAACACAGACAATCCGACTACCAAGTTTACGACCCCGCCAAAGATCCCAACAGCGAAGAGCGTCTGCAACTGATCAACGAACTCAGCAAAGCCATCGAATCAGAACAATTAACCCTCTTTTATCAACCACAACAAAATTGCCAAAACGGCCAAACCAACGTAGTGGAAGCCCTGCTGCGCTGGCAGCACCCACGTCACGGCTGGCTCTCACCAGCACGTTTTTTAACCCTTGCGGAACAAAATGCCCTGATGATTCCGCTGGGCAAAATGGTACTGAAAAAAGCCATCCAGCAGTGTGAAAGCTGGAATCGCCAGAACCTACCCCTAAGCATTGCCGTGAACCTCTCTGCCCACAGTTTTCAAGACGATGAACTGCTGCCCTACGTCACCCAACTGCTGAACAGCAACAACGTCGAGGGTTCCCAGCTAACTTTGGAACTGACCGAAAGCAGCTTGATGAAGAACCCCAATAAAGCACGCAGCATCCTCAACAAATTGGATAACTTAGGCGTGCAACTCGCCATCGACGATTATGGTACCGGTTACTCTTCACTGGCCTATCTACAACAGTTGCCGGTCAACGAGCTAAAAATTGATCGCTCTTTTGTCACCTACATGCACCAAAACAGCGGCGATGAGATCATCGTCCGCTCCACCATAAAATTGGCACATAATTTGGGTCTAGAGGTCGTAGCGGAAGGCATTGAAAATAAAGCTGTCTGGGAGATGTTGCACGATGCCGGTTGCGATCGTCTGCAAGGCTATTTTATCTCCCACCCCATGACCGCAGAGCAGATTCCTAACTGGATAAAACAGCAACCATCCGAGTTTAAATCACGTTCCTGTGCTTAAAAAGCAGGTTTCTTACTGGATTTAGTAGACTACTTAAACTATAACTGCATTAAGTGCTTACCACACAGGTCGCTAAAACCACACCTTTGATCGGAAAAATCATGTTAAAACGCTTTTGTTACCCCTTGATTTTATTTAGCAGCCTGATTGTCAACAACGTCGTGTTGGCACAACACGAACACAGTTTTAATGCCACGCTGGAAAGCGAGAAAACACCGCACTGGCAAACACAAGAAATTCACTACAAAAGCGATGTCCCACAAAACATCGACCTACTGATCAGTCTAGATCAACAACAGTACCCCAGCCTTAAGCCGTTAATTCAACAGTTTGCCCAACAACACAACATCCACATCTCCGTCAGCGACGGCACCTGCGGTATCTCTGCTGGTCTGCTGTCACGCAAACAAGCGGACATCGGCGGCTACTGCTGTCCTCCTGGAGCTGGGGATCGGCTGCCTGGACTGCGCTTTCACACTCTGGGCATCGCCGCCATCGCCCTCATAACCCACCCCGACAACCCCACCGATAACGTCAGTTTTGCACAGGCCAAACAACTTTTTAGCGGCGAGATCGAGAACTGGAACGAACTGCCGCACATCACCAGCGCACAAAATGTTCAAGCCATCAGCCGCCTGCACTGCAAAAAACGCCCAGGCCACTGGAAATTATTATTGGAAGATGAAAATTTCTTCAGCCCGATGGCCATCGATATGGGCGCGATTCCCGATGTCATCAGTCAAACTCACCGCAATCTCGGTGCCATCAGCTACGAAACCTTGATGATGATTGAACGTTACAAGAAAGACGAAGGTGACGTTAAAATTCTGCACATCAATGGAGCTGCCCCAGACAACCTGCAAGCTCTGGCCGCAGGGCGTTACCCACTTTACCTAACCTACAACATCACCACCTGGGAGGGTGCAGCCCAGAAACCTTTGGCCGATAAGTTAGTCGCCTATCTGATTCAAATAATGGAAAAAGAGGGCAAACAGCAAAACCTGCTGAGTGCCAAAGCGTTACGCGCAGCGGGTTGGATCTTCAAACGTGATGAATTGATTGCCGCACCGGCCTCACATCACTCCAATCTTTAACTCAGCACAAGGCCACGGATGGACAGCAAACAGCCCTTCGAAAAGACAGACATAAACACGCACGTCTCGATCCCCATCTGGCTCAAGGCGGCTCTGCTGACCGCCTTGCTTGGTTTGATGACTTGGCAATTGCTGGAGTTCATCCAAGCACCGCGCCTGCAAACCATTTTGGAACACAGCCTCGAACGCCAACTGCATAAAGAGGTCTCAACCTCACGCAACCAGTTCGATCACTACCTCAAACGTCATCAACAAATCATCAATCTGTTTGCACTCAACGCAGCAGTAAGCCAACATCTGCTCTCTCTGCCTGAACTGCCCAATCTAAAAAAACACCGGCGGCCTCCCGCCTGGCTGCCCAAAATCTCCAGCTGGCGAGGACTGATTCACCCGACCCACATCCTGCTCTTCGACCACCAGCAACGTCTGCGTGAACAGTATCAACTGAAAAAACGCCCTCTGATTGCCGCCCTAGAAACCCCCAGCACAACCTTATTGCAAGCAGCTCAAGGCGGCTATTTTTCCACCTTTAAAAACCACACCTATCTGCTCAACTCACAACAGATCAAAGACCAACAGGGTAATTTTTTAGGCCATCTTCTGCTCGTCACCCCACTGGACAGCGCTTTTTTACAACATTCGCAACGCGACCTGAAAAGCCGAGAAGTGATTCTCGTCCTGTTCAGAGGGCAAGACAAAGCACAACATGTCTTCACCAGCAGCGACCCTGAAAAGATCCAAAGCAACACCTCACTGCACACCTTAGAAAAAACCTATCTGATCAGTGGCAAGAGCTTTTTTAATTACGGCAACTCCGAACTCAGATTACGTTTTTCCAGCCTTCTGAATCGCCAACAACTCGCCTCACTCAACCACGACGTTACCCAGCTCGAACGCCAACAGCGTCTGATCGCAGCCTCAACGTTTATTATCGTCTTTCTTCTCATTACCTTTTATTACTCTTTTCACCTACGTCAATTGAGTCAAAAAACCCTGAGTTTTTGCCAAGAGTACCTCTACCCCAATGCTCCCACCAGCCAGAAAAAAGATGAAATGGTGCAGCTGGAAGAAAACTTCAATCATCTCATGCAGCAAGTCATACAGAGCCGCACCCATGATCAAAACCGTTATGAAACAGAAAAAAAAGCCAAACAACTTTATGTGCTGCAAGCCGCCACCGAAGAGCTGGAAATCGGCGTTATTTTGTGTGAAAACGCCAAAAACAGCCAAATACTCACCCAACGAATGCACGAATTTGCCGACGATTGTGGCGGTCTTGAGCCATTTATCAAATACCACCACTCACACCAACTGGAGTGCATCGACCAAAACGGTCAAGAACGCACCTTTAAGATTCGCTCACTGCCACTGCCCGACAGCACCTTAGTCCTGTTGGTACAAGAGATCAGCGAACTGGTCAAAAATGCCCATCAAGCCCAGCATGACGGCCTCACCGGATTGCCCAATCGCATCCTATTTATGGATCGCTGCCAGCAAGCGTTGCGCACCTGTCAACGTAATAAAACCCCCTTTAGCGTCATACAAATGGATCTCAACCGCTTCAAAGAGGTCAACGACACCCTTGGCCACCACATCGGCGATTTGCTACTGCAACAGGTCGCACAACGGATGCAACACCATCTGCGCTCCATCGACACCCTGGCTCGATTGGGAGGCGATGAGTTTGCCCTGCTGCTGCCCGACACCAATGACGCACAAGCAAAAGAGGTCGCCAAACACCTACAACAAAAACTGCAAAAACCGATGCTGCTGGAAGATCACAGCCTCACCGTGGGGGTCAGTATGGGCATCTGTAGCGCACCAAAAAGTGGCGCTGATCTCAACAAATTGTTGCAGTGCGCCGATGTTGCCATGTACGAAGCGAAAAAAAATCAGCTCGGTTACAAATTTTACGACCCAAAACAGAACCCCAACAGCGATCAGCGCGCACAATTAATTAAGGATCTAAAAGAAGCCATTGAAAAACAACAATTAGAGCTGCTGTTTCAACCCCAAAAGGATCTAAGCAGCGGTAATCACCCCGTAATGGAGGCACTAATCCGCTGGCCTCATCCCCGTTTGGGTCTAATGGAACCCAACGACTTTCTGCCTTTGGCGATCCAAAACGCACTGATCATCCCCCTTACCTCTTGGGTTCTCCGCAGTGCCATTGAACAGTGTGGTGCATGGAAAAAAGCCGGCTTAGAACTGAGTGTGGCAGTCAATCTCACCGCCCACAGCCTACAAAATGAAAACTTAGCCGCCTTTATCCATACTCAGTTGAACATTCAAGAACTCTCCGGCAAACAGCTGATTCTAGAACTCACCGAAAATATTTTGATGGACAGCTCACCGCGCGCGCAACAGATTTTAGAAGAGCTGGATGAGATGCAAGTGCAGATCTCCATCGATGATTTTGGCACCGGTTACTCCTCACTCTCCTACCTGCAACAGCTGCCCGTGAATGAACTTAAGGTCGACAAATCGTTTGTTTTGGAGATGCAAAACAGCAACAACGATGCCCTAACAGTACACTCCAGCATCTATCTGGCGCACAAGTTTGGGATGAAAGTAGTAGCAGAAGGAATCGAAGATCAAGCGACCTTAGAGGCGTTGCAAAAAGCGGGATGTGATCGCGGCCAAGGTTATTACCTTGGCCGACCAATGCCAGCCAATCAGGTGATCAACTGGTTAAAACAACAACAAAAAGCATAAGGACGAAATCGCTCGCCCCAACACCGCTTTAAGCTTGGCTCAAACTGATCAACATGCCGTTCAAACGCTGCACAAAACCGGCAGGATCTTTCAAGCTGCCGCCCTCGGCCAACACCGCCTGATCCAGCAACAACGAAGCCCACTCAGCAAACTGGGTCTCATCGCCCTCACTGTTCATGCGTTCCAGCACCGGATGGGTTGGGTTGATTTCCAGAGTCGGTTTGCTCTCCGGCAGATCGTGCCCCGCCTGTTTCATCAACTGCTGCATGTGCAGCGCCATGTCTTGCTCTTTCAGCACCAAACAAGCCGGTGACGAGGTGAGACGATGAGAGACCTTGACCGCTTCCACTTTGTCGCCCAACGAGGTGCTGATGCGTTCCAACAGATCTTTGGCACGTTCTTCGGTCGCTTCCTGAATCTCTTTGTCCGCTGGGGTTTCAATCTCATCCAGCTCCAATGCACCCTTGGCCACCGAGACCAATTTTTTGCCAGAATATTCTTGGATAAAGGACATCATCCACTCATCAACACGATCTGACATCAGCAGCACTTCGATCTCTTTTTTACGCAACAACTCCAGATGTGGGCTGTTCTTCGCCGCCGCAAAACTGTCAGCGGTGATGTAGTAGATCTTCTCTTGCCCCTCTTTCATGCGCTCAATGTAGGCATCCAGACCAACAGTCTGCTTCTCAGCATCCTCTTTGGTGGAAGAAAAACGCAGCAGAGCCGCAATCTCTTCACGGTTGGCAAAATCTTCTCCCGGCCCCTCTTTGAGCACCTGACCAAACTGATCCCAGAAGGTTTGATAGGCTTCGGCATCTTTTTTGGCGGTTTTCTTCAACATCCCCAGCACCTTTTTCACCGAACCGGTGCGGATGCTGTCGATCACTTTGTTGCTCTGCAAAATTTCTCGCGAGACGTTCAGCGGCAGATCGCTGGAGTCCACCAGACCACGAACAAAACGCAAGTAACGCGGCATCAACTTCTCCGCGTCTTCCATAATAAAGACCCGCTGCACAAACAGTTTCAGACCGTTCGTGCTGTCCCGTTCCCAAAGATCAAACGGCGCTTTGGAAGGCACGTAAAGCAGAGAGGTGTACTCCAACTTGCCCTCAACACGGCTGTGATTCCACAACAAGGGATCTTCAAAATCGTGGCTGACGTGTTTGTAAAACGCCTTGTACTCATCATCACTGATCTCGTTTTTACTGCGCGTCCAGAGGGCGGAAGCATCATTGATGGTTTCATCTTTGGCCTCTTCAGGCTCTTCACCCTCGGCGGCTGGAGCCGGTTCTGAGAGCATCACCACTGGGAAGGTGATGTGATCGGAGTATTTTTTGATGATCGAACGCAAGCGCCAACCGTCAGCAAACTCACTGCCATCGTCACGCAGATGCAACACCACTTCGGTGCCGCGTGTTTCACGCTCGACACTCTCCAAGGTGTACTCACCGCTGCCGGTGGAGTCCCAACAGACTGCTTCGTTGGCCACCGTACCCGCCCGACGAGTGGTCAAGGTGACTCGATCCGCGACCACAAATGCCGAATAGAAACCGACCCCAAACTGACCGATCATATTGGCATCTTTGGCCTGATCACCACTGAGTGCCTCCATAAATTTTTGCGTACCCGAGTTGGCGATGGTACCGATGTTCTCAATCACTTCATCGCGGCTCATGCCGATGCCGTTGTCGCTCAAGGTGACCGTGTTGGCCTCTTTATCAAACGCAATGCGAATTTTCAGCTCCGTATCGCTCTCCATCAAGGCACCGTCGGTGAGTGCTTCAAAACGCAGCTTGTCACAGGCATCGGAGGCATTAGAGATCAACTCACGCAGGAAAATCTCTTGGTTGGAGTAGAGCGAGTGAATCATCAACTTCAGCAGTTGGTTCACCTCGGTTTGAAACTGATGGGTCTCTTTGGTGGGGGTTGCAGTACTCATATTCAGCAAAACTCCTAGAATAGTCAAAATATCGTCCCACCTTTAATGGGGCTTTTTAAATCTGTTTCAAGAGCCAAGCTAAAATTTGTACTCAATCCATCACGACATCAAGCGCTGCATCTTCTCCAGAGTCGGCTGCTGCACCACACCCCGTTCGGTGACAATCACATCCACCAGCTCTGCCGGAGTGACATCAAAGGCCGGATTCCAAGCCATCGCTCCTTCGGCAGCCACTCGCTCGCCCGCCACCTGCAACAGCTCCTCGCCACTGCGCTGCTCAATAGGAATCAACTCGCCGCTGGCCAACTGTATATCCACCGTGCTGCTGGGAGCCACCACCATAAAACGCACCCCAAAGTGACGCGCTAAAATGGCCAGACTCAAGGTGCCTATTTTATTGGCCACATCGCCGTTGGCCGCGATGCGATCCGAACCGACAATCACCCAACCAATTTTGCCCTGCTGCATCAAATGAGCTGCCGCCCCTTCGCACAACAAGGTCACCGGAATCTGCTCTTTCACCAGCTCCCAAGCAGTCAGACGCGCCCCTTGCAACCACGGTCGGGTCTCATCGGCAAACACCTCGGAAATCACTCCCGTTGCAAAACCAGCGCGAATCACCCCCAGCGCCGTGCCCACGCCACCGGTGGCCAACGCCCCCGCGTTGCAGTGGGTCAACACCGCTGTGGTTTCGCCAATCAACTCTGCTCCCAACTGCCCCATTTTTTGGTTGGCGGCAATGTCCTCTTGATGAATCTGAATAACCTTTCTCTGCAAAACGTCAAAAGGGTCGCCCTTCAGTGGCAACAACAGCTGTTTCATCCTCTCCAGTGCCCAGACCAAATTGACCGCCGTGGGACGCGCCGCCGCCAACAATTGCAGATCCGCTTCGATGGCCTTTTGCCAAGTTTGTGGGTTTTCTGCGTAACGCTGTCGAACAGCAATCACCACCCCGTAAGCGGCGGTGATGCCGATGGCCGGTGCGCCACGCACCACCATTTTCGTGATTGCATCGGCCACCGCTGCCACATCGGGCAAGCTCAGATAAATCTCTTGTTTGGGTAACAGACGTTGATCCAGCAGACTCAATTGCCCTTGCTGCCAAATCACGGCTGGCAACGTGTTGTCAAGCGGATAATGCATTGCTTCACACCTCGATAATAAAAAAGGAACAACTCATAATAAAATATGGCTCTTAATGGATTCCTAGGTCTTAGCCGAACAATAGCCCCAACAGAGAGGG
>CAZTQX010000034.1:2124-18974 GCA_964615985.1 uncultured Gammaproteobacteria bacterium | reverse complement strand
AAATTCCGTTCAATGGCGGTCATTTTAACCGTCCAATGAAACCACCGCCAGTTGCGCTAACTCTTGCTGTCAATACCCACCGCCTGCTCGTATTTTTTCAGCACAATGCCCTCATCACCACAACAGGTGGCAACACACTTTTTCACCTGATGCAGATCCTCAGACGAACCGCTCAAATACGCCTCCAGCGGCAGATTGCCCTCAGCACAATCACAGCCCTTATCCGCTTCCAGATAGACGTTGTTCAAGCCCACCTCACAACCGTTATCGTAAGCGGTCTGCATAATTTCGCGCGGGGTCGGTGGCACATCGGCCAGTTTGTAGGCGGGGAAAAATTTGGTGATGTGCCACGGGCTGTCGGCTCCCAGATTCTCTTTGATCCACTGAGCAATGGCTTCCAGCTCTGCCGGATCGTCGTTTTTACCGGGGATAATATTGGTGCGCGTCTCCACATGGATGCCCAGCTGTGCCGCTTTTTTAATGCTGCCCAAGACCTGTTCCACCTTCGCGGTCGGACAGATCTCGTGATAAAAGTCGTCACTTAAACTTTTAATATCCGAACAGAGCACATCCAGATAGGGAGCCATCAACTCCAACGCTTCATCGGTGACAAAACTGTTGGAGACATAAACCGTATAGAGACCCGCCTCTTTGGCCAGTTTGGCGGTATCCAAAACGTACTCCAACCAGACCGCCGGTTCCGAGTAGGTAAAGGCAATCCCCTGCGCACCACTGCGCAAAGTGGCCGCCACCATCTCTTCAGGGGTCACATACGCTGCTTTTGACTCCCCTTTGGCCAGATCATCCAGCGCCGTCACCCCCCAAGAAATCTCCAAGTTATGGCAACCGCCACAGCGGAAATTGCAACCATAACTGCCAATGGAAAGCACCTCGGTACCGGGTCTGAAATGACGCACTGGCTTGCCTTCAATCGGCCCTTTGTCCATCGCTGAAATAATGCCGTAAGAAAGATTGTAAAGTGTGCCGTGGCGATTGACGTGCGCCTGACAGAACCCTCGCTGACCGTGTTTCAGCTTGCAGTGCCAGAGGCAGAGGTTGCAGCGCGTTACATCGTTGTCCAATTTTTCCTGCAAGCGCGTCTCCACCAGCTGATAGCCGGGCGCGTCAAAGGTTACAGTCATACTACTATCTCCAAAAAAAGAGCTGCCAAAGGGCAGTTGAATTCCTGACAATTCTACTGGGTTAAAAGCAGAAAAACCAACTCATCACCACCGGCATAAAAAAAGCCCCGAAAGACGGGGCTTTTTATCCAACCGTTACACCGATGTGACTAACAAAAGCGGCGGCGCATCACAGCAACCACAGCGAAGATCAACAACCAAAACGGGGCTAATGCACCGCCGAAGCCATCGTCATCATCGTCGTCATCGCCCTCAGAAGCACTGCTGACCGAATCTACCGCACCACCACCTGCACTCAAAACACGGCTGCTGATATAAGTGGCGATCTCTGTGGACTCTGCCAAAGTAGAGTAACTCGTGCCATGCTGCCCAGTAATCTTACTGACACGGGTTCCAGAAGCAATGTCTTTTTGATTATTAACCGGATCGGCACCGTGACAGCCAGCACATTTGCTCGCATAAAGCGCAGCACCCGTTGTTCCACCTGTCGTCGTAGGGGTACCCGTTGCTGGAGTCGTTGCCGTACCGACACGACTGCTGATATAAGCCGCCAAATCCACTGCGTCTGCCTGTACAACAAAGTTATGCATTGTGGTGATAACCGCAGCCGAGGTTCCGTTTGCGACCTTTTGCACATTATTCACAGGATCAGCCCCATGACAATTCGCGCAACCTGCCGTATAGAGCGTTTGTCCATTAGCACTATTGCCTGCACCGTTAGCAGGTGCAGTCGTACCCGTTGCTGGAGCTGGTGTTGTAGTCCCTGTAGTCGGTGCTGGGCTTGTTGCTGTACCGACACGACTGCTGATGTAAGCCGCCAAGTTCACTGCATCGGCTGCACCAACAAACGAATGTGTCGCCGTAATCACCCCAGAGGTGGTTCCATTAGCCACGCGTAATGTGTTGGTTGCTGGATCGGCACCATGACAACTCGCGCAACTCGCTACATAGAGTGTTTGTCCAGTTGTAGCAGGCGTTGTAGCAGCTGTTGTTGTGGCAGGCGGTGTTACCACCATATCATTCGTCACACTGCGGATACGCTGATTATTACTGTCAGCAAAATAAAGCACACCCGCACTGTCCATCACCAAACCGACCGGTTGATCAATTTCAGCCAATCGTCCCTGACCACCATCACCGGTAAAACCACCGACACCAAAAGAGCTGCCCACACCCGCTGCCACCGTCACCAAACGAGTCGTAACATCCCATCTCAAAACACGGTTATGCCCCGTATCACTGATGTAAAGATTGCCTGTGCCGTCCAGACCCAAATCAGTGGGGGTTTTCAAATTGGCTTGAGTACCAATAATGCCTGGATTAGCAAAGTTGTAAAAAGTCCTGCCCGTTCCACCAGCAACGGTGAACAAAGTGGCAGGAATGACGCTCAGATCAATCACTCGCACCCGCTGAGCCAATGGCTCGGCCACAAACAGTTTGCTGCCATTGATAGCCAAACCTTGTGGGCTGTTCAATGCTGTGGCGGTGGCATCCAAGGCCAATACCGTTGAGACCGCTGGAGTGATGCTCACATCAACCTTTAAGATTTGATCCGCATCCGCAACGTAAATCATGCCGTTGCTGTCCACTGCCACCCCTTTAGGATCGGTCAGTTGCGTGTTATCCAGAACCACCGTGACCAGACCCGTGGACAGTTCCAGACGCTTCAACGCTTTGTTGTTTTGATCAATGATGTAGAGATTGCCCACACCATCCAGAGCCAAATCTGAAGGCATATTAAAGACCGTGGTCGTACCATCCCCCGCCAAAGTCGTCACCGTACCGCTGGCCATATCAATACTGCGAATGCTGTGAGCATCGGAGAGATACAACGTACTGCTTGAGCCATCCAGAGCCAAGCCCATTGGCGAACTAAACTGCGCCGCACTCAAGGTACCGTCTTGATGACCATTGGTACCTGAACCAGCAAAAGTACTGATGGTGCCTGCCAACGCCGACCCCGCCAACAAACAACCGAAGGTCAATGACGCAACCTGTGATAATCGTTTCAATGTAAACATAAATTTAACTCCCTAAAAAATTTTTACGGTTTCCGTACCACAGGTGCAAGCCTAAAAACCAGCCAACCCCGACAGACGCAAACAAAACTAACACGAAGGGTAAGTTTAAAACCTTACATCAAGGTTAAAATTCTTAAGGCATGTCCAGTACTGTGAACCAGTTCTAAAAATTCGTGCCAATATTCACATTGAACGCCAAAAAAAACCTTATGACCAGAACGGGTATAATGTCTGCCCTCGAATTGCCAAGAAAGAGAGACCGTTTGTGAAGCTCCTGTTGCGTTTTATCCCCTTGTTACTGGTGGTCACCAGTGCCAGTTGGATCACCCAACCCAATGAGTTTGTTATTCAACGACCTCGTCTGGGAGTGCCTGCGGTACAGCTTGCCGGAGAACAGTTTGAGATCGTGATCAAACAATCACAGCCCTTTGCCCAATTAAAGCCACTCCCTTGGAGAGCGCATCTGCGCAGCCCCTACCAAAACGACGTTATGCTCAAGATCGAAAAAGAACAGCAACAAGGGGCTAATCGCATTCTCACCGTGCGCATTCCAATGGCGACGCTCAACGGCGCTTACAGTTTGCATCTGCAACAAGGTGAGCAGCAACATCGGCAAATTAAAGCGGTACACATCAAAACCTCATTCAACAATGAAACCCGCTTTATTCACCTTGCTGACCAAGAGGGCATTCTCGGTGACGAAGAACGTTACGCTCGCATGCAGCATCAAGTGGCAGAGATCAATCTAATCAACCCTGACTTTGTCCTCATCAGTGGTGACATCGCCGGTTACGGTCGCTGGCCTGAATACCGACGCATGAAAGAGATCCTTGCCAACATCGACGCTCCTGTTGTTGTCGCGCCAGGCAATCATGAATATCGCGGCTGGGGCGGCTATCTGGCCACCTTTGCTTACCCCTATCATCAAGTCGATATAGGCAATTACAGCATTCTCAGCCTCAACTCCAGTCACGGACGCGATCAACTGACCCAATCCCAATACCGCTGGCTGCGTGGCCAACTGAAACAGCACCGCACCCAAGTCAATCTGGTGCAGATGCACCATCCGATGTTTTTCCGCCGCAATCTGGTTGGTATGCGTGATGAATTGGTACAGGAGTTTAACCATTACCAAGTACCGGCGGTGTTTGCCGGACACTGGCACAGCGATGCCATCTTCAACAACCTCGGTGAGCGACAAATGTTGAGCTACACCTTTCCTGGCACCAAATACATCATCACCACCGCCGCCGCTGCTGGTGCGCGCCCATCTGATGCCGTTGCTCCGCCGCACAACGGTTATCGTTTGATTCGGATGCTGGGCAATCAGATCCGCAACTACAGCACCGATTTTGATGGCGACGGTTATCGTGATGCCGACAGCTCCATCCCCAGCGGCAAATTACACATCACTCCGCTGCCAAACAACGCACTGGAAATTCGCAATGAACTTTATGAGGATTTTAAACGCGCCAAAGTCAGCCTCACTGCCCCCAAACAACAGAAGGTTCTTGGCGTAAGTCACGGCCACATTGTGCAGATCAGCCAAGAGGGAAATCAAAAACGCTATCACATTGAATTTAATCTGCCTGCCGACAGCCAAACAAGCCTACGCCTTATCAGAAAAAAGGAGAGCAAACGATGATTCACCAACTGCTGGCACTGCAATTTGCCCTGCTCTACCTGCCACTGACCTTTATTGCCTTGGGGGTTTATGGTTCCAATTTTAAAGGCTTGATCGGCATCGGCTACCTTATCCCCCTATTTTTGATTCCCTTGCTGCAACGTATTTTAAAAACACGCGGTCACCTGTTGAGCAAACCGTGGTTAACCGGCCTGCTGCCCCTGCTGGGCACTTTCTGCGCCTTGCTGCTTTACTGGCCGCTGCATCTACAACAGTGGGATGAATACTCGCTTCAACAAGCGCTGCTCACAGGTCTATTGGGTCTCATTTCCTATCTTATTGCCTACAGTTCGATCCTCCAGCTAAAAACCCCCAGCAGCACACAGCTCTTTGGAGCACTGTTGATTATTGCCTTTTGCTGGAGTTTGAGCTGGTACTACCCTCTGATTGGTTTTTTTATGTTGGCGATTATCTTTGCCCTCGCTCCTTTTACACGTTTTCAGACTCTGCAAACGGTCTCTTTCAAAGCGCCTGCTGAACTTTTAGCCGTCATCAGTTACAGCTTGATGCTGTTGATTCTGGATCTCTCCATGGTGGTCTGGGACTACCAAGAGATGCACCAGTGGGCCATACACTTTGCCGTTGCCCTACTGGCCATTGCTTTGAGTATGCTGTTTCTGCGCTCCATTCTGTTTAACATCCTCATTCTGTTCAGCGCCATCGCCAATTTTATCTACTGTATTTTGGTACCCAGCTATCTGCTCAACCTCAGTCACAGTGCCTTGGCAGGATTAGCCATTGGGGTTCTGCTCTTCTACCGCAGTTTGGATCAGAGCGGCAAACTGAACCCGCAGAGTTGGATTACGCTCAGCTTACCGGTCTTTGGCGGCTTCTTGTTCAGCTTTGCTTTCTATCACAACTTGCCAATACTTCCCTATCGCTGGTTATTGGCCATCCCTCTGCTGCTGTTGCTGCGACGTTATTACCGCCGCAATATTGCCTAAAGAGAGGAAACCAAGAGGGGGAAAACAGCCTATTAAGCGAGATTTAAGCAGTGACTGCTTTAATCAGAAGGGCAATAAAAAGCGGCATAAGCCGCCCGATTAACGTACATTACAGCCTCTACTAACAAACGCCCTATAAACCCTATTTTTGATACTATTTTTTAGAGATTGAAAGGAACTATTTTGACCAATGCATTAAAAGTCGGTGTCTTTGTCGATGCCGAAAACATTAAGCTCAATGGCGGTTACCAACTCCGTTACGACGTGCTGCGCAATTTTGCCGGACGTGACGGCGGCCATTTGTTACGCCTCAACACCTACTTGGCTTTTGATAAAGATCGCGCCAAAGAGGACATCGAATACAAGAAAAAATCCGATGCTTACCAACAGATGGTGCGTGATTTCGGTTGGAAAATCATTGTCAAATTTGTCCGTCGTTACACCGATGACGAAGGCAATGTCACCACCAAGGCCAATGCCGATCTGGATCTGGCCGTCGATGCCATGCTGCAAGCGGAAAACCTAGACTCCATTTTGCTGGTCACGGGCGACGGTGACTTCTTGCAGGTGGTAACAGCTCTGCAAAATCGCGGCTGTCGAGTCGAACTGCTGGCGTTTAAAAACATCTCTCGCCAGTTGAAACGCCAAGTGGATGCCTTTTACTCAGGTTATTTGATCCCCAATTTGCTGCCCTACTCCTACGAACCCAACAACGAATGGGGTGAAGTCGGCTCCTGTGTACGGGGTGTCTGCACCAAATGGTTCCCCGACAAAGGTTACGGCTTTTTGCGTTTTATCAAACGCCTTGACCCCAACCTGTGGATCACCGACTCCCGTGAAGAGGACTCGCCCTACGAGAGTGTCTTCTGCCACGCCAACGAACTGGCCGAAAATGTCAGCGTCGATGATCTGCTCAGCCGCGAGACCGTACTTGATTTTTACTTAGCCGAGAGCGACCAGAAAGACAACGGCAAAATTGCCACCAACGTGCGTTTGATTCATTCCACCGGACGTTAATTAAGGCCTCCACCACTGCCGATGGCCAACGCCATTGGCATCTCTATAGAAGCATCCCCCAATGACATCACTCAAACAACGAATGTCAGAACACGGTTTTGAGTCCAACGAAGATTACAGCTATCCCCTACGCTGTCTGCTAAATGCCCCAAGCCAACAGATTCGCTGCCTCAATATTTGTGGTGACAACGGACGACGTAAAACCGCGTTCGGCAACGCCCTGGCCAGCAGTCTCGATTACCCTCATCTGTTCTATCACGATTTTTCTGTCACCGAGACACCCCAACCCATTGTTTATCAAGCCGATCCAAGCGCAGAAAAAACAGAGCAACAGCCCCCCATCACTGCTCTTGATCGAATCCTCAGTGACGCCTGCGCCTTCAGCGAGGCGGAAAAAACCGTTTTGATTCTGGATCAACTGCACTGCGCCGAATTTCAACAGCAACTGCGCCTGCATCGTTTTGTCATCGAACAACGCTGGCACTACGCCAATGCCGAGTTTTACGCCAATGCCAAACAGCTGCTGCTCTTTTTTATCTCCGAAGAACCGCTGTACCACTCACTGCAAAAGGTCAGCTTCAACCTCTGGATCAACCCCAACGCCGTTGGCGAGCAGCCCTATCAGCCCCGTGATTTTTCCCTGCCCGACAGCGCCAGCGACTTTATCCAAACCCTCAACAGCCTGTTTGAACAACTCAACTGCTGCCCCACCGAGAGTGAATATCGTCACCTGTTGCACGACATCCACGTCAATATCACCAGCCGCAAAGAGCTAAGCCAGTCCATTTTTGGTTGGCTCGAAGGCATTGATCAACAGCAACTCCAGCAACCCAAAATAGAGCAGACGATAACAACCGCACTGCGCCAAATAGAAATTTACCTCGATATCGACAGCGTGGAAATTTCTTAACCCCTCAGCGTTCTCGAACCTTAAAGCGGTTTATGGCTATAATGGCCGCCTAATTTTTAGCCAATGAGAAACCACAATGAACATGGATTACTTTTCCCAGCAGATCGAAGCGGGCATTACCGACAGCAAAGCCACCGTCACCGGTGATGGCAGCAAATTTGAAGCGGTCGTCATCAGCGAACAATTTAACGGTCTCAGCCTGCTGAAAAAGCACCAATTGGTCTACGCCACCCTCAATGAACACATCACCAGCGGAGCCATTCACGCTCTGAGCATCAAGGCCTACACCCCACAAGAGTGGCAAGAAAAAGAGCAATAACCCTAGAAAACTCACGGTTAAGAAGAATGTACGAACAAACTTTTACTCTGAATTACAACCTAAGTCATAGAAAGAGAACGAAAAACGGCCTTTAATGACAAATACCCTGTCAGCAAGGCTTGGAAACCGAAAAAGTGTCCTTACCTTAAAGACAAGGTGAAACACCAGTTCTCTGGGCAGAAGTCGATAGCTTTGCTAGAAGTGAAGTCTAATCCCAACTTTTGCTGTTATGATGAAGTTCATCAAAGAACAAAAGTGAGACCAGTCCTATCTTTTTAACCAAGGAGTTGACGTATGCACAAGCCAAGAATCCAGACTATTACTGAGATTGCTCCGCTGGAGCTTGTTATTCAAAAACGCCAACGAGAGCAAGAGCAAGCACACTACGAACGTCCTTATGTGCAACCGGAGTGCGACTGGGCTGATGCCCGCGAGCATGAACGCCAAGCACCTCAACCCCAATCCATTGATTATTGGGACGAGCTTTATTAAAGCGTATCGCTGCTAACACAAAATGCCTCGCGCGCTTTTCGGCGCGCTGCCCCGCAAAAAACAAACAAAGCCTTTTCAGCCCCGCTCTAACTCGCTACCCTAGCGTCGTTTCGTCCTGCCACTTACTACCGAGATCACCATGCCCCTGTTACAACTGAAAGCCATTACCGCCGGATTTGGTGGCGACCCGCTGCTGGAAAACCTCAACCTCAGCATCCACGCTGGCGAACGCCTCTGTCTTATTGGCCGTAACGGCACCGGCAAATCAACCCTGATGAAACTCATCAACGGTGAATTCAAAGCCGATGAAGGCGAGCGCCAAACTCGCCAACAACTGCGCATTGCCCGTCTCGAACAAGAAGTACCGCGAAAAACCACTGGCAGCGTGTTTGACATTGTGGCACTGGGTTTGGGTGAAGCAGGCGAGCTGTTGGCCGAGTACCAACACCTCAGCGCACAGATGATGCACGACCATTCCGATGCACTGCTCAAGCAGTTAGAAGAGACTCAGCACAAATTGGAAGCCAAAGGCGGCTGGCAGTTTCAACAGCAGATCGACAGCGTGATCTCACGACTCAAACTGCCCCCAGAAGCCCTCTTTGAATCCCTCTCCGGAGGACTAAAACGGCGTGTTCTAATGGCGCAAGCTCTGGTTCAAGAACCCGACCTGCTGCTGCTGGACGAACCCACCAACCACCTCGACATCGAATCGATCAACTGGCTCGAAGAGCTGCTGCTGAGCCTCAAAACCACCTTGCTGTTTGTCAGCCATGATCGGCGCTTTTTGCAAAGATTAGCCACCCGCATCATTGAACTGGATCGAGGTCAACTCACCAGTTGGCCTGGGGACTACCACACCTACCTGCAACAGAAAGAGGCCGCGCTGCACGCCGAGGGAGAAGAGAACGCCCGTTTTGATAAAAAAATGGCGCAAGAAGAGGTCTGGATTCGCCAAGGCATCAAAGCCCGTCGTACCCGCAACGAAGGTCGGGTGCGCGCGCTGGAAAAGATGCGCAAAGAGTTTGCCAGCCGCCGCCAGCAGATGGGCAAAGTCGATATGCAGGTACAGCAAGCGGATCGCTCTGGCAAAATTGTCATCGAAATGCACGGAGTCAGTTACCGCTACGACGATAAAACCATCCTTAACAACGCCAGCACCACTCTGATGCGCGGCGACAAAGTGGGAATCATCGGCCCTAACGGCTGTGGCAAAACCACCCTGATCAATCTGCTGCTGGATAAATTGCAGCCCCAAAACGGCACCATCAAGCTCGGCACCACTCTGAAAATCGCCTACTTTGATCAACTGCGCGCCCAGTTAGATGATGCCAAAAGCGTGATCGAAAATCTGGCAAACGGCAGCGATATGATCGAAATTAACGGCAAACCGCGCCACGTTATCAGCTATTTGCAAGATTTTCTCTTCTCACCACAGCGCGCCCGTACCCCAGTGAAAGCCCTCTCTGGCGGCGAACGTAACCGCCTGCTGCTGGCACGGCTGTTTGCCCAACCCAGCAATCTGTTAGTAATGGATGAACCCACCAACGATCTTGATGTGGAGACTCTGGAGCTGCTGGAAGAGCGTCTAATGGACTACCAAGGCACTCTGCTGCTGGTCAGCCATGATCGGGTCTTTCTCGACAACGTCGTCACCCACACACTGGTTTTTGAGGGCGATAACAAACTGAACAGTTACATCGGTGGTTACAACGACTGGTTACGTCAACGCCCTGTTCAAACAAACAACAACAGCAAAAATCCCCAAAAGAACAAAAACAGCAAGCAGAAAAAAGCGCCACCAGCCACCAAAGTCAAAGTCGCTGAAAAACCGAGTTACAAAACTCAGATGGAGCTGAAAAAGCTGACCCAACAAATCGAAAGCTTGGAGCAAGAACAAGCCAAGCTGCACAAGATCATGGCAGACCCCCAGTTTTATCAGCAAGACCCCAAACAAAGCGACAAAAGCACCGCTCGACTGGAACAGATTGAGAGCGAACTGGAACAGACCTACGCTCGTTGGGAAAGCCTCGAAACAGAGTAATTCACCCTTTTTTTAACCTCAATCAGTGACCCAATCTCTTTGATAAAGAGACAAAAATGGGTCGCGGATTGGAAAGCTGGGTCACAAACCGGCATAATCCACAAATTGGCCAAAAGTTGGCTTTAACTGTCCACGGAGAACTAATGAAACAACTCGACGATTTCCGACTGAAGCTCGGCGGCCAGGAGCTGGTGCCGCTTATTATTGGCGGCATGGGAGTGGATATCTCAGCAACAGAGTTGGCATTAGAAGCCGCTCGTCTTGGCGGCATTGGTCACATCTCAGATGCCATGACCCCCACCTTGACCGACCGACGCTACAAAACCCAATACGTTAAAGAGAAGCTGAAAAAATACAAATTTAACGTCGATAACAGCGACAAAGCGGTGGTGCAGTTTGATCTGGGCGAAATCGCCGAAGCCAACCGCCTGCACGTCAGCAAGACCATGGAAGCCAAACAAGGCTCTGGCAAAATCTACATCAATATCATGGAAAAGCTGGGGATGAACAACCCCAAAGAAACCCTGCGCGCACGCATGATTGCCGCACTGGATGCCGGTATTGAAGGCATCACCCTCAGCGCCGGTCTGCATTTGGGTTCGATGGCTCTGATCAAAGATCATCCGCGCTTCCGCGATGTGATGATTGGCATCATCGTCTCCTCGCCTCGCGCGCTGAAACTCTTTTTGACCAAATCAGCACGCCTGAAACGGCTGCCCGATTTTGTCGTGGTTGAAGGCCCACTGGCCGGTGGTCATCTCGGTTTTGGTCTCGACTGGGCTGACTACGATCTGAAAACCATCACCGCCGATGTGATGAAATTCATGGCCGATGAAGGCCTGAACATCCCCGTCATTCCTGCCGGTGGCATCTTCACCGGCACCGATGCGGTGGAGTACATGGAGATGGGCGCAGCCGCTGTGCAAGTGGCCACCCGCTTCACCGTCGCTGAAGAATGTGGTCTGCCAGAGAAAGTCCAGCAAGAGTATTTCAAAGCCAACGAAGATGACATCGAAGTCAACCTGATGTCACCCACCGGCTACCCGATGCGGATGATCAAATCCTGCCCCGCCACTCGCTCCACGGTGCGCCCCAACTGTGAATCCTACGGCTACCTGCTGGATCGCAACGGCAAATGCGCCTACGTCGATGCCTACAACCGTGAAGTCGAGCTACACCCCGATGCGCGTAAAGTGGTGATCCCAGACAAAACCTGTCTCTGCACCCACATGCGTAAATTCCAGTGCTGGACCTGTGGCCAATACACCTACCGTCTCAAAGACACCAGCCATCAACGCGCCGATGGCAGCTATCAAATCTTGACCGCTGAACACATCTTCAAAGATTATCAGCACAGCGTGAATCACGAAATCAGCCTGCCTGAACGTGAAACCGATCCCGTGGATGCCAAGTAAGATGAAAATGCAAATCAGACCTGCTGCCAGCTTGGCAGCTTACCAAGAGATGATTGGGCAAGCGTTGTATGAAATTGAAGATCTGCGCGCGACCATCGAGTTTGACAGTGAATCCATGTCCTCTTCGATTCCATTACTGGAGCCGATTGAACAAGAGTTAAAAGCGCTGGCCAGTGCTCTAAAAGACGGCAGCTATCAATTTTCTGGCAGCGATCTGGCCATGATGCCACTGGTCAATCGCACCCACATCAGCATGTTGCCGTTTAAATTTCTGCTCAGTCAGATCAACGCAACCCACACCCAAGGGCTGGAAGAATAGATCAGCCGATCAGCCCTTGCGTCCCATCAATAACTGCCGCATTTGAGCGATGTCCTTTTTGGCTCGACACAGAACCTGCAAACTCTCTTTTGGACCTTTGTTGCTCAGTGGCAGTTTTTTAAACGCAGGCACATCCACCAAACGCGGATACAGCTTCTGCTCAGGCGTACCGACAAAGCTGTGCAGTTGCGCCACCAACACCACATCGCAATAATCAATTTTCTTTTGCGTGCGCATCCACTCATCCGACTCCAGCGCCACCTCCACCAGATCATCACCCAGCTTCCATTTTCTCAACACCATCGCCCCCACCTGAGCGCGCAACGTGGTCAGAGTCGCATCCACCAAATCGGGATCAAATTTATCCGTCCCCAACTCATCAATCTGGGCCAACAACACCAACACCCCAATGTCGTGGGTCAAACCCGCCAGCAGCGCCCGATCAGGGTTCAAATGCGGCACCGAACGGGCAATCACCGCACTGATGGCCGCCACCGTGGTGCTGTGTTTCCACAGCTCCAACATGCGTTTTTTCACCGAAGGGGTTTTGGCGCGAAACAGGCTGTGTATGGCAAAACTGGTGACCAGATCACGGGTGGTGTTCAGCCCCAAACGCGCCACCGCAGCCTGACAATCAGATACCGCCACCACCCCCCGATTCAAAACGCTGTTGGTGGCCTGAATCAGACCACTGGCAATGGCCGGATCGGATTGCACCAAAATCGCCACATCAGCCAGAGCAATCTCCGGATCCAACACCGCTTTACGCACCCGCAAGGCCAAACCAGGCAAGCTGGGAATGGCCAAATCATCACTCAAATATTGATGGCAGATATCAAACATCAAACGATTTTCATACAGCGGATCGTCAGCGGTCAATTCCTCCACCTCAATCTTGCCCAGCGAGTGCGATTCGCCAGTGAGCTTTTCCAGAAAGGCTTTATTAATTCTCAACAACTGCACGTCATTGAGCGAGGTCAACATGGTGTCTTTGTCAGAAGCATCACAGAGGCAGTGACGCGCACTGTCGGTGCCACTGATGATCAAAGTTGATTCACCCGAGGGCGCATCAAAACGCAGCTCTCCGGCCAACAAAAAAACCGAATAACGCGACATCTGCCCCTCAATCAACAGGCGACGATGAGCAGAATAATGGAGCACCTGCCCCTTCTCCATCACTTCGGAGAGCATCCGGTCAGACAAGGATTGCAGAGGCTGAAAAAATTTCAATGATGCTGGATTGATGGGTTGAGCCGCACAATCCGTGTCGGCTTGATTCTGTGCCAAGATGAGACCCTCAAGAGGTTGGGCAACCTACAGCTCATATCACGGCCAAAACAGAACTTTCTTTACCTAACAGAACCTTAATACGGCAAATTTCGGTACTCAAAACCTTGGCTCTCCAACACATCATCCGAGGCCAGCAGCACGGTCGGTGAAAACAGCAACAGCAGCCACAGGCTCAAAATGAAGAGCATAAACAATATCCTTATAGAGAAATGACACTGAATCATAATAACAAAACAGACAATAAAAAACGGCTTACCAAGTCACCTTGGTAAGCCGTTGAAGGGAGAGTAGATTAAGTTGGTGCGTTCAGTACGCAACAGGGCAAGAGGGAAAACTGCGTTGAACCATGGTTGAAAAACGATTTTTCTGTTTGCTCAACAGATCATAAGAGCCGTAACCCAGTTTCGCTTTGCCACGACGAACCACTTGGTTGTAACACTCTTTCAAAACCTTGTCAGCGCGAGAGGCTTTGCTCACGGCCAGTTTCCAGACCATGCCGGTCACCCAGAAATCCAAGCTCATCAGATTCCAACCGGTCATATCAAAGCCCATTGCGTTGAAAGCGATGTAGCTCATGCCCACCATGCCAGACAACCAAAACAGAGCCAAAGGCATCATTGAGTTAAAATCGCGTGTTTCTTTATTTGTTTTATTTTTCATGCGTCTCTACCTTTCTGTTCGGTTGGCTTTGTTGGGTTTGCGCCCTGCCGTTGAGGTGTAATTTAGCAAAAGCTGCGAACAGGAAAGGGAAGCAGTTCACATATTTGCGTACAGAGAACAGCTTTCTTTGATGGAGTAGACATTTTTCTGATATTGGCTCCCTGCCAACGCTATTTTTGCCGCTTTTTTGCTTTTTTTGCATAGGTCTTACGGGCAAACAGATCACTGCGACGACTCACCAAACGATCCAAAAACAGCAAACCATCCAGGTGATCCAACTCATGTTGCACCGCTCGCGCTTCAAAACCACTCATCTCAAAGCGCTGTGACTCTCCGGCGGGATTATCTGCCTGCAAGACAATCTTCTGCGCACGGATCACATTGCCGGTGTAATCGGGCACCGACAGACAACCTTCACGCCCCACCTCGTGGCCACTCCACTCAATAATTTCAGGGTTAATCAATACCAAGTAGCCGTGATTTGGGTGCTTTTTTTTCATCGTGGAGATGTCCACAATCACCAAACGAATCACCTTGCCCACCTGTGGCGCGGCAATGCCCACCGCGCCAGGCCCTGCCAGACGGGTCTGCTCCAGATCATCAATAAAACGCCGTAAATCGGCATCAAAAATTTCCACCGGCTGCGCCACCTGCTGCAAACGCGGATCGGGGTGTTGCAAAATCTCTAAAATCGCCATTTTGCCTCCCTAGCCCAGTAGTGTTTCAATCTCACTGACCGAGACCTTGATCTCCTCATCCAGAGCCGCGCGCAGCGCCAACTGCAACGACTCTGCCCCCAGCTCACAAGCTCCCTCAAGGTGCAGCACATAAATCGGCTGCGCCTCGCTGCCTGCCACGTCGGAGGTCAAATCCAAAATAGTGAAGCCACCGGAAGCCAAGACTTCGGTCACATCGGCGACAATGCCAATGCGATCCGCGCCATGCACACTCACCCGCAGCGTTGCCTCAGCGTGATCGTGCAATTGCGCTTCGATCTGATCCAGATGCAGAGACAAACCAAACTGCTCAGCCACCGCTTCAAGCCGTGCCGCGACCAGCAATTTTTCATCACAGGAGAGCATCATCATCATGCTGAAATTGCCCCCCAAACGCATCATTGAGGTCTCGCCCAATTGACAACCGTTTTTAGAAAGCTGCTCCGTGACCGCCGCCACAATGCCCTCTTGATCACGACCCACCAAGGTCAACATCTTCCAATCGTTCATCACAATCACCCTTTTAAAATCAAAACGAACCTAAAAATACCCATCGGTTGAATCAAGCACCACAAAACACGATACTAACGCCCCGAATCAGAACCCAGCGGAGAAAAAACGATGCCACAGTTAGGCCAATTCCCCTTCACCCTGTTGCCTCTTCTCATAACTCTACTCTTCGGCAGCAGCTCCAACGCCCATGTGGTCAGCGAAACCCTGATCTTTCTGGAAGCCGATGGCCATAACTTTCTGCGTCAGCGGGTGATTCGCTCCGACTTCAAAGCCCATCGTTTTTATGTGGATAAAAAATTACAGCCCAACGACCTCAGTTACGTTGATCCTAATGAGTTCGAATGGGACAGCAGCAGCGACCCGAAAAACAACATCCTCACCTTCAATCAAGGCAGCTACACCATCATTCACCCAGGCGAGTTCAACAACACCGAACTGAGCCGCGATAAAAACGGCATCATGACCTACCAAAGTTGGGACGGTTACACGCGCCCCGATGGCCACTACGGCATGTGGCATGAACCCAGCAACTACGACCGTTTTAACTACGCTTGGCTGCTGCCCGCCAATCTGGAGCTGATCGACTATCGAAGCAATCGCCCTGGCACTTGGGTCAAACGCAAAAGCACCCTGACGTTCTTTGCCGAAAAGGTCAACGACCTCACCTTCACCATCCGCTACCGCGAACGGGATGACGATCAAGACACGGTTTCCAACAGCCTCGACCTCTGTCGCGCCACCCCGCTGGGCAGCCAAGTCGATGCCACCGGCTGCCCAATCAAAGCCGCCATTCACCTCAAAGGGGTTAACTTTCACCACGACTCGGCAGAACTGACCCGCGACTCCCTATTTATCCTCAACCGTCTTTCGGTCACGTTGCTCAAACACCCCGATCTCAACTTGGAGATCGCCGGTCACACCGATGCCAAAGGCAGCCAAAAATACAATTTAGAGCTGTCCCAGAGACGGGCAGAAAGCGTATTAAAATACCTACGCCAACAAGGTGTCAGCAGCCCCTTAATTGCTCAAGGCTACGGCAAAAGCCGTCCGCTGGCGGACAATCACACCGAAACCGGTCGCGCTAAAAACCGCCGTGTTGAGTTAAAACGGCTCAACTAAGCTCAGCGTGCCCATCAAATAATCGCGGTAAATCATGTTGGGCACGTCGCTACGCTCCTTTGCCCAACCTACTCGCAAGCACGGGCAGACACGGTGCAACGCCAATGTCCCTCGTGATGCACACAACCGGTCTCCGCTTGACGCTCGGCTTTAAACCACGAATATTTCTTACCGTATTTTTTCTGTGCAGTGCGGCTCCAACGGCGCACGGCATGAAACTGCCCTGCCTCTTTGGAACGCGCCTGCTT
>CAZTQX010000034.1:0-2024 GCA_964615985.1 uncultured Gammaproteobacteria bacterium | reverse complement strand
CACGCCCTCATGGACGATTATTTAACAATTTTAGTGCCTGATCTTTCGCCTGCGCCAAACTCATCAAACAGAGCGAACGTTTTGCCCGCAGCGATTCGTCCGCCACCCGCTCCACCGCTGCGATTCGTCGATCCAAAGCGGTCAAGGCCAACTGCTGCGACATCGTGCGCCACTCGTACAAACCTTGCAGACCACACAACTTCGGCAGCGGAAACAGATCCTGCTGCCACCCCAGCACCGCCGCCGGTTGCCACTGCAACGCCTCACCCACCGCCATGCCGATCATGGCTCGATTCTGCCCCTCGGCCACCGCGCCAAAGCGTTTCGCCAACGCCAACCACTCGGCATCACCGGAGTCCATCGACAACAGCACCATGTTCACGGCGGTCTGGTCGGTGAACAACGCCTCCAGCAGCGGCTTCACCCCCTGTTTTTCGATCTGCGCCTGCAACGACTTGGGCGTGATGTCGAAATTGATCTCCGCCTGTGCCACGGAACAGAGCAGCAACAGGGCTGCATAAAAAAGTCTCATATCAACTCCAGAGTTTTTTCCACCAACGGCGGCGATTGTTGGGCGGAGGCAGTGCCACATTCAGGTCAACCGGCTGAATTTTCGACAGCACCCAGCCGGGCAACGGTGGGCTATCGCTAAAACCGCAAGTCACGCCCAGATTATTGGGGTCGTAAATTTTGATAAAGGAGGGCTTTTGCGGATCATCGGCGTAGACAATCCCGCAGTACTCTTCTTCATGCTCACGGCGCAACAGCGCATCCAGTTCGTCCAGAAGACGATGAAATTGCTCGCTGCTGGCGATCTCTGTCGGCGGCTCCTCCCCCACGGCATAGAGATACCAGTCATCTCCCGCCTCTGCTTTCAGGCGTTGCCAAAAGTCATCCAGATCCGGCCAGCGTAGCAAACTGGTGAAGGAACCTTTAAAAGCCGTGAGATAGACATCGGACATGATAAACCCCTTGCAATAAGATGAATGGGAAGTTTATCACAAACATTGTTAAGGGATTTTCATGCGTGTTCATCAGAGGCCAGCATGGAAGTGCAACCCCAAATTAAGGCCGCGCAGCACTTTAACCACGGTAGCAAAGGTGGGGTTTCCATCGTCTGAAAGCGCCTTGTATAGCCCTTCTCGACTCATACCGATATTACGAGCAAGCTTGGTTAAGTTGCCTGCTCTGGCAATATCACCCAACGCCACGCGGATTAAACTACCATCACCAGGATCATCCTCTGTGCAGGCTTCCAAGTAATCAATGATCTCTTGCTCTGTTTTTAAGTGGTCTGCTACATCCCACTGGCTGAAGGTCTCTTTCATGCTTGTTTTCTCCACTCTTGAGCTATTGTCTTAGCCTGTTCTATGTCACGACTCTGTGAACTTTTATCGCCACCGCAAAGCAGCACAACAACCCGCTCACCCTCATGGATGAAATAAAGCCGGTAGCCTTTTCCGTATGGGATACGTAACTCATGCACTCCACCGCCTACGGGCTTAACGTCTCCGATATTGCCCAAAGAGACACGGCGCAGCCTTGCACTAATACGGGCGATGGCTTGCCGGTCTCGCAACCGCGTAAGCCAACGGGAAAAGGTGCTACTTTGAATAATCTCAAACATGAGGTGATTGTGGGTTTAGGATGGCAAAGAGTCAACCATAGTTAACGATTGCAGTTAAACTGCATCGCTATATTATCTCTCTTGGTCGGCTATCTTGGTTTGCCTCACCATTTGCCCACTCTCAATAACTCTCCCCAAACAAACCCCAACTTTAAAAACATGCTACCTTTAAGTCGTCAAATGATGATGACGACAGGAAATTCGGCGGACCTGCCTGGGATGAAAACAGTAGAACGTAATCATGCCGGTGATGGTGAAGTGGCCGACCACCCATTGTCTTTGACAGCTTCAATTTTCATCACACGCCGGTAAAAATGACACCAATTTTAAGCCATCAAACTCCACCGGAGTTCGGCGGTTTTTCCCCAGTGTCAGAAAATCAAAACCGCTCTCGGTA
>CAZTQX010000033.1:2803-19412 GCA_964615985.1 uncultured Gammaproteobacteria bacterium | reverse complement strand
GTGTAATGATTATTTATTAAGCTTCGAAAAGCTTTCTCTTCATTACGAGTTGCTGAGAAATCATTATTAAACAGATCATTTTTGTAAGGTTGGTGCTGATTGAGCAGGGCGTACTCAAACAGGGTAAGCATCTTTTTTTTGTTTTTCTGTTTTTTAATGGATTCCTTGAGCTGTTGTGCTTTTTTCGAATTTAATACCTCCCATGGCACTACTTGCTGCTTGAGTATCTGTTGGCGAATCTCTTGGGCTTGTTCCTGTTTACCTTGCTGTTCTAGTCGGCTGGCTTCTTGCTGCCACTCTTCATTGCTGGAGCGCTGTTGCTCCAGCTTAAAACCTTTGGTATTAAGCTCTAATTGCAATAGCTTAAAGAGTGCTTGTTTTGGTTTTTTTTCGATCCAGTAGAGGTTCTCCACTGCACGGGTAATAGCAACATAGAGCGCATTGATATGGAATTTGTAAATTTCCAGAGATTTATCACGCTTGTCCTTGGCGCGTCGGTAGACAAGCGCTTCCTGTAAATCTTCGACCATTACCCCACGAGTGATCTCTTTGAAACGCATTTCATCGTCAGAGACGAAGTTGTAAAGAATAATATTGTCGTATTCCAGACCTTTTGCCTCTTGAATGGAGAAAACCAATGGTGTGCCGAATTGTTGTCGAGCTGCGTTTTTCTGGGTCTCGTGCATTACAATGACGGCGAATTTCGTTGAGTGACTGATTTTACGATTCAGCTCCTGAACCAATTTATGCTCTTGGTTTAATAGATGAATCTGTCCTTCACGTTTGCTGTTGCTCTCAACTAAATAGTTGCTTTCTCGGTCAATGGAGCCGAAGCGATTCTGTTTGATTTTTAAAATAAGGTTAGCAAGCCGAGTGACCTCGGGAGTATTGCGATAATTGGTTTGTAAAATTTGTAATAGACTTTCTGTTCTCTTGCTTGTTTGTTGTTGATAAAAGTGGCTCTTTAGATTGGACCAAGAGAAAAAATTGGGGTGAACAATTTGATTTGAGTCACCACAGAGAAAGAACTCCAGCGGCTTGTGCAATGATTTCAGTACCAGTTGTAGCTGCACGGTGGTCAGGTCTTGAACTTCATCAATGACGATAAAATCATATCGAGGCTCAATCTTCTTCAGCCATTCAAAGCTGATGATATTGCTATCAAAAAGCTGTTTTTCATCAAGGAAAGTGAGATATTTCTCAAATAGATCATAGAGTAGTGTGCGCTGTTCTTGATTAAAAATAGACTGCTTGATGCCCAAAGAGAGGTACTCTTCTCGATTGAGCCAATGGTTTTCTGCGGAGCCAGTAAGAACTCCTTTAATTTCTTCAAACACCTGATAGGAGTCGTTTAGCTCTTTTTGTAAATGTTGACGACTAAACCAGTGATTAAAGTCATGCAGTGTTATTTCTCGTCCAGCTGGAATTTGAATGGTCTCTAGATACTCTTCAAAGCAGAGAAAGTCGATCTGCTGATCTGAATTTTGGTAGCCGTTGGCGTAATAGAGGTTGCGTGCATGTTGGGTGAGGTAAGGTGAGCGAGTGAGGTAGAGGATATCGCCGACTGTTTCTTTCATTTTCTCCAGCGTGAGCGCTGTTTTGCCACTGCCAGCAGAGCCAATAAGAATAAGGGGGGCTGAAAGTCGATAGATTGACTCTTGAGCCTGGTCAAAAGAGATGATTTTATCAAGAATATTAAACTGCTTGCTGTCGGGGTTAAGGTAGGAGAGCGGTTCTGTTGCCAATTGCTCAGCAGCTTGAATGGCGGGGATTTTGGCTTCATCAATTGTCACGCCACGCTGTAAAAAGCGAGATTTTTCATAAGCGTGTTGTTGAATATGCTCCAACAGCAATAGATAACGCTCATTATCGTAGAGATAAACGGAGAAAAGCAGGCGGTTACTGTGATCTAAGCGGGCGCGATAGAGGTTCTCGGAGACCTTCTTGACTTCGGCTGATTTAAAATCACCCTGTTCTAGGTAGCGGAAAAGTTTATTAAACCCTTTGATTTTACTGGGGATTAACTCATTGTAAATTAGAATTTTCATCAATTTTTCGCTTGCGTTGTTAAATGAGGTTGTGAAGTAGAGTACGAATACATGGTTGATGGGTCAAGCCGTATTCGGTCAAGGTAAATTGAATAATAAGATAACTAAAATGGCAGCCTCTAAAATCTCCACTAAAGCCCCAGCGCTGTCTCCAGTCGTGCCGCCCAAGCGTTGTATCATCGCGCGGCGCAGCAGATAAAAAATCCCGACTACAGCCAGCAGTAACCAACCATCAACCCAAACCACCACCACAATTCCCAACAGCAGCAACATCAGACTCAAAGCTCGTCGAGGCAGATGACTTTTCAGCGCACTGCCCAAGCCCTGCTCTCGAACATAAGGCGTGGTGAGCAACAGCAGCGGCAGCGCCGTCCGCGCCAGCAGCGGAGCGAGCAGCAAGCCGAGCCAGAGCTGCTGTTCGATCAGGCTCTGCAAAGCGCTGAATTTCAGCAGCAGCACCAGCAGCAGAGAAAGAACCCCAATCGGGCCGCAACTGGGGTCTTTCATAATCTCCAAGGTGCGTTGTTTGTCACCCAAACCACCGACCCACGCATCGGCGCTGTCCGCCAAACCGTCCAGATGCAGCCCCCCCGTCAGCAGCACCCAGAGCGTCAGTAGCAGTGCGGCGTTGAGGCCAGCGTCGAGAGAAGTCCGTTGCAGCAGTTCAGCGCCCGCCAGCAAGATTCCGCCAATGAGCAGGCCGACCAGAGGGTAGTAGAGCAGCGAGTGGCCGATGTGGCGTGGTTGATAGTCGATCCGAAACGGCACCGGCAGACGGGTGAGAAACTGCACCGCGATCAGCAGCGCCTGCCACTGGCCGTTCACGATGGTTCTGATGAGTAAAGTTGTAAGCCCTTACCTTGCTCCAGCGTGAAGCTTTTTAGGCAAGCGTTGGCCACCTCAAATTGGAGCAGGTTTTTATCGGCAATCCGTTCAGCAGCGCAGAGAGAGAGGCGAATCGGGCCGCCGTGAGTCACCACCAGTGCGTGCTGAAAAGAGTGTGAGCGGAGGGCTTGCCAAGCGTTTTTAACCCGCTGCGAGAAGTCGCGTAACGGCTCAGCATCGGGTGGGGTGAATTGCTCGGGTTCTTTCCAAAACCGCTCCAGAGATTCAGGAGCCTCTTGCATCAACTCCTGTGGCGTTTTGCCCTCCCACTGACCAAAATCCATCTCCTGCCAATCGGTATTGACCAGCAGCGGTAGGTTTCGTTGTTCCGCCAACTGCCGAGCAAAGTCGAGGCAGCGACAGAGCGGCGAGCTGACGATCAGATCCCACTGGCCATTGGCGGTGGCTTGCTGCATCTGCTGCCAACCCAATTCACTGAGTGGTTCGTCGATGCGGCCACGAAAGCGCGCTGCGCCGACGGTCTCGCCGTGGCGCAGCAGAGTGACTTTCTGATTCATGCGCTTTTGCCGGAGACGCTGGCCTCTTCGAAAGTGGCCATTTGATTGTGTAGTGCGCAGGCCTGTTGCAGCAGCGGCACGGCGATGGCGGCACCGCTGCCCTCACCAAGACGCATATTGAGTTGCAGCAGCGGTTCGGCGGAGAGGGCGGCCAGCACCGCACGGTGACCCGGTTCGGCGGATTGATGGGCGAAGATCAACCACGGATTCAGCTCGCTGTTGATGCGGCTGGCCACCAGCGCCGCCACCGAACTGATAAAACCATCCACCAAAATGGGCAGTTGCTGTTGAGCGGCGGCGAGATAGGCAGCCACCAAGGCGGCGATCTCAAAACCACCCAGATAACGCAAAATTTCGATGGGCGAGGTGAGCTGTTTGGCGTGTGTTTCCAGTGCCTGCTGGATCAGGGCGCTTTTGCGTTGCACCCCTTCGCTGTCCAGACCGGTACCAGGGCCGACCAAGTTCTGGGCGTTCTGCTTTAGCAATGCGGCGGCCAGTGCGGTGGCGCTGCTGGTATTGCCGATGCCCATCTCACCACCAATAAAGAGCTGTGTTTTAGCTACTTTTGCGCGTTCGATGGCGGCAAAGCCCGCTTGCAGAGCGGTTTCTAATTGCGCTTCGCTCATGGCGGCCTGCTGGCTGAAGTCGCTGCTACTAGGGGCGATGGGGCTGTGAATTACGCCAGCGAGTGCGCCAGGATCGTTGACGGTGCCGAGATTGATGACCTCTAAGGTTGCGCCGATCTGTTGGGAGAGTACCGAGATGGCCGCGCCGCCGTTAGCAAAGTTACGCACCATTTCGCCGGTCACTGCTTGCGGAAAGGCAGAGATGCCTTGAGCGGCAATGCCGTGATCGGCGGCAAAGATGCTGATCTGAATCTGTTCGATGTTGGGAGTGGGGTTGCCCTGCATCGCCGCCAGTCGAATCGCTAAACTCTCCATCATGCCCAAGGAGCCAGGGGGTTTGGTGAGCTGGCCTTGACGCGCCAACGCCGCCTGTTGGCTGGCGTAGTCGGGGGTGTTGATTGGTTGGCTGAGTTGTTCGGTGGCGTTCATGGGGCGGAGGCTCCTTTGAGGTAGTGGGGTAGACCGGCGATGCTGAGGATAACGCAATCGCAGCGGCTGGCAAGGCGTTGATGTAAAAGGCCGATCTGATCGCAGTAGTCGCGGCTCAATTTTCCCAGCGGAGTGATGCCCATATTGCTTTCGTTGCTGACCAGAATCAGGTTGCCCTGAAGTTGCGGCAGCAGGGCGAGCAGTCGTTCGATTTCGTTCTGCATCTGTTTGGCGTCATCGGCGCAGAGCAGGTTGTTGATCCAGAGACTGAGGCAATCCACCAATAGGGTTTTGTTTTTGGCATCGGCTCGTTGCAGTGCGTTGGCCAGTTGCAGAGGCGCTTCGATCAGGCTCCAGTGGGAGGGGCGGCACATCTGGTGTTGTTCGATGCGTTGACGCATTTCGTCATCGTGGACGGTGGCAGTGGCGAGGTAATGCACCGGCTGCTGGCTCTGTTTGGCCTGCTCTTCGGCGAGACGACTTTTGCCGGAGCGGGTGCCGCCGAGGATCAGGGTTTTCACGATTTTAAAGTCCGATTGGCTGCTTGTTGAAACGATGGGATTGTAACGTGATGTTGAGGTCTCGTCTGCTTCGGAAAAAAACAGTTTTAAATTCTATTAATTCTATATTCAAAACTAACGTTCTTTTTTACATTTTAATTCAGGTCTCTTTTTTGCTCCTAGGGAATTATCGGTGGTGTTTATCGCATAGGATGAATTTAAGGATGAATAAAGTGATTTGGCAAAAAGAGAGAGCGGCTTTTTATTCTTTGATTACACTTTTTTTACTGTTTTTTTCTACAGGTTCTTTTGCTGCCGAGCGCATTTTAATTCTTTGGGATGATAATGGTATCGGTACCCTTGCGTTACAAAATGCGCTGTTAAATTCGGGTTTTGAGGTGGTGCTCAGTGAGCAGAGCGAGAGCGCATACGATGGCAGCAATCCGCCGCTGGACAATTTTAATGTGGTGATTCATCTCAACGGTACTTCGCATGGTCGAGACATGCCGCTGTCGGGTCAGCAGGCGTTGGTGGATTACGTCGGTTTTGGTGGCGGTTACATTCATTCGGCTTGGAATGCCTATGAATATTATTACGGCGGGATGCAGTTGATGCGTGATCTGATTCTGTTTGATCGTATTACCGGTGAGTGTGATTTGGACAGAGTTTATCGCACTTTGCCAGAGCAGTTGGAACATCCGATTTTGGCCAATGTTCCTGAGCTATTTTCTTTCGCTGGTGGTTTTAATGTTGGACAGTTGCATCAGTTTGAGAGTCAGCCAGCGACGTTGCTGATGCAAGCCAACAGTTATGCGGCGGTGGCGGTGCGGCAGTTTGGTCGCGGTCGGATTACAGCTTTTAATCACAGCGGCAACTACGCCGAGTGTGCGGGTGATATTCCACATCTGAATTCTTACGTACAGCAACTTTATGTGGATGCAGCGCAGTGGGTGGCCGGAGAGATGGTGATCAACAGCCCTCCGGTGGCGGTTGCTTCGCCTTTGTTGCTCTTGGAGTGCAGTGGCGCTGCCAGTGGAGAAGCGGTGTTGCAAGGCGGTGATTCCAGTGATCCTGATGGTGATGTGTTGACGTATCGTTGGACGTGGTTGGATGGTCAGGCGATGGGAGTGACTCCGACGGCGACTTTTCCATTGGGCGAGACGCAGGTGGAGTTGTTGGTGGATGACGGTCAGGGTTTGAGTGACAGTGCGATGACGGTTGTAACCGTGGAAGATACTCTGGCTCCGTTGGTTGATGCTGGGGTGGATCGGGTTCTGGAAGCGACTTCGCCTGCTGGTGCAGTGTTTGATCTGGCGGATCATGCGGTGGCTCAAGATGGCTGTTGTGACGTAAGTTTGATGACTCCTTTGGGTGTTTACCCCTTGGGCAGTACGACTTTGATGGCTACGGCATTGGACTGTGCAGCCAACGAAGGCAGAGACTCAATGGTGTTAACGGTGGTGGACAGCAGCCCGCCGTTGCTGCACGCGGCGCTGGTGGCGGTTAGAGTTAAGGAAGACGATGACCATAACGAAGAAGATGAGTCTGACAAGGATCTCTATTTTCGGGTGGAATTCGGCGCTGTGGATGTCGTGGATCTGACTCCTGTGGTGCAGGCGGAATTGCTGGTGGTGGGGCAAGAAGAGTCGGTTAGGGTTGTTCAGGGTGAGTTAATAAAGTTTGAATACGATGATGAGGCAGAAGTGGAGTTTGAGGATGGTCTGTTGGAGGTGGAAGCTGAGGGGATGATGTTGCGGGTTTCGGCTCTGGATGGCAGTGGTAATCGCTCAGTGATAGAGGTTTGGGCGGAGCTGGCAATGGTGGAGGATGAGGAAGATGATTGATAAGTTGTTTTTGTGAAAGAGAAATAGATTTGTGTTGATAGTGTTGTGATAAGATTGACATTACTGTCATGTTTGTCTCATATTTTGGTGTTTTGGAGGTTGTTATGGATGCTATAAATCACATTGCTGCACGCGCTAACCTATCGAAAACGATGGAAAAAGTCTGTAATGACCATACTCCGATCATGATCACCAGAAAAGAGGAGTCGCCGGTGGTGATGATCTCTTTGGAGGATTTTCAGGATATAAAAGGGAAGGAAGCGCTTCTTTGTGCCTCTGCTGTTGAGGCTGAGTCGTAGGGAAGACTTTTTTGTAACGCCTGATGGTTGTTAAGCTCTCTTTTGTCCATGATGAAATGTCTGAATTGAGTCAATATCATCATGCTCTGAAAACTGGGTTTTATACAAATCACAACGAATTTGTAGATTAAGCCAAAAGTCGGCAGACATGCCAAAGAACTTTGCCAGGCGTAATGCTGTGCTTGGCGTTATCCCTCTTTTCTGATTGACCAGTTCGTTTACGCGTTGATAAGGAACGTGAATGGCAGTTGCTAATTCACGTTGACTGATGTTCATCGGTAGCAAAAATTCTTCTCGAAGCATTTCACCAGGGTGAGTGGGTTTTCTGTGAGTCGGTATGCGGATCATAATAGTTCTCTAGTGATAATCTGTTATTTCAACGTCAAAAGGATCAGTTGTATTCCATTTGAAGCAGATTCGATATTGGTTATTTATTCGAATGCTGTGTTCATCCTCTCTATTCCCAGCAAGATTCTCTAATCGATTACCTGGTGGAATTTTCAACTCATCAATTGCTCGTACCGAATCCAGTTGATCAAGCTTTCTGGATGCACTCCTCCATAATGTTTTAGGTAAAGCTTTTCTGGCAGCTTTTGTATTCTGACCATTGAAGATGTCTTCTGTCGCCTGACTTTTGAATGAGGTTATCATAGTTGACATGATAGCACGGTATTCATGCTATTTGCATGCTCACCCTCAAAAAAACCACTTGACCATAAAGCCACCTTCAAGGTTTAAAGTAGCGCCATGAAGATTGGTGCCTTAGCAAAACAGACCCATGTAACCGTTGAGACGATTCGTTACTACGAGCAGCGTCAGTTGCTCAATCCCCCTGCCCGTAGCAAAGCGGGTTATCGCAACTATTCCGCAGATGACCTCAAACGGCTGCGCTTTATCGTGCAAGCGAAAACCCTCGGTTTCACTCTGGAAGAGATCAAAGAGCTGCTGACACTGCGCTCCGGTGGTGAGTGCGCTCAAGTGCGAGAGATCGCCCAGCGGAAGGCGGAGAAGATCGCCGATCAGATCGAAAAATTGCACCGCATTCAGCGGGTGTTGGAGCAGTTGACCGAGCAGTGTGGCGAGCAGAGTGAAGAGTGCTGCCCGATTTTAAAATCGTTGGAGGAGCCATCATGAGCGGCTGTTGTGCCGATTCGGCAAAAAAAGAGAAACGCAATTGCCCCGAGTGCGGGGCTGCCTGCTTGAGCGTTTCTGCTCAGACCCGTCTGCATCAGCTCGCCTTCCCAGACAATCAACAAGAGGACGCGGCAGAGACGTTCTTCTGCGCTGCTGCCAATTGTGCGGTGGGTTATTTCTCGGCAGAGGGCGTTGTGCCGCAGTCCGAACTGCGCGGCTTTCGAGTCGATACGGAACGACTGCTTTGCCACTGTTTTGATGTTTCGGTCGTTCAGTATCAGCAAGCGTTGGAACAGGGTGAGGCGGCGGTGCTCAAGGCCTTTGTGGTGCAGCAGACCAAAACGGCGCACTGCGCTTGTGAGGTGTGTAACCCCTCTGGTCGTTGCTGTTTGGCGGATTTTAAACGCTTGGAAAACGCCTTCAAAGCCTCTTAACAACGGGGCTTCGCTCTGGTTTGGCCTCTGCAAGTTGTGTATCCTTGCCACACTTTTGTGGAAATGAGATAAAGCCGATGTCTGCGCGTACCGCCAACGTCTCCCGAGACACCCTAGAGACCCAAATCACCGTTGCCATTAACCTTGATGGTACGGGCGAAACCCACTTTGAAACCGGCGTGCCGTTTCTCGATCACATGCTGGATCAGATTGGTCGTCATGGCCTGATTGATCTTAACATCGTCGCCAATGGCGATCATGAGATCGACGATCATCACACCGTTGAAGACATCGGCATCACCTTGGGGCAGGCGTTTAGCGCCGCGCTAGGGGATAAAAAGGGCATCGTTCGTTACGGTCATGCGTATGTGCCACTGGATGAAGCGTTGTCACGGGTGGTGATCGACTTCTCTGGTCGGCCTGGCATTGAGATGCGCGCTGAGATGCCGCGTTCGATGGTGGGCAGTTTTGATACCGATCTGGTGTTTGAATTTTTCCAAGGTTTTGTCAATCACGCCAACGTCACCTTGCACATCGACAATTTGCACGGACGCAACACGCACCACATTATCGAAACCATCTTCAAGGCCTTTGGTCGTGCGCTGCGCATGGCGATTACGGCTGATCCACGCATGGCGGGCATCATGCCCTCCACCAAAGGCAGCTTGTAGGCGATTTTGATGACAACAATTGCAGTAGTTGATTACGGCATGGGCAATCTACGCTCGGTCTCCAAGGCGATGGAGCATGTGGTGGCCAAGGGTGAAAAGGTCATTGTCACCGATGATCCAGCAAAAATTCGTACCGCTTCGCGGGTGGTGTTTCCCGGTCAGGGCGCGGCCAAAGATTGCATGGCGCAGTTGGCCAAACACGATGTGATCGAAGCGGTCAGAGAGGCGGCGGCGGAGAAACCCTTTCTGGGCATCTGCATGGGCTTGCAGGTGCTGCTCTCCCACAGCGAAGAGAACGGCGGCATTGATTGCCTCGATCTGATCTCTGGCAAGGTGCGCTTTTTTGGCGAAGAGCTGCGCGATGCCGACTCCGATGAACGGCTGAAAATCCCTCATATGGGTTGGAATCGCGTTACGCAGCAACCCCATGCTTTGTGGCAGGGCATCGACGACGAGGCGCGTTTCTACTTTGTTCACAGCTATTTTGTTGAACCGGATGATAAGGCGTTGGTGGTGGGCAGCACGGTTTATGGCGAACGTTTTGCCAGCGTGTTGGCGCGTGACAATGTTTTTGCCTGCCAATTTCACCCTGAAAAGAGCGCCCATGACGGTTTGCAGTTGTTGCATAATTTTGCCCGCTGGCAGGTCTAGGTAGGGGCAGATTCCATATCTGCCCAGCTAACCTTGAGCGATATTGGCCAAGGGCAGATATAGAATCTGCCCCTACGATTGAATTGTCCCGATGATTTTTAATAAAACATTCGATTTTTAGAGAGAGTTTCCCATGCTGTTAATCCCCGCAATTGATTTAAAAAATGGCCAGTGTGTGCGCTTGCGTCAAGGTCGTATGGACGACGATACCGTCTTTGGCGATGATCCCGTGGCGATGGCAACGCGCTGGGTGGAAGCGGGTGCGCGGCGTTTGCATCTGGTGGATCTGGACGGTGCCTTTGCAGGTAAACCAGTCAATGCGGGAGTGATCGGTGCCATTGCGAAGAAATACCCCGAACTGCCCATTCAGGTGGGCGGTGGTATTCGTAATGCTGACACGGTGGCTGCGTATCTGGATGCGGGGGTCAGCTACGCCATTATCGGCACTCAAGCGGTGCGTGATCCCAGCTTTGTCACCGAGGTCTGCAAACGCTTTTCAGGTCACATCATCGTCGGTCTGGATGCCAATAACGGCAACGTGGCGGTGGAGGGTTGGGCGGAAGCGTCCAATGTTAATGCCATTGAACTGGCGAAAAAATTTGAAGGCGATGGCGTTGCGGCGATTGTCTACACCGACATCAGCCGCGACGGCATGATGCAGGGGGTTAACTTGGAAGCGACTCAGCAGTTGGCGGAAGCCATTGATATTCCGGTGATTGCTTCTGGTGGTGTGACCAATATGGACGACATTCGTGGTCTGATCGAGGTGCGGGAGTCGGGCATTATGGGCGCGATTATTGGCCGTGCCATCTACGAAGGCAGCATTGATCTGGCCGAGGCGCAAGCCTTGAGCGATCAGTTGGTGGGAAGCTGAGATGAGTCTGGCGAAACGCATTATTCCTTGCCTCGACGTGGACAATGGTCGAGTGGTGAAGGGGGTCAAGTTCGTTGATATTCGTGATGCCGGTGATCCGGTGGAGATCGCACGGCGTTACGACCGTGAAGGCGCGGATGAGATCACCTTTCTTGACATCACCGCCACCGCTCACGAGCGCGATACGATGGTGCATGTGGTGGAGGCAATGGCCTCAGAGGTGTTTATTCCGCTGACGGTCGGTGGCGGCATTCGCACCGTGGACGATGTGCGCAAGATGTTGATTGCGGGAGCGGACAAAATTGCTATCAATTCGGCGGCGGTGTTTAACCCTGAGTTTGTCCGTGAAGCCTCTGATAAAGTTGGCTCGCAGTGCATTGTGGTGGCCATTGATGCCAAGCAGGTCAGTGTAGAAGGTGAGCCAAAACGCTGGGAGATTTTCACCCACGGTGGCCGTAAAACCACCGGCTTGGATGCGGTTGAGTGGGCGAAGAAGATGGCCGCTTACGGTGCTGGTGAGATTCTGCTCACCAGCATGGATCGAGACGGCACCAAGATCGGTTTTAATCTGGAGCTGACCCGCGCCATATGCGATGCGGTTTCGGTGCCGGTGATTGCGTCGGGTGGAGTGGGTAATCTGGATCATCTCTGTGAAGGGGTGCTGCAAGGTGGTGCCGATGCGGTGCTGGCGGCGAGTATTTTTCACTTTGGTCAATATACCGTTGGTGAGGCGAAACAGCACATGGCGGCTCGGGGTATTGAGGTACGTCTCTAACGCCTGTGGTAAGCTGGCGCGCGATTAAGAGATCAGAGAGTCTGTCATGAGTTGGCTGGATGAAATTAAGTGGGACGAGCAGGGGTTGTTGCCGGTGATTGCTCAAGATGCCAGCAGCGGCCAAGTGCTGATGGTGGCGTGGATGAACCGTGAGGCCATGCGTTTGACCCATGAGAAAGGTGAGGCCGTCTACTGGTCTCGCTCACGTGCCAAACTGTGGCATAAGGGCGAAGAGTCCGGCCACACTCAGTTGATTAAAGAGATGCACCTCGATTGCGATAACGATGTCCTGTTGCTGAAAATTGAGCAGCGCGGTGGCATCGCTTGTCACACGGGGCGGCAGCATTGCTTTTATAAGCAGTTGCAAGGGGATCAATGGAGTACGGTTGATCCGGTGCTAAAAGACCCCAAAGAGATCTACAAATGAGCGATATTTTAGAACAACTGGCCGAAGAGCTGGAGCAACGCAAAGCGGCTGATCCAGAGAGTTCTTATGTGGCCAGTTTGTACGCCAAAGGTCTCGACACCATCTTGAAAAAGGTCGGTGAAGAGGCGACAGAGACCATCATTGCGGCCAAGGGCGACGATAAAAAGGCGCTGGTCTACGAAACCGCCGATTTGTGGTTTCACACCTTGGTGATGCTGGCAGATCAAGGTTTGGGGCCGACGGATGTATTAACAGAGTTGCAGCGTCGTTTTGGCCTTTCTGGTTTGGAAGAGAAAGCGTCCCGTAAATCAAAATAGTGGAGAGAGACGATGGGTATTAGTATTTGGCAGTTGGTGATTATTTTAGCGATTGTGTTGGTGTTGTTCGGAGCCAAGCGATTGAGAAACCTCGGCGGTGATCTGGGTTCAGCGGTGAAAGGTTTTAAAAATGCCATGAGCGAAGGCGACAGCGCAGAGGCGAAAAAACTGGCTGACAAACCAGCCGAGAAACCGACTGCCGAGCAGAGCGTTGCCGCCGAAGCTGAGAAAAAAGACCAACCGAAAAGCTAAATTATGTTTGATATCGGTTTTTGGGAAATCTCCCTGATTGGTGTGATCGCCTTGCTGGTGATTGGTCCTGAACGGTTGCCTGCGGTGGCACGGACAGTCGGTCTGTGGATTGGCAAAATGCAACGTTTTGTCAGCAACGTCAAAGATGATGTCAATCGTGAATTGGAAACGGATCATCTGAAGAAGATGTTGGGTGATCAAAAGTCACAAATTCAGGAGCTGAAAGGCTTGATGGATAACGTGCAAAAAGAGGTCCATGAAGGGGTGCAAAAAGCCCAAGATTCGGTGGATACTCTGGAAACCGAGCAGAATAAAACAACGGATAAAAAGGCATGAGTGCAGCGCCGTTAGATCCGAATAAAAACGAAGCTGAGATCGAAAAAGAGCAGGGTTTTCTGACCCATCTGTTTGAGTTACGGGATCGTCTGATACGGATGGTGCTGTCGATTATCGTCTTGTTTCTCTGCCTTTTTCCGTTTAACGGTGAAATCTATACTTGGTTAGCGGGACCGTTGATGGCGCATCTGCCGGACAACAACAGCATGATCGCCACCGAGGTGGCTTCGCCGTTTTTGGTGCCGTTTAAGATGACCCTGATGTTGGCAATTTTTCTTTCGGTGCCGGTGATTCTCTATCAGATGTGGTCGTTCATTGCCCCCGGTCTCTATCTGAAAGAGCAGCAGTTGGTCAGACCGTTGCTGATCTCCAGCACCTTGCTTTTTTATCTCGGAGTGGCATTTGCCTATTACGTCGTCTTCCCGCTGATCTTTGCTTTCTTTGCCAGTGTCACCCCCGAAGGGGTGGCGATGATGACCGACATCGGCAAATACCTCGATTTTATCATCACCATCTTCTTCGCTTTTGGTATGGCCTTTGAAGTGCCGATTGCGACCATTTTGCTGGTGGTGGTGGGCATGACCACGCCGGATAAGTTGGCGGAAAAACGTCCCTTTATCATTGTCGGTGCGTTTGTGCTGGGTATGTTCCTGACCCCGCCGGATGTGATCTCACAAACGCTGCTGGCGCTGCCGATGTGGTTGCTGTTTGAGATCGGTTTGCTCTTCTCGCGTTTGTGGGTCAAGCGGCGTAAGGCAGAGGAGGAGCCTGATCCTGAGCCGAACGCGGGTTCCGATTCGACGGTGCAAGGCAGCACCGTGGCCACCGCAGTGGCCGCTGGTTCTGCTGCTGTTGTGGCCAGTGAGGCCAGCAGCAGTGATTCTGCTGAAGATTGGGGTTTGCCGCCCAGTGACAGCAAGCCAGATTTTGAGATTCTCGAATACGAACCGCTGACCGATGAGCAGATGGATGCGGAGCTGGATCAGATCGAAGAGGACGAAGACGATGATCAAGATGAGTCGTCTGAGACCCAATCTGAGGATAAACCCGCTGAGCCGGAGTTCGACCAAGATGCCGCTGACGAAGAGGCCAATATGGACGATCTGGAAGAGGAGTATCAGGATCAAGAGGTGAGCGAGTTGGGTAACGATCCCGACAACCCACCCAGTTACGAAGAACCTTCTGAGCCCTCGGAGTCTGAAGAGCCTAAGAAACCTTCTTAGTGCTGCCACAGTCTGTTAAGGAGAAGCTTTTGCTTCTCCTTCTCCTTCTCCTTCTCCTTTTTTATGGATGATCTCAATGTTAAAACCAATCGCGCTGCTGTTGTTGTCGTTCTGGTTGCCGCTGTCGGCAGCCAATGATCTGAAACATCACTTCTCTCCCTATTTGGCCATGCACGGTGATGATCCGGTGCAGTGGCGTGCTTGGGGGCCTGAGGTGCTGCTACAGGCGCAAAAAGAGAACAAGTTGATTTTGATCTCCAGTGGTTATTTTGCCTGCCACTGGTGCCATGTGATGCAGCGTGAAAGTTATCAAAACCCCGCCATTGCCAAGCTGCTGAATGAGTCGTTTATTGCAGTTAAAGTGGATCGAGAACTGGATGTGGCGCTGGATGCGCTGTTGATCCATTTTGTGCAACAGATGAACGGCTCGGCGGGTTGGCCATTGAATGTCTTTCTGACCCCCGAGGGTTATCCGCTGTTGGGTTTGACCTATCGACCTGCGAATGAGTTTGAAACCCTGTTGAGGCGTCTTACGGAGCGTTGGCTGGCTGCGCCAAAACAGTTGTCACAGATGGCGCAGATGGCTTCAACACAGATTTTTAAAAGCAGTGATCAAGTTGATGAACAGCCGCTGCGTCCGGTGGCCGAGCTGCGTCAGGATTTGGTGCAGCAGGCGTTAAAACTGGCGGATGAGTTTCAGGGTGGTTTTGGCGAGCAGAGTAAGTTCCCTCGGGTGCCGATGCTGCAAGCGTTGTTGGCCGAACTACAGCGAGAACCCAACCCAGAGTTACAGGCATTTTTACAGCTGACCTTGGAACAGATGAGTCGTTTGGCGTTACGGGATCATTTGGGTGGCGGTTTTTACCGTTACACCGTTGACCCTAATTGGCAGCAACCGCATTTTGAGAAGATGCTCTACGACAATGCCTTGGCGGTGAGCCTCTATCTGCAGGCGAGCCAACAGCAGAAAAATGTGCGTTATCAGCAGGTCGCTTTTGATACTTTGGATTTTATGCTGCGTGAGATGGCAAGCGAGGATGGCGGGTTTATCGCTTCGTTGTCGGCGGTGGACGATGAGGGCAACGAAGGCGGTAGTTATCTTTGGCAGTCTGAAGAGCTGGCAACGGTGCTGAGTAAAGCCGAATTGGGGATGGCCGAGCGGCTCTGGTTGTGGCTGCCGATTCAGGAAGAGCAGCAGACGTTGGGGCTGTTGCCCGTGACCATCGAGCATCCAGAGGCGTTGGCTCGCGAGTTGAAAATGGATTTTGAGTTGCTGCAAGAGCAGCAGGGTGTTATTGGAAACAAACTCTATCGTTGGCGCTTGCAGAACCGTTCGTTGCCTACAGATGGTAAGCGCTTGGCAGGCTGGAACGGTCTGGCTCTGAGTGCGCTTTGTCAGGCAGCGGTGCTGCCCGCTGGGGCGCGTTTTCGTCCGGCGGCGCAAAAGCAGTTGAATTTTGTGCAGGGCTTTTGGTCCGGTGATCGTTTAAAACGGGAACTGAACAGCAGCGAGGGTGCCGCTTTTGCCGGTTATGTGTATGTGGCTCAGGGTCTGTTGAGCTGTGTGGCGTTGTTGCCGGAGCAAAAATCGGCCTTGTTGGAGCAGGTGGCGCAGTTGAGTGCCAAGGCGTGGCAGCTGTTTTATCGTCCTGGTGCGTGGCGTTTGGGAGAGAAAGCCTTGTTACCGGTGCGTTTGCAGCGGCCTTTGTTGGAAGATGGGCCGTTGCCATCGCCATCGGCACTGTTATTGAAGATCAGTCAAGGGTTGTTACTTGCCGGTCATCAACCCGTCTGGCAAGCAGACTATCAACAGGCATTGCAGGATGCGCAGCGGTTTCTCTCTAATGAGACGGTGCTCTGGTATGCGGAACATTTAGAGCTTTTTGTTTCTAAAAACAGTCCTAATGGTAAGGATTCTGCGATCAAGCCAGAAAAGAAATGAAAAATAGGCTAAAATTCGCCCGCCTTTTGTATTGTGTAGCCATGGATAAAAAATAACCCCTTATGAAAACTGCTCATGCCGTTCCTCGTCAACCCGTTGTTCTGATTATTTTAGATGGCTTTGGAGTCAATCCAGGTCGTTTGAACAACGCCGTTCAACAAGCCAAAACTCCGCGTTTGGATGACTACTTTTCTCATCATGGCCATAACTCATTGGAGGCCTCTGGGCGTGCCGTGGGTCTGCCAGAGGGGCAGATGGGCAACTCAGAGGTGGGGCATCTCACCTTGGGTTGTGGCTGCATTACCCGCCAGGATTTGGTGCGCATTGATGATTCGGTGAAGGATGGCAGTTTTTACAAAATTTCTGCTTTTCTCTCCGCGATGGAGAAGGCCAAAGCTGCGGATCGTCCAGTGCATCTGGTGGG
>CAZTQX010000033.1:0-2703 GCA_964615985.1 uncultured Gammaproteobacteria bacterium | reverse complement strand
GGCTGTTTCTCCACCAGTGCTGAAGAGGCGATTGAGAACGCTTATGAACATGGTCGTGGCGATGAATTTATTAAACCGACGGTGCTGCCTGGGGCGGTGAAGATCGAGGAAAATGATAGCGTTATTTTCTTCAACTTCCGTAATGATCGTCCGCGCCAGTTGGCGGAAGCGTTGAGTTTGGATGATTTCAGCGGTTTTGAACGGGGGGATTACAAACCGGTTACTGTGACTTGCATGACGGAATACGATCCTAAATATTTAGCACCGATTGCTTTTGCCCCAGAACGTCCACCGGTGATGTTGGGCAAAGTGATTGGTTTGGCGGGTTTGCGTCAGTTCCATTGTGCCGAGACGGAAAAATACGCGCATGTGACCTATTTCTTTAATGGCGGCAAAGAGCAGCCGTTTGCCGGTGAAGATCGTTTGGTGGTGCCATCACCCAAAGTGGCTACTTACGATATGAAACCGGAGATGAGCGCCAAAGAGGTCGCCGATGCGGTCATTGAGGCGATTGAGTCGGAAAATTACGGCTTTATCGTGGTCAATTTTGCCAATGGCGATATGGTGGGTCACACCGCTGTGCGAGAAGCGATTGTGATTGCGGTGGAGACCTTGGACAAAGAAGCGGGTCGAGTCTTGGATTGTGTCAAAAAGAACAATTGGTCGGCGATTTTGACCGCCGATCATGGCAACTGTGATGAGATGATTGATCCAGTGACTGGTGAACCGCACACCCAGCACACCACTTATCCGGTGCCTTGTTTGGTGGTGGATAAAGCCGCTTGGCGTTTGTCCAACGGTCATGGGCTGAGTTCCGTGGCTCCGACGGTGTTGCAGTTGATGGGCATTCCACAGCCTGCAGAAATGTCCGGTAGTTCGATGTTATTGGAAGAAGTGGAGTTACCTTAAAGAAAACTGAGAGCGAGTTAACGGTTTTCTTCCTAGGATTTGAGATAAAGTAGCTTCACGGTATTCGCTTCCTCCCGATGCCGTATTTTTAAAGCCCGCCACATCTGTGTGCTGGGTTTTTTTATTGCCCTTTGATATTCATCTAGAGCTTTAGCAATTCTTTGGGATGTTCAAGTAACCAATCTGGCTTGGCCTTTTTGAGTGATTGATGGCTGTTGTAACCCCAACTGACCGCCGCCACTTTGACTCCACATTGGCGCGCGGCTTCAATATCTCGTAATTCATCCCCGACCATAATGACCCGCTCTTTGGGCAGTTTGTGTTCTTTCAGCAGGCGCTTTAGATGTTGTGCTTTACCCCAGAGAGGTGAAGTGCCACTGATAAAATCAAACAGCTCCAATTTATGCCGTTGGTTAAAAATATGCAGATTCTCTTCTGAGTTGGAACTGAGCAGCGCCAAATGACGACCGCGACTTTTCAGAGTGTGTAAGACAATCGGGATGCCTTTGATGGGGCGAATTTTTTGCTGTTCTACCCGCATCATTTGGCGTGCTTTTTGAGCGATAAGAGGGACTTTCAAGATGGGTATTTTTAGATGGCGGACAATCTCCAAGGCACTTTTTTCTCGCAGAGCGGTGAGTTCCAGTGGATCAATGGAGTGAAAGTCGTACTCCTTGGAGAGTCTGTTAATGACCTTGATGGCAGAATGAAGACTGTCAGCCAGTGTGCCATCAAAATCGAAAATGAGAGTGGCTTGATGTTGGGCTTTGATAATGGGCATTGGATCCGTGTCTCGATAGCTGTCAGTGCATTCTGATGAACGCATCCTACCTTTGCAGGGTGATTATTTCCTGAAATTAGCCTGTTTTTGAGTCATTTGTTGGGGGTGATAACTATGATGGCAGCATAGCTGGGATGCTTTTTGATGAATAAAGTGGGATCGGCTCGGTTTTGTTGCTGAGCCAGAACGTTTAAGTTCTTAGTGAACAGGGATGGAGGGAGTTATGTTTTTTTCGCCACTGGATGATGCCGTTGAAGTGGAGTTTTACAGCGAGATGTCGATTGAAAATCATGCTCTGCTATTGATTGCACCCGATTGTGAGCGTTCAGCTCAGCTTTTGCAGGGATTAACGCAGTTGTTGCAGGAGTCTGCCTTGGCCAGCTTGGAAGTGGTGAATATCGTGGTTTCTCCCGAGCGGGCGCGTCGTATTGCCTTGCGTTCTGTGCCGTGGCTGCGTTTGGGGGAGTTTGAATTTGAAGAAGCGCTCTCTCTCGATGAGTTGCGAGTCTGGGTTAAACGACTCAATCGTGACGAAGGCGTAAGGTTTTATCTGAAGAGAGAGCTGCAGAGCGGTAGTTTGCTTCGCTTGGAAAAGCTGATCGCAGAGATGCCTCACTGGGGAGCGCAACTGCTGCTGCTCTTGCAGCAAGAAAATTTATCTCTACCGTTGCGTCTTTCTGCCGAGGCGTTGATGGATGCGTTGCATGGCCAAGAAGCGTTGACGCTGTTGGTGCCGAGTCTGATCGAGATGCTGGGCAGCAGCAAGGCTCAGCAGCGTTGTGATGCCTTGCGTTACCTCTCTCTCAGTGGTGAAATGAAAATTATCCCGCTGGTGCGAGCGGCGCTGCATGATTCAGATGAAGAGGTAGCGGAGATGGCGGGGGAGTGTTTGGATATTTTATTAAACGGGCTTTGAGGGGATGAAGTAATAGAATTTGGCTCTTAATGGATTCCTAGGTCGTGGTATAGAATAGTCATATTGAACGGGCTTGGACGACTGGGGCGGTGCGGGG
>CAZTQX010000032.1:0-19515 GCA_964615985.1 uncultured Gammaproteobacteria bacterium | reverse complement strand
ATTATATCTTTTATTATCAATAGGTTGCACGTTATCGGTGGGCTGAGTAGTTACACCAATACCAATATAGAAACTGCTTAAAGCAAGCTGAATGCCACTTAGAAAATTAACGATTGGCGAGCAAAATGGCACGTTTCGGGGCAGGATAACCTTCGATGGTCAGCGACGAATCTTCGGGATCTAAAAAATCAGCCAAGGAGTGAAATTGCATCCAATCGGTGCTGCGCTGCTCATCCAACGTGGTCACGGACACATCCACGGTGCGCACGTTTTTATAACCGCAGCGGCGCAACATACGCTCCAACATCAACACACTGGGAATAAACCAGACATTACGCATCTTGGCGTAACGCCCTGCGGGGATTAACAACTGCTGCTCATCACCGTCAATCACCAAGGTCTCCAACACCAGCTCACCATCAGGACGCAACAGAGACTTCAATTGCTGTAAAAAATCGACGGGCGAACGTCGATGATAAAGCACTCCCATCGAGAAGACCGTATCAAACTCCACGAAATTGGGCAGATCATCCACTCCCAGTGGCAACACGGTCACCGATGGGTTGTTGATGTAACGCTGCAATGCCCAAAACTGCATCACGAAACGCAGACTGGGGTCAATGCCCACGCTTAAACGCGCCCCTTCCGCCGCCATCCGCCAACAGTGATAACCGTTACCACAACCGATATCCAACACCGTGCGATTGTTCAGCGGAGCAATGAATTCCTGCAAACGATCCCACTTCCAATCCGAGCGCCACTCGGTATTAATTTCCAAGCCAAACAGCTCAAACGGCCCTTTACGCCAAGGGTGTAACTTCCGCAATTCAGTTTCCAATTGTTGATGCTGCTCTGGGGTTAACTCATTTTTTTCACCCGCCCTCACCGACGAATCGTTCAGCTCCACAGCATTCGTTTTCACCTCGGGCAGAGCTTGCAACGCCTGCAACCACTGAGGCAGATCCCCATGCAAGCACGGATCAAATGCCGCTTCCACCTGCTTGGGTAAATGATCGAGCCATTTGGCCAGAGGCGAGTCATTAAGCTGTCGGTAAAACGCTTGATAATCAGGAATCATAGTTACCTTTATAAACAATAAGTGGCGTAAGTTTTGGATTAATCACAAATCATGGAGTGGCAAAACGGGAAGTATAAAGCGGTGATAGAGACAAAACACACGGTTGGACACGGCATATTGCTCTATGCCGTCTTACTCATTTTACTCTTAACCTTAATGCCCTACCGGTTTAGCTGGCCACAGCAGATTCATTGGATGCTGACCGACACCTTTTCTGATGTGATCAAAAACCTGTTTCTATTTTTCCCCATCGGCTTTTTATACGCTTTGGCACAAAGCCGCAAAACGCAAAAACCATCCAGACTCTATGGCAAAATACTGCTTTGCGGTTTTCTGCTCAGCCTCAGCGTGGAACTGCTGCAACTACTGCTGCACAACCGCTACAGCACCATCAGCGATATCATCAGCAACAGTCTCGGTACCCTGATCGGTGCTTATGCCCACCAAACCCTGCAACAGCAGCTCAAAACAACCGATCTCAGTCGGCTGATGGCACTGGAATACCCCCTAATGTTTGACATCTACCTGCTGACTTTTTTAATCTGGCTCAACGGCAGCAACCTCAGCCATGAACCCTCACGACTGGCTCTGTTGCCGCTGCTGGCTCTGCTCGGCGCACGTATTTTTGGCAGCCTGCTCGCACATCAAGCGGCACACACCCAGCGCGCTCAACTGCAACAAAAAACCTTTTTTATCACCTTGATTTGGTTTGTGATTGCAGCGATACCTGCTCTGTTTCAAAACCCATTGTGGAGCAGCCTGGTGATTTTGGCCGTGGCTTTTTTGACCACCGAACAGATGCGCCGCCTACACCTCAACCCGGCACCCGAACGCCGTTTTGAAATTCGCACCCTGCAACCCATCCTGCCTATTTTGATTGTCTACCTACTGCTACTGACCTTTTGGCCACTGCATTTCAGCTCACAGCCGTGGCAATTGCAGTTGGTTTGGGCAGCAGAACTGCCTTTCACTGACGGCATTCAATTTCGTATTATTGAACTGTTTGTGGGGTTTACCCTGTTTGGATTTTTAACCTCGGAGTGTCACGGGCGACAATCGCTTTCCCTGTTACAACTGGGCGGCCACCAGCTCAGCTATCTGCTTCTCAGTCTAACCACCCTCACCCTGTTGCATGGTTTTCACCTAACTCAAAGGGTACAAGGCGTTGAACTGGTTATTTTCAGCGGTGGTTATCTCTCCGGCATTCTGCTCTACCAACTGCAACAGAGGCAGATCAAAACAGCCTCAAATTCATAACATCAATCACGGCGAAATTAGAATATCCTCAGAAAAGCCCTGACTCTCTAAAATACGGCGCAAACGTTTTAAGGCATCCATTTGAATTTGTCGTACTCTCTCACGAGTCACCCCCAACTCACGCCCCACCTCTTCCAAAGTCGCGCGTTCACAACCGTGCAGCCCAAAACGACGAATCACCACCTCACGTTGTTTCACTTCCAACTCTTGTAACCAGGATTCAATGTTGCAATGTACATTTTCACTTTGCAGCAACTCGGAAGGATCAGGGCTGTTATCGTCAGGAATGATATCCAACAATGGATGATCACCGTCTTTGCCAATCGGCACGTCCACCGAACCCACTCGATCTTGCAAACCCAACAGGCGTTTTACATCTTTAACCGGTCTATCCAACATCTGCGCAATCTCTTCCGCATTCGGCTCATGCCCCAACTCTTGGCGCAAGACCCGCGCACTGCGCAGATAGATGTTCATCTCTTTGATAATATGGATTGGCAGGCGAATGGTGCGGGTTTGATTCATCAAGCCTCGCTCAATGGTTTGTCGAATCCACCATGTGGCGTAAGTAGAAAATCGAAAACCTCGCTCGGGGTCAAACTTTTCCACCGCATGAATCAAACCCAAGTTGCCCTCTTCGATCAAATCCAGTAGCGCGAGGCCTCGATTCATATAACGACGTGAAATTTTCACCACCAGACGCAAATTACACTCGATCATTTTTTTACGAGCAGCTTCATCGCCTCTTTGCGCCAAACGGGAGTAATATTTCTCTTCATCGCCGCTCAACAAGGGTGAAAATTCAATCTCTTTAAGATAGAGGCGCGTGGCATCGGCCTCTTGCCGACTGGGCTTATCAGGATTTTTTATCGTTTGAGTTGTTGTCGCTTTTTTAGCCTTTGGCAAAATGGCGTTTCCTACTACATCATCCTTTGTTTCACTTGCTGTAATCATACCAATCTCCAGAGTAATTTATACCTATCGTGCACTACCTACAGCACACAACCAGCCAAAATTTAAGAACAAAAAATGCTCTATTTTTTCTTACTCTTACAAGCGTGGCAGATACAACTCTGGATCAACCGGCTCACCGTCTTTGCGAATTTCAAAATGCAATACGGCTTGTTTTTTACCGATTTGATGCCCCATCAGAGCAATCTGCTCACCCCTTTTCACCCTATGGCCTTCACTAACCAAAAGACGGTCGTTAAACATATAAGCACTTATATAATTGGATTTGTGCTCAATCAGCAGCAGTTTACCGTAGCCTCTTACGGTATTAGAGACCACCACAACCCCATCAGAAACACTACGAACAATCTGTCTTGGCGTACCAGCGATGTCCAAACCAGGAGACATCCGATTACTGGCTTGGTACTTTTTCACCAATTTACCCTGAGTTGGCCAGCTCCACTTCTGACCTGCCCGAGACACCGCAGCCAAAGCCACTGCATTCATTGAATTTTTAACAACGACAGGCTTCACAGGATCTGCCATTAAAGGTTCACTGTCAAATCCTGACCCCTCATCAACAGAAATGGCGGTTGCAATAACCTCCGGCTCTACCATCTCAACCTCTGCCCTTGCGACCACCGTCGTCGTGATCGGCTTTGCTGGCAACACAAAATCCGCTGGCCGATGCAACGTTAATCGCTGACCAGGGTAAATCGTATAAGGCGCTTGTAACTCATTCCAGGCGATCACTTTTTTAAAATCCAAACGGTTACGCCAAGCGATAGAATAAACCGAATCCCCTCGTTCAACGACGTACACCGCAGGATCAAAACGATCCGTTAAAATTGGTTTTAGCTCACACCCTGTCAGCAAAAAAATGCCTAACACAACCCCCCATTTTGCTACACCCATGATTGGCCTTTACATCTTAAGTATTAAATAACCCACCATCAGCAACAACACCAGCCCCCAACCAAGCCACTCAATGTATTTGCGAATCATCGGTTCAATTTTGGGCCCCAGCCAAGCCACCAGCTGCGCCACCAGAAAAAAACGCGCACCGCGACCAATCACCGAAGCAATCACAAACGGCAGCAACGCCAGAGATAACGCACCCGCTGCAATGGTAAAGAGCTTATAAGGCAACGGTGAAAAACCCGCCAAAAAAATCACCCAAAAGCCCCACTCGGTAAACCAAACATTGACCTGCTGATAACGCTCCCAATAACCGTATTGATGCAGCAGCGGCTCTAAAGCCTCAAACGCATAATAACCAATCAGATAACCAAACAGACCACCCAAAACCGAAAACAGCGTTGTCAGCGCCGCCAAACGATAACTCTCTTGAGGCTTTTTCACCACCATCGGAATCAACATCACATCCGGTGGAATCGGAAAAAAAGAAGACTCCATAAAACTCAAACCTGCCAAATAACGCGGCGCATGGCGATGGCCAGCCCAATTCAACACCTTCTCATACAGGCTTGCAAAAATTCTCATCCAAACATCCTCTCTGTTATCGAATCATGAGTTTTATTCTACCCCATCGCTGGGCACAAAAATGTTAACCCAATCCCTCCAGCAGTGGCACAAACTTCACCGCCTCCAAAATCTGACGGTGAATACCTTGCTCATTTTTATTCAACAACATTAAAACTTGCTCTCCATGCTGACGTCCCACTGGCAAGACCAAACGCCCCTGAAGCCCCAGCTGCTGTAACAGTGCATCCGGCACCGTCTCCGCTGCCGCCGTCACCATAATGGCATCAAATGGAGCCTCCTCCGGCCAACCACATCCGCCATCCGCATGACAGAGATGAATGTTTCGATAACCTAAAGCGGCAAATCGCAGTCGCGCCTGCGTCAATAAAGGCTCGATACGTTCGACACTGAAAACCTGTTCGACCAAATGGGAAAGAATCGCTGTTTGATAACCCGAACCGGTACCAATCTCCAACACCCGCTGCGCGCCCGTCTCCAGCAACAGCTCCGTCATCCGAGCCACCACATAAGGCTGCGACAAGGTTTGACCGTTACCAATGGGCAGGGCGGTATCTTCATAACTGCGACTGGCCAACGCCTCATCCACAAACAGATGCCGTGGCACCGAAGAGATCGTCTCTAACACCCGTTCATCGCTGATGCCCCGCTCTCGCAAACGCCCCAACAGACGGTTACGGGTGCGCTGTGAGGTCATGCCGATGCCCTGAATCTGTTGTGATGTCACTGCTCTCACAAGTGTGCCACCCACTGCGTCAGTTCATCCAGAAAAGAGTGCTGGGTCATGTCCACCTGCAACGGCGTAATGGAAACAAAACCGGCGCTGATGGCGTAAAAATCCGTACCCACTCCCGCATCTTGCTCCGCTCCAGGCGGACCGATCCAGTAACAGCGTCGTCCACGAGGATCTCTATTTTGCACGATGGGTTCTGATTTATGCCGACTGCCCAGACGTGTCACCTTCATCCCTAACAACTCACCCCAAGGCAGATCCGGCACATTGACGTTCAAAATCGTATCCGCAGGCAGAGGGTGTTGCTGCAACTGCAATAACAGCTTTTCAATCACCCTGACGGCCGTAGACAAATGTTGTGGCTGAAAAGCGACGTTCGAAACAGCAATGGCCGGATAGCCCAAAAAACGTCCCTCCATCGCCGCCGCCACCGTACCCGAATAATGCACGTCATCACCCAAATTGGCACCGTGATTGATGCCTGAGATCACCATCTCCGGCTCATAATCCAACAGACCGTTCAACGCCAGATGCACACAGTCAGTAGGAGTACCATCCACCGCTCGATAAATACCCTCTTGGTTCACCACGCGAATCGGATAATTGAGCGTTAACGAATGACTGGCACCGCTGCGATCACGATCTGGAGCCACCACCGCCACCTCAGAAAGAGCACTCAACCCCTCCGCCAACGCCCGCAAACCGAGAGCCTGATAACCGTCATCGTTACTGAGCAAAATACGCATAAATTTTAGGGTCGCAATCAATTTGGCAGAGCCGATATAATACGTCGAATGACCCGCCTAAGCCATCACCATCCCATGAAAATAGAAAGTAAAATCAGTCCAGCAGATCTTAAACTGTTTCGCAACACTGTTGGCAGCGTAATCCCACTGAAAAACCGCCCACAACCGCCCAAGAAGAAAAAACCTCAGCCTCTGTTACGCAAACAAAACAAGAATGAAACAGAGCTGCAACCTGACCGATTGTCAGATCACTACCACCCCATTGAACAACACGACGAACAGCTTAGTTTTGCCCGCTCCGGCCTACAAAGATCAACCTTGAAAAAACTCAAAAAGGGCTACTATCTGATTGAAGATCGTCTTGACCTGCACGGCTATCGCCGCGATGAAGCCCGTCAATTACTCCAAGAATTCATCCACTACGCACAACAGAGAGGCTTTCGCTGCCTTATTATCATTCACGGCAAAGGTCGTAGCGGCAAAGATGAACGCCCCGTTTTAAAGCCGCTGGTTGCCAGTTGGCTGCAACAGAGTGAAGAAGTGTTAGCCTACAGTAGCGCACGCCCAAAAGACGGCGGCGCTGGCGCACTTTATCTGTTGTTACGCCGCCCACCTCAGGAGATAGATGAACGTTAGCGCAAAACTCGCCCGATCACATTCAACAATTTATCAGGGTTAAACGGTTTCACAATCCAACCCGTGGCACCCGCCGCCTTACCCTCTTGCTTCTTGCCATCGGAAGACTCCGTGGTCAACATCAGCAAAGGAGTAAAACGGTACTCCGCCAAACCGCGTAGAGATTTGATCAGCTTAATGCCATCCATCACCGGCATGTTGATGTCCGTCACCACCAGATCAAATTTCTTACTGCGCGCCATATCCAGTCCTTCTTGACCATTCGCCGCCTCCGTCACCTCATAACCCGCACTTTTCAATGTAAATGCAACCATCTGCCGTAAAGAAGCAGAATCATCAACCGCCAAAATTTTCGCCATTCGTTATCCCCTTAACAACCTAAAAACAGTCCAATGTTGATTCAAAAATAGAGCATCCAACGTGGTACCCATATGACTTTATCGCCTGATCAAAGCAGAAATTGAGATATTTTCTCCGAATAATTTCTTCCCTCAAAGCGACATAACATCACGCCAAGCAAACGACATTCCATATTTACAAAAAAGAGAAATAAAGCGCTAGTAAAAAAAAACCAAACTGCTTAAACTGCAAGAAAGTCATATCAGGAATAACACTACCATTATGTTTGGAACTTGGTTCACCCCCAAATGGAAACAACGCAACGTTCGCGCGCGCATCAGTGCGGTAAAAAACCTCAGCAACAACGCAGAACAACAGCAGATACTACAACAGCTGGCACTGCAAGACCCCGATGCCACAGTGCGCCGCACCGCGCAACAACAACTCAACGACCTCCCTCTGCTGCTGAAAATCAGCCAACAAGACAGCGAGGCCAACAACCGCGAAGCCGCCCAACAACGCCTTCATGAGCAGCTCTGTGAACAGCAGTTCAGCACCAACATCGCTGAACTGCTGGATCAACACACCTCCACCAGCCTATTAAAACTGGCAAAAGAGGCCAAACAAATCGAACTGTGTCAGCACGCACTGCAACGCTTACACGATGAAAAAGAGCTTGCCGAACTGACCATAAACGCCGGTTTTAGCCAAATTCGTCAACAAGCTGCTGAACGCATTCAAACACAATCACTATTGGAACAGCTGATAAAAACCTGCAAAGGCCACGATAAAAAAGTCCACCAGCAACTGAAACAACGCCTCAAGCAGATCAAAGATCAAGAAAAACAGCAACAGGCTGACGAACAGCTGCGCCTTCAACTTTGCCAAGAACTGGAATCTCACAGCAGCGCAACCTACACCAACGGCTATCAATCCAAACTGGAAAAAACCGTGCGCCACTGGCAACGCCTCGAACAGAGTGCCAGCAATGATCTTCAATCACGTTTTTCAGCAGCCCAACAAGCCTGTTTAAGCCTCATCGATCAGCGTCAGCAAAGCCTTAAAGAAACCGACAGCGAACAAAAACAGGCCGCTCAAAACCAACAGCAGCAACAAGCCGAACAACTCAAATCCATCGAACAAGTACAGCAACAACACAACGATCAGCTGCAACGTGAACTGCAAAAAGTCCAACAACGGCTGCAAAAAGGCGGCTCCCAACAGAGAGTGATCGACAATCTCAAAGCCACGCTCAATAAACACGCCTGGCCCGCAGACTTTGCCCAGTCTGAATTAGGCCTAAACAGCACCGAACTGCTGCAAAAACTGGCACAACAACAGCAAAACTGGCAAACCCAACAAAGAGACAAAGCCGTTCAGCTGAGCCACAAATTACAGCAACTGGAACACGCCCTAGAGACGGGCAACCTGACACAAAGCAACCAACGCCACAAAGAAATCGAACGCCTCAATCGAGAGTTAGGGCACAGCGTTTCAAAAGCACAGCAGAATCAATTCCAACATCTTCATGCTCGTCACCAAGAACTGCGCGACTGGCAAGGTTTTGCCACCACCCCGAAAAAAGAGGCTCTCTGTCAGCAGATGGAAACTCTCATCGAAATCGACATGCCCGCCGACGAGCTGTCACAACAGATCAACAACCTGCAAACGGAGTGGAAAAAACTCGGCGCATCCGACCCTAAAACCGCACAACAACTCTGGTTACGCTTCAAAGGAGCCGCCGACCAAGCCTACGAACCGTGTAAAAGCCACTTCGCAGCACAGCAGCAACAGCGACAACACAACCTACAACAGCGCCTCACCCTCTGTGACCAGCTAGAACAATTCATTCCACAAAATAATTCAGCAGAAGAACCCGATTGGCAAACGGTCGAAAAAGTCATTCGAGTAACCAAACAAGAATGGGGCAACTACCGTCAAGTACAACGCGGCGAGGCCAAAAGCAGTCAAATACGCTTCAACAAACTGCTCAAGATTCTCCAAGATCAGCTGGACGGCGAACGGGAAAAAAACACTCAGCTCAAACAGCAGATCGTCGAACGTGCTCAACAGCTCATCGAACAAGATGAGTTAAGCAGCGCAATGCACGAGGCCAAACAGCTACAGAAAAAGTGGCAGGCCATTGGCACCACCTTCTACAAACAGGATCGCCAACTGTGGAAACAGTTCCGCAGCGCCTGTGATGCCATTTTTGCCCGCAAAGAGACAGAAAAAGCCGCCGAACAAGCCGCGCTTGAACAACACCAGCAACAAGCCGAGAAGCTGATCAGCGAAGTGGAACAGCTCAGCCAAGAGAACATCTTGGCCGAAACGGGACTGACAAAAATGCAACAGCTGCAACAACAGTTTGAAACCGTCGGTGAGCTGCCCAAAACAAGTTTCAAAAATCTACAACAGCGTTTTGAAAGCGCTCAACTGAACTACAGCCGCTGTTGTGAGCAACAGCAGCAGCAACAGCAGCAGCAACAACGCCTACAACAACAAGATCAACTGCGCCAACAGGCCAAACTCTGTCAACAACTGGAACACTTCGACAGCAGCGACAGTAACAACACCCGCAGCATAGAAACACTTTGCCAGCAGTGGCAAACCCAACAGGGTCAAGAGAGCATCCTCAACCCACGCTTTCAAAATGCCCTAGAGTGCTGTCAAAACGACCGTATTGAAACACTACAAAAACACTCTGAAACACTTCTCCCCCAACGCCAACAGCTCTGCATCCAGCTGGAAATTCTGCTCGGCCTTGAATCACCGTCAGAAGATCAAGCACGACGCATGCAGTACCAAGTTGAGCGCCTCAACCAAGGCTTGACCCAAAACCAAAACAACCCAAGTTCCAGTCAGCAACAGCTGGAAGAGCAGTGGCTCTGTTTAGGCCCTCTGGCAGATCCAAAGAGCCTACAATTAGAACAGCGCTTTCAGTTGGCCTTGCAAAACAGCACTCAAACCTCAACAGAGTAAAAGATGAACAAGCTCTCCTCAAACTTACTCATGTTAAGCCTCCTTTGCAGCCCAGCAGCAGCGGCAAAAAACGCACAAATGGTGGAGAGCACACCAGTAGAGTGGCAAGTTTTTCAACAACAACACACCATCAACTGCCAGTTGATTCACGCCCAACAACGCAAGGTTTACAGCCAACAAGCCGGAAAAATCAGCCGACTAAACCATCAAGTCGGTGATCAAATCAAACAAAATGCCCTGCTGCTGGCCTTTGATGACACCAGCCTCAAGCTGGAACAGAAAAAAGCAAAACTGGTTCAGCAACAAACCACTCTGGAACTGCAACGCCACCAAACGTTGCACCAACAAAATGCCATTGCAGCCAGCGAGCTAAACCGCGCACAAAACAATCTCAAGCACGCTCTGATCGAAACACAACAGCTGCAAACACGCCTTTCACAACAGCGTTTCTACGCCCCGTTTGATGCCGTCGTAACTCAACGCCTCGTGGAAGTTGGCGACAGCGTGAACGCTCACAGCCACCTGTTAACCCTCGCCGCACCCAACTCCTTGCACGTCAGCGCCTTGGTCGAAGAGGCTCTTTTTCTCCAACTCAAACCCCAACAAACCGTCAACATTCAGCTACCTAACCTAACTCAACAAAGTGGTCGAATCAGCCGCCTTCAGCCGACTCTAAATTCAAATCATCAGGGCAGCATCGAAGTCCGGTTTGATCGTTTGCCAAAAGGCCTGTTGGCCGGTCAACGCTGTCAACTTCAGATCAACATCAACCACGCAGCCATACTTTCGATTCCACTACAAGCATTGCGACACGACCGTCAAGGGGCTTATCTCTGGATTATTAACGCACAGCAAAAAACAGAACGCCAAAGTGTGAGCACGGGGCGCTACTTTTCCGACCGAATTGAAATTCGATCCGGCCTCACGGCAGGAGAGAGAGTGGTTTTGAAAGGATTTTCTGGCTTAAAAAACCAGCAAAAAGTGATTGATCTCAGCGAGAATTCAAGTCAGGAAAAAGTGACCCGATAGGTCAAGCAAGGAGAGATTATCATGACCGATGAGCAAAACTATCACAACAAACTCAGGGGACTGCATCAAGAGTATGCGGTCAAACTGCCAAAGAAAATCTCTCTCATCATCTCCACTTGGGATCGGCTCAACAAACGTGCGGCACTGGACGACCTACACAGCCTCAAATACGCCGTACACGAACTCTCTGGCTCCACTGCCATTTTTGGCTTTAACACCGTATCCAGCATCACCAGACAATTGGATGCCTGTCTTGACAGTTATAACGAACGTCCGCCTTTTTTCAATCATCAACAGCTGATGATGATTGATCATTTTATCGAACAACTCAAAAGTGCTGCTGAACGCCCCAACCAAACTCAAACACCCAATCGACAAACAAACAAGTCAGCGGGCAACGATGACACACGGGTGGTCATTATCAAAGACAACAGCAAATTGGACGAAAATTTAGCTCACGATCTGAGCCATTACGGTTACCAGATCGAGATCTTAGATGCGCTACCCAAGCTGCTGCAACGGGCCACACAGGTACACATTAACCTCATCATGCTCATTGAACCCGATGAAGCAGAGCTGCAACAATTACAACAACATCACCAACAACAGATGCAAAAAATTCCTCTTGTCTGCATCTCCAGCAGAGCGGATTTTGAACATCGGCTGCGCGCCGTGCGCGCCGGAGCCTACGCCTATTTTGTAAAACCGGTGGATCTGTTTCAACTCAGCGAATGCATCAATGAACTGACCACAGAAGCGGATCTGCACTCCTATCGGATCATGATCATTGACGATGATTTGTGCAGTGTTCACCACACCGCCACGCTGTTAAAAATGGCAGGCATAGAGACCCATGTGGTAACCCAGCCCGAAACCATTTTGGAGCATTTAGAGGAGTTTCAGCCCGAACTGATTTTGATGGATCTCTACATGCCCAGCTGCAACGGCGTCGAGTTGGCCTCCATTATTCGCCAACAACCGAGTTATGCCAGCACCTCCATTGTTTTCTATTCGGTGGAGACCGCCATTCATCGACACATTGAAGCAATCCATGCGGGAGGGGATGATTTTTTAATCAAACCAATGGATGGCGAACATCTGATTGCCGACCTGATCGCCCGAGTGCGGCGGGCACGCAGCAATCGCAGCATTCTGATGCATGACAGCCTTACCGGCCTGCTCTCCCACTCGGTCTTTCATGATCAATTGGGACGTGAACTGGCGCGCTGCCAACGTCACCAAGGCACCTTAAGTTACGTCTTAATCGATCTGGATCATTTCAAGCGGGTCAACGACACACACGGGCATGGCACCGGTGATCGTATCTTGCGCGCCCTCTCACGCCTGTTACAAACGCGTCTGCGACACAACGATTTGATCGGTCGTTACGGTGGCGATGAGTTCGCCCTGATTCTGCAAGATGTAAAGGTAGGAGAAGCGCAAATTATCGTTGATGACATTCGCCACAGTTTTAGCGAACTGTTACACAAAAATGAGTCAGAACCGGTGCAGGTGACCTTCAGTGCAGGCATATCCACCTACCCTCAGCAACAGAGCCTCGCCAGTCTCTGTAACAGCGCCGATAAAGCCCTGCATGAAGCCAAACATCAAGGCCGCAACCGCGTGATCTCTTTCCGTCAACCGCTGGATTACGTCAATCCGCATTGAATCATTGTAAATGGGTGATGCTCTCCAGCTGCGGCGCAACCCCTTTCAGAATCTCAGCCGCCTTGCCACCAAAAGCGAAACTCAAAAACTCCACATTCAAGGTCGCAACGTAGGTACGGCCATCGCTTTTACGATAGACCGCAATAGGACACGGTAATAATACAGAAAGCACTTTATAACGATCCTCTTTCAGCAACGCCGCGCCCATTTTAGGATCACAGGCGGTCAACAAACTGTTGGCTCCAATATCAATTCCGGCAACCATTTTATACTGCTGACGACGGTTCGCTTGCCACTCTTTGGGTACATCCCAACCCGCTTTGATGGCATTGTCTTCAATCATTGACAAGGTACGCTCAAAGGGCAGTGGGCTTTTAAACTCACTCACCAGCAACATCGGCAAAAAGGCTTTGGCCAAAAAAACCGCGCTGATCAGACCTAAAACAAAGGCGATCAACAAGGTGGTTAAATTCTGTGTTTGAGCGGTTGTTTTCATTCGTTATCCCCGTGCTGTCAGATGTTAAATGTTAATCGGTGTTAATCCGTTGCATTCCATAAAGCAGTTCAATCTCTTGCGCCCAAATCGTATCGTCAACGGTCTCCAGCACCATTGGAATACCCTCAAAACGAGCATCATTCATAATATAACGAAACACCTCCAAACCCAATTTGCCACTCTCAAGGGAGTCGTGACGATCCACCCGTGATCCCAGATCCGGTTTCGAACCATTCAGGTGCATGCCGCGCAGATACTCAAAACCCACCAAACGCTCGAACTCAGCAAAGGTGGCCTCGCAACTCTCACGACTGCGCAGATCGTACCCAGCAGTGAACGTGTGACAGGTATCGAGACAGACCCCAACACGGCTTTTGTCCTCCACCTTATCGATAATATGAGCAAGGTGTTCAAAACGATAACCCAAATTGCTGCCCTGTCCGGCGGTATTTTCAATCACAGCAGCCACCCCTTGGCTCCACTGCAAGGTGATGTTGATCGATTCTGCCACCTTATCCAGACTCTCCTCTTCGCTGATTTTGCGCAGATGAGAGCCTGGGTGAAAATTAAGCAACGACAGGCCCAATTGCTCACAACGCTGCATCTCATCCAAAAAAGCCGCCCGCGATTTTTCCAACGACTCCTGTTCTGGGTGTCCCAAGTTGATCAGATAACTGTCATGAGGCAAGACCTGATCAGCACCGATACCCGCCAACGTTAAGTTCTGTTTGAATTCAGCGATGGCCTGATCCGTCAACGGCTTGGCGCGCCACTGACGCTGATTTTTGGTAAACAAGGCAAAGGCCTTGGCACCAATCTTTTTCGCGTTCAGAGGTGCGTTCTGCACCCCACCCGCCGCGCTCACATGCGCGCCAACGTAATGCATCTAGTTCACCCAGAGTCGAGCGTTGCGGAACATCCGTAGCCACGGCCCCTCTTCACCCCACTCTTTGGGGTGCCACGAATGCTGTACAGTACGGAAAACTCGCTCTGGATGCGGCATCATAATCGTCACTCGACCATCGTCGCTACAGAGGCCCGCAATACCCTCAGGAGAGCCATTGGGGTTGGCGGGATAACGTTCCGCCGAATTGCCCTGATTGTCGATGTAACGCAACGCAATCTGTGCGGCACTCTTATCCGCCTCGTTGGCAAACAGCGCCCGACCTTCACCGTGCGCCACTGCAATGGAGAGTTGCGACCCCGCCATGCCTTGCAAAAACAGCGAAGACGATTTTTCGATCTCCACCCGACTGAAACGCGCTTCAAACTGCTCGGAACGGTTGCGCACAAAACGCGGCCAGTGCTGCGCCCCTGGAATCAACTCTTTCAACTGCGACAACATCTGACAGCCGTTGCAGACCCCCAGAGAAAAGCTGTCATCGCGTTGGAAAAAATGTTCGAACTGCTCACGAGCGCGTTCATTGAACAGCACCGATTTTGCCCAGCCACCGCCCGCACCCAACACATCCCCATAAGAGAAACCGCCACAGGCCACCAGTCCATTGACGTCCACCAGCGACACACGCCCCGCAATGATGTCGCTCATATGCACATCAATGGCATCAAAACCGGCTTTATCAAAGGCCGCCGCCATCTCGATCTGACCGTTCACGCCCTGCTCGCGCAAAATGGCCACCCGTGGGCGGACACTGCTCAAATAGGGCGCACTGATGTTTTTACGTGGATCAAAGCTCAAGCGTACCGATTGACCCTCATCCTCTGCTGACTGCTCAGAGAAGGCCTCTTTGGCACACTCTGGGTTGTCACGCAACGCCTGCATCTGATAACTGGTTTCTGACCAGATGGACTGCAATTGCGTTCGTTTGGCGTAAAACAGGGTTTCCTGACCTTTGAACAGACGTATCTCATCACACCCATTCAAAGTGCCAATGGCATAAGCCGCCTCTTTCAAACCCTCTTCAGCGATGACTTCCATCACCCGTTCCAGATTTTTCTCTGCCACTTGCAATACCGCACCCAACTCCTCGTTGAACAGGCTCGCCATCACATCACTGCCCAGAACCGACAGATCCACATCCAAGCCCGTGTGACCGGCAAAAGCCATCTCACACAAGGTCACAAACAGACCGCCGTCAGAACGGTCATGGTAAGCCAATAACAGGCCGTTACGGTTCAGACGTTGCACCAAAGCAAAGAACGCTTTCAGCAGTTTGGCACTCTCAAGGTCAGGGGTTTCATCCCCCACCTGCTTGTAAACCTGCGCCAGAGCCGAGCCACCCAAACGGCTCTTGCCCAGCCCCAGATCCAACAAAATCAGTTCACTTTCGGCATCGTCAAGCTGGAGTTGCGGGGTTAAAGTGTCACGCACATCTTCCACTGGTGAGAAGGCCGTAATCACCACGGAGAGTGGCGCGATCACCTGCCGATCTTCGCCCTCTTGCTGCCAGACGGTTTTCATGGAAAGTGAATCTTTGCCCACCGGAATGGCAATACCCAACTCAGGGCAAAGCTCTTCACCCACCGCTTTAACGGTATCAAACAACGCCGCATCTTCACCCGCGTGACCCGCCGCTGCCATCCAGTTAGCCGAAAGTTTTATGTCACCTAGAGAGGTAATGGAACTGGCAGCCAAATTGGTCAAGGCCTCACCAATGGCCATGCGTCCTGAAGCAGCAGGGTTGATCAACGCCAATGGACTGCGCTCACCCATTGCCATCGCCTCACCGTAATAACCTGCGTAATCGTTGCAAGTAACCGCCACATCCGCCACCGGTACCTGCCACGGCCCCACCATCTGATCACGACAAACCATGCCGGTAATGGAACGATCCCCAATGGTGATCAAAAAGGATTTACTCGCCACCGCAGGCAGGCGCAAAACCCGCTGCACCGCCTCCGCCAGATCAATTTTAGAGCTGTCAAAGGGGGGGTGTTTCACCGCACGATGCGTCACATTGCGCGTCATTTTCGGCGCTTTGCCCAACAACACCTCCATGGGAATATTAACCGCATCGTTGCCAAAATGACGATCACTCACCACCAGCTGCGGCTCTTGAGTTGCCCGACCCAACACCGCATAAGGACAACGTTCACGCTCACACAGTTCCACGAACGACGCCAAACGCTGGTCACTGACCGCCATCACATAACGCTCTTGAGACTCGTTACACCAGATCGCCATCGGCGACATGCTCGGCTCATCGTTAGGAACTTTACGCAGCTCAAAATACCCACCCCGACCGGCATCATTAACCAACTCCGGTACCGCATTGGAGAGACCACCGGCACCGATGTCATGGATGGACAGAATGGGGTTGTTCTCCCCCTGTGCGGTGCAGCGATCAATCACCTCTTGGCAACGGCGCTCCATCTCGGGGTTGCCGCGCTGCACCGAAGCAAAATCCAAATCTTCGGCGCTGGCACCGCTGTCCATACTGGAAGCAGCACCGCCACCCAAGCCAATCAACATCGCCGGCCCACCCAGCACAATAATATTGGCTTGCGGTGGAATATCGCCCTTCTCCACATGGTCGGGGCGAATACCGCCCAAACCACCAGCGATCATAATGGGCTTGTGGTAGCCCCGCAGCTCCTCTTCACCGTTCTCACCAGCGGGAACTTTTTCCTCGAAGGTGCGAAAATAACCGGTCAAATTGGGGCGGCCAAATTCATTGTTAAACGCCGCTGCCCCCAATGGCCCCTCCAGCATCACCTCCAGCGCCGAGACAATCCGTTCGGGTTTACCGTGATCGCTCTCCCACGGCTGCTCAAAATTGGGGATGCGCAGATTGGAGACCGAAAAACCACAGAGACCGGCTTTCGGCTTGGAACCGATGCCAGTCGCACCTTCGTCACGAATCTCGCCGCCCGACCCCGTAGCCGCACCCGCAAAGGGCGAGATCGCAGTGGGATGATTGTGGGTCTCAACCTTGATTTGAATCGGCATCGCCTCTTCCACCGACGCATACAAACCACCGTCATCCGCTTGCGGGAAAAAACGTTTACCCCAATTGCCTCGAATCACCGCTGCATTGTCCTTATAGGCGGACAACACCCCCTCAGGGGAGTGGTGATGAGTATTCCGAATCATGTCAAACAGGGTTTTAGGTTGTTCTTCACCGTCCACCACCCAGTCGGCGTTAAAAATTTTATGTCGACAATGTTCGGAGTTTGCTTGAGCAAACATCATCAGCTCCACATCGGTGGGATTACGCTGCATCGCCTGAAAATTGACCAACAGATAATCCATCTCATCGTCAGACAGTGCCAAACCCAAAACCTGATTGGCTTGTTCCAGCGCACCGCGTCCAGCGGACAAAATATCCACTCGATTCAAGGATGCTGGTGAACCGTGCTCAAACAACAACTCTGCGGCCTCCAGACTAGGCCACACCTGCTCCGTCATACGGTCGTGTAACAAAGCATGCAAAGAGTTAATTTGTTCTGCACTTAACGACTGCTCACTGTAGAAACGATAAACAACGCCCCGTTCAATGCGACGAATCTGCTGAAAACCACAGTTATGCACAATGTCACTTGCTTTTGAAGACCAAGGGGAGATGGTTCCCTGACGAGGGGTTACCAACAATAGCGCTCCTTCAGCCTCTTCTGCTGAGAGTCCAGACTCTTCACCGTAATCCAGCAACTGCAACAGATCGTGGCGGTCTTGATCAGAAAAAGCCCCCATCAACTCAACCAGATGAACAAAATGGGCATTGAGCGCCGTCACAGCCGGTGTCTCGGTTTGGACTTCGGTCAATAATTTTTGCAGACGAAAAGGGGAGAGAGCGGCAGAGCCGTGTAGACAGAGCATGGTGATCCTCTAGCAGATGGAAGAGCGCAAAGAGTGGCGAATAATAAAGCAAAGCGAGCAGAGATTACAGACACAAAAAAACCACGTCCGAGTCAGACTCATAACGTGGTGTTTAGCTCAAAGCAGCTAGCAGTTTACTCAGGTTTAGAGAGCCTCATAACGCGTATTGCCACCCAGGTGACAAAGACTGCTGAAAACGCCACCGTAAAGATCACCATAATGCCCGTAAAACTACCAAAAAAAAGATCAGCCATTTCCAACTCCTCAAATTAAAACTTAAACGATTAATATAAAAGTCCACATAAGGAATAGTAGATTTGTCCAGCAAATCTGTCAAATTTTCTCTGAAAATATCTCTGCAAAAGATGCAAAGCAAATCCACATCGATGTATTTTAAAAATTTTTTAAATAGTGATTGACACAATCTGGAAACGCCATTAACATCCGCGCCACCAACGCAAGACACATTCCCTGGTAGCTCAGTTGGTAGAGCGGATGACTGTTAATCATTAGGTCGGCGGTTCGAGCCCGTCCCAGGGAGCCATATATATCAAAGGCTTAGCTGATTATTTCAGCTAGGCCTTTTTTGTATGTAGAGACAATGTAGAGGAACCACCCACGGTACCCCTATTTTCTGGCCAAAAAAAAAGGCCATGCTGTTGCATAGCCCCGCCGGTTGTTTTCCCCGTTTTAGTTACCTTCTCTCTTCACCCTGTTTTTGCTATTGCTGCTCCACCGGTACCACGGCCTTTAAGCGTTCGCCGTATTGGAAGCGTAACCGCTCTTTGGCCTGCTTCAAGGTGTTATTGGGTGCTATGAGGGTAAGCCAACTGGTACCACCGTCAATCTGGTACCGATAGACCTTCACCGCTGCTTTAGGGGCTGCTGGCTTAAGAGCTTGCCGACCAAGAGAAGGGGTGGCGGTGGTTCGATTCCGTAGGGCTTGCAGGATAACCGCTTTGTTTTGGCTTAGGCGGTTAAGCACCTCTCTGGTAAGTAGGCTTTTTGCCCCATCGACCAGCAGAGAGCCACCGCGAAGCGTCACCGTTAAGCCGCTCTTTTCCAGCTCTTCAAACCACGTTAAAACCATTTTAATTCCCTCGGTAAAATTTGACCTTAAACCGTTAAAAACGGCTTGCCTAAATAAATCAATAAATGTTATTCGCGCACACACGCACAGGGGGCTTTATCCGACATTAGCGTCACCCTAGGGGTATTTTTAGGCTGTTTATTATAAAAATCAGTAGGTTAACGGGTGACACAAGTAATCAACACTTCGGACAGTTTTAGACAATTAAGGTAGGAACCATAGGCGGATTC
>CAZTQX010000031.1:16824-20030 GCA_964615985.1 uncultured Gammaproteobacteria bacterium | reverse complement strand
CGGTAAAACATGGTTGCTCAGTCAAAAAAACAGCCACTACAGCATGCAAATTTTGGCGGTACGCAGCAAACAAGAGTTACACCAAGAGATCAAAAAAAGTGGCTTAGAAATAGAACAGTTGGCCTATTACCCCACCGTGCGCAACGGCCACGTCTGGTACGCGCTGCTCTACGGCCTGTTTGAAAACCGGCAGCAAGCCCAACAAGCACTGAAAAAACTCCCCAAGCACATCCGCCAAAAAAAACCTTGGTTACGCTCTCTGCGCGCGATCAAAAAAACCATTCAACTCGTACCAATAGAAGCAAAATAACAACGGTTCCCAATGAAAAAACCAGCCTTTTCCCAACCACTGCTGCGCTGGTTTGATCAGCATGGCCGCAAAGATCTGCCTTGGCAGCAAACCCCCACTCCCTACCATGTGTGGGTCTCAGAGATCATGTTGCAACAAACCCAAGTCAAAACCGTACTCGGTTATTACGACCGCTTTATGCAACGTTTTCCTGACATCAAACGTCTGGCCAACGCCACTGAAGACGAGGTACTCAGTTACTGGTCTGGGCTGGGTTATTACGCTCGTGGCCGCAATCTACGCAAAGCAGCCATTAGAGTCATGGAGGAGTTCGAGGGGAAATTTCCACAGCAGATCGATGAGGTAATCTCACTGCCCGGCATTGGCCGCTCCACCGCCGGAGCCATTCTCAGCCTCGCCAGCCATCAACACCAAGCGATTTTAGATGGCAATGTAAAACGAGTACTGGCACGTTATTTTGCCATCTCAGGTTGGCCAGGCAAAAAAACAGTCTTAGATCAACTTTGGGCTAAAGCCGAGCAGCTGACTCCACAAAAACGCACCGCCAACTACAATCAAGCGATGATGGATCTGGGAGCATTGCTCTGCAGACGTCACCAGCCTGACTGCCCAAGCTGCCCACTGCAAAAAGACTGTCTGGCGCATCAACAAGACAACCCTCACGACTACCCAGGTTCTAAACCGAAAAAAGCCAAACCAGAGCGCACCACCTTTATGCTCTTATTACAAAACCAACAAGGCGAGGTCTTATTAGAGAGAAGAGCCTCTATCGGCCTCTGGGGGGGACTTTGGAGCCTGCCGCAGTTCGACAGCCCCAACGAATGTCAAAACTGGTTACAGAGCCAATTTGGCCTGTTTGTCGAACAGCCCACACAGTGGCCGAGCTTTCGTCACACCTTCAGCCATTTTCATCTGCAGATCACTCCCCTGCATGTGATTCTCAATAGCCCTAATAATGTTGTGATGGATGCGGACAATCGAGTCTGGTATAACAACGGCCAACAGCTCGGAGGGCTATCCGCTCCCGTCTCACGTCTGCTAACAGACATTTTCAAACAACCTAAAAAAGAAGATAAATCATGACGCGTATGGTGCAATGTGTGAAATTAGGCAAAGAAGCAGAAGGGCTTGAACGTCCCATTTACCCAGGCGATCTGGGCAAAAGAATCTTCGATAACGTCAGCAAAGAAGCTTGGCAGATGTGGATGAAACAGCAGACCATCCTCATTAACGAATACCGTCTCTCCGTAGTCGACCCCAAAGCACGCAAATTTTTAGAAGAGGAAATGGACAAATTTTTCTTCACTGGCGGCTCTGAACTCCCCGTTGAATTCCAAGCTCCAAAATAAAGACTTGACTCAGGGCGACGATATCGCTTTAATACGCCCCCTAAATGATCACTCAGATTATTTAGCAACGCCCAGATAGCTCAGTCGGTAGAGCAGAGGATTGAAAATCCTCGTGTCGGCAGTTCGATTCTGTCTCTGGGCACCATACCCCAAACTCTTGTGCTTGCTTTAGCAACACAAGGGTTTTTTTTCGCTAGCACAAATTGCGTTAAGTCACTACAACTCTCGTTTTCTTCTGCTACAATAATCCAGATTTTTATGCGGTATTAGCTACAATACTGTGTTTAACAAGGCAACCACACTCGTACGGTTGCCTTATTTCTGGGAGCATGAGGAAAAACAATGGCACATATCGTAATTTTGGGCGCAGGCACCGGCGGCATGCCAATGGCCTACGAAATGAAAGCAATCGTTGGTAAAAAACACGATGTTACCGTCATCAGTGAAAACGATTATTTCCAATTCACTCCTTCCAACCCTTGGGTTGCTGTTGGCTGGCGTGACCGTGACTCCATCACTTTCTCTCTGCGTCCCTACTTAGAACGCAAAAAAATCAACTTTATCAACCAACGTGCTGACAAAATTGATGCGGAAAACAACAAACTGATTCTGAACAACGATGAGGTCATTGAATACGACTACCTCGTTATCGCCACCGGCCCACGTCTGGCCTTTGAAGAAGTTGAAGGTTCTGGCCCTCAAGGTCATACCCAATCAGTTTGCACCATTGATCACGCCGAAGCATTCTACGAAGATTACAAAAAGCTACTCGAAGCACCAGGACACATGGTGGTCGGTGCAATGCCCTTTGCCAGCTGCTTTGGTCCCGCTTACGAATTTGCCTTTATCGTTGATGCCGATCTGCGCAAACGCAAAATCCGCAACAAATTCCCCATGACCTTCGTTACCTCTGAACCTTACATCGGTCACTTAGGCCTTGGTGGTGTCGGTGACTCCAAAAGCATGTTGGAGAGCGAACTGCGCAACCGCAGCATCAAATGGATCACCAACGCCAAAACCACCAAAGTCGAAGATGGCAAAATGTTCATTGACGAAATGGACAGCAAAGGCGAATTGTTCAAACAGCATGAACTGGAATTCAAACAGTCCATGATGCTGCCCGCTTTCAAAGGGGTTGACGTTCTCTCCACCGTGGAAGGCCTCTGCAACCCTCGTGGTTTTGTGTTTATCGATGAACATCAGCGCAACCCAAAATACAAAAACATCTACTCTGCCGGTGTCTGCATCGCCATTCCTCCGGTAGAAGCCACCCCCGTCCCCACTGGCGCACCTAAAACCGGTTACATGATTGAGTCTATGGTTGCCGCCACTGCCCACAACATCGGTGCTGAGCTGGAAGGCAAAGAGCCTTCTGCCAGCGCGACTTGGAACGCCATCTGTTTGGCTGACATGGGTGATACCGGTGCGGCCTTCGTGGCTCTGCCACAGATTCCACCACGCAACGTCGCTTGGTTCAAGAAAGGCAAATGGGTACACATGGCTAAAATCGCCTTTGAGAAATATTTCATCCGTAAGATGAAAAAAGG
>CAZTQX010000031.1:0-16724 GCA_964615985.1 uncultured Gammaproteobacteria bacterium | reverse complement strand
TAGAAGTGACCGGTACCAGCGCTGGAAATCAAACGAATTTTATCACGCATAACTTATCTCCTAGACCTTCTCGCCACGGCCACGCATCTCAGCAAGTACGGTATCAATACCTTTCTTGTCGATAATACGCATCCCTTTGGTAGTCAAGCGCAAACGCACCCAACGATTCTCACTTTCAACCCAAAAACGATGGGTCTGTAAATTGGGCAAGAAGCGACGTCTGGTTTTGTTATGAGCATGAGAAACATTGTTTCCGCTCATAGGCCGCTTGCCGGTCACCTGACATACTTTGGCCATGTTGGCTCTCCAAAAATATCGTGTTGCAGCAAAGCCGCGCACAATATCAAAAGAACCTTATGAAGGCAAGCAGAATATGAAATCAAAGAGCACTCCGACCAAGGTCGTCTGGAAAAGCCCTCCCAAACTGGCTATAGTGGCTCGCCATTTACCACAGAGACTCCGCATGGACATCATCTTTATCAATGATCTGCAAATAGAGACCATTATTGGCATCTACGACTGGGAGCGCGAGACCAAGCAAACCATCAGCATTGATCTGGAAATGGCCAGCGACATCCGCGCTGCCGCCAGCAGCGATGCCATCGAAGATACCTTGGATTACAAAGCGGTCGCCAAACGGCTGATCGCGTTTGTCGAGCAAAGCAGCTTTCAGTTGGTGGAAACCCTCGCTGAACGGCTCTCTGAGATCGTCCGCAACGAATTTCAAGTACCGTGGGTCAAAGTCACCCTGCACAAACCAGGGGCGTTACGCGGCTCCAAAGACGTTGGCATTATTATCGAGCGAGGCAGCAAGGCTTAACCTCCTTTAGCCTCCATGCCTCAGGTCTTTATCAGCATCGGCAGCAACATTAAAGCTGCCCACAACATTCGCTCCGCCTTGCAGGTGCTCCAACAGCAATTTGGCACTCTGCTTCCGTCACCCACCTATCAAAGCCCTGCGGTGGGTTTTGACGGTGCGCCGTTTTATAATCTGGTGATTGGTTTCGACACTGAACTGGCTTTATGGGATCTCTACCGACAACTGCGGCAGATCGAAACCAATCACGGTCGTCAACGCAATGGTGCAAAGTTCTCCTCGCGGCCTTTGGATCTGGATATTATTCTCTACGGCGACGAGCAACTTGACGATGATAAACTCACCCTGCCCTGCCCTGAAATCGAAACCTATTCGTTCGTGTTAAAACCTCTGGCCGACTGCATCCCCAAACAAAAACACCCCAAACTAAAACAAAGTTATCAGCAGATGTGGCAGCAGTTTCAAGGTGACAAATCGACGCTGCAACGCATCAGCCTCTAATAATTGAACAGTAAGTTAATCGCGTTATGATGACCATCATCAGTCTCACAACGGAGTCAGCTTATGCAACCCCAACAACGTGCCTACCTCTGTTTTAGCTACATTTCCCTCTGTTTTATCGCCATCACACTGTTAAAATTGCTGCCAATGCCACTGCCTAACCTGCAAGTGATCGGCATGATCATCGGCATTCCAGCCACACTGCTTTTTGTGCTGGCCAGCCTGATTGGCATGATGACCACCTCAATTTTCTGCCGTGAAGAGTGGCCGTTGCTCACCATGTCCATCACTCTATTTGGCCTCTATCTGCTCTTTTTTATCAATCGCCAACAATTGTTCAGTGCTGATTCCGGTTTAGAGAACACCCAAAACGTCGCTCTCTTGGGCATGGCATTGATCATCAGCCTCTCTGGCCACTGGTTTTTTACCAAAAAATCAACCAAAGCAGCTCCGCCTCAGAGCTAAAATTTCCCACAAAAAAAGGCCGCCGAAGCGACCTTTTTTCAACACCCAGCAAAACGCAGCTTAAGCAGCCAGCGCCTTGATGTGAGCGTTCATACGACTCTTATGACGAGCCGCTTTATTTTTGTGAATCAGACCTTTACCGGCCATACCATCAATAACAGGAACCGCTGCCACATAGGCTGCTGTTGCCTCTTCTTTGTTGCCAGACTCGATAGCGTGTACCACTTTTTTCATGTAGGTACGCATCTTCGAGCGCAGGCTGGCATTATGCTGACGGTGTTTTTCCGCCTGACGGGCACGTTTTTTTGCTTGCGCTGAATTAGCCACTATCGCATCTCCAAAATTATGTAATATGAGTGAATATTTTCGAACGCGCGATTATCCAAAAATATTCGCAGTTTGTCAACAAAAGTCGAACATCTGCTGCTAAAATGATCATCTTTAGCCAAATGCCCCTGCCAACAGCCCTTCGAGACCCCTGAGTGAAAACCAGTCACAACAAAAAACCCAGCCTAATGCGCTCGGGACTGATCGTCAGCGTCATGACCCTGCTCTCCCGCATCCTCGGTTTTGCCCGCGATGTGGTCTTTGCTCACACCTTTGGAGCCGGTGGCAGCACCGATGCTTTTTTTGTCGCTTTTAAAATCCCTAACTTTCTGCGCCGCCTGTTTGCTGAAGGCGCTTTCTCCCAAGCCTTTGTACCGGTCTTCACTGAATACAAAGAGCAACGCACACCTGAGGAGCTAAAACAGCTCACCGACCACGTGGCAGGCACGCTGGCTACCCTCCTGCTGGCCATCAGCGTCATCGGCGTGGTTGGCGCACCACTGCTGATCCTGCTCTTCGCCCCAGGCTTCAGCGGCGATGTGGTGCGTTCTGAGCTGGCCACAGAGATGTTGGCCATCACTTTCCCCTACCTCTTCTTTATCTCCCTGACCGCGTTGGCCGGTGGCATTCTCAACAGCTTCAACCGTTTTGCCATCCCCGCCATCACTCCTGTGCTGCTCAATCTCTGCATGATCGCTGCGGCCATCTGGCTCTCACCGCAGTTTGAACAGCCGGTGGTGGCGCTGGCATGGGGGGTCTTTTTTGCCGGTGTCGCGCAACTGCTGTTTCAACTGCCCTTTCTGGCACGTCTCGGCCTGCTGCCGCGTCCCCGCTGGGGCTGGCGTGATTCAGGCGTGCAGCGTATTTTGAAGTTGATGTTACCGGCCATCTTTGGCTCCTCGGTGGCGCAGATCAACCTGCTGCTGGACACGGTGATCGCCTCCTTTCTGGTGGCAGGCAGCATCAGTTGGCTCTACTACGCCGACCGTTTGGTGGAGTTTCCGCTCGGCATTTTTGGCATCGCCATCGCCACCGTGATCCTGCCCAACCTCTCCGCCAAACACGCGCAGAACTCAGCCACGGGCTTCAGCGAGATGTTGGATTGGGCGCTGCGGTTGGTGATCGTGGTGGCGATTCCTGCCACCTTGGGGCTGCTGCTGCTGGCCGGACCGATTCTGGCCACCCTGTTTCAATACGGCGCTTTTGAGCTGCACGACACGCAGATGGCGCGTTACAGCCTGATCGCCTACAGCTTAGGCTTACCGGGCTTTATCTTAATCAAAGTGCTTGCACCGGGGTTTTACGCACGCCAAGACACCAAAACGCCGGTGCGCATCGGCATTATCGCCTTAGTCACCAATATGGTCTTTAACCTAATCTTGGTAATTCCAATGGTTCACTGGGATTTTATCGCCCCACACATGGGTTTGGCGCTGGCCACCGGCCTTTCAGCGTGGCTGCAAGCGTGGATGCTCTATCGCCGTCTGCGTCATGATGAAGTCTATCGCCCCAGCTCCGGTTGGTGGAAAACCGCTCTGCAAGTCAGCAGCGCCGCCCTGTTAATGAGCCTCTGTCTAATCCTGCTCACCCCCGGACTGGCACAGTGGGGCGAGTTCAGCCTCTGGCAACGAATAGGCACTCTGCTGGCGCTGATCGGTGCGGGGCTGCTCACCTACCTGCTGACCCTGCTGTTGTTGGGCCTGCGTCCCGCGCAACTGAAACATCGGCACTGATATGGGAAGGCTCTTTTTCTTGTATAATCGCCCTCTTTTGATCTCTACGGAACTTCTCTGGTGGAACTGATTCGCGGCAGCTACAACCTCAAACCCGCCCATCACGGCTGTGTGGCCAGCATCGGCAACTTCGATGGCCTGCATCGTGGCCACCAACAGGTGCTGCGTGGTCTACAACAGCAGAGCGAAAAACTCGGCCTGCCCAGCTGTGTGATCAGCTTTGAGCCGCTGCCGCGCGAATACTTCAACCCTGATAGCGCCCCCACACGACTGCTGACGCTGGCGGAGAAGATCGAACGGCTGCAACAACTCGGCATCGACCGTCTGTTGTTGCTGCCCTTCAATCACTCTCTGCGTCAACAGAGTGCCAATGATTTTATCCAATCAATCTTGGTCAAGGGTCTAGGCGTGCGTTATTTGGTGGTCGGTGACGATTTTCGTTTTGGCTGTGATCGCAGCGGCACCTTTGAACTGCTGCAACAAGCCGCTGAACAATTCCAATTTGAAGTGGCCGCCACCCAGACCTTTGAGCTGCAAGGCCAACGGGTCAGCAGCACCCAGATCCGCCAGCAACTGGAGCAGGGCAAATTGGAACAGGCAGCCCAACTGCTGGGTCATCCGTTTCAGATCTGTGGCCGCGTGGCACACGGTTTTGCGCGCGGGCGCAGCATCGGTTTCCCCACCGCCAACATCAGCCTCAAACGCCAGCGCTCACCTCTAAAAGGGGTCTTTGTGGTCAGTGCCACCACCACCGATGGCCATAGTCATCCCGCCATCGCCAACATCGGCAGTCGCCCCACCGTCGGCGGCACCAAACCGCTGCTGGAGGTGCATCTGTTCGACTTCACCGCCGACCTCTACGGCCAACGGCTACAGGTCAAGTTTCTGCACAAACTGCGCGATGAACAAAAATTCGACTCCTTCGAGCTGCTCAAACAGCAGATCGAACAAGACGCGCACAATGCGCGCGCTTTTTTTCAACAATCCGCTGCGATTGAACTTTAATTTTCTGCGCTTGGAGCCTCTGCTGTGACCGATTATAAACCGACCCTGAACCTTCCCAAGACCGCCTTTCCGATGAAGGCCAACTTGGCCAATCGTGAACCCAACACCCTGAAAAAGTGGCAGCAGATGGGCTTGTATGCACAGATTCGGCAGATGAGCGCAGGGCGACCCAAATTCATTCTGCACGACGGCCCTCCCTACGCCAACGGCGACATTCACATCGGTCATGCGGTTAATAAAGTGCTCAAGGACATCATCATCAAGAGCAAACAGTTGGCGGGTTTTGATGCCCCCTACGTCCCCGGTTGGGATTGCCACGGCCTGCCCATCGAGTTGATGGTGGAGAAAAAGGTCGGCAAAGTAGGCAAGAAAGTCGATGCCGCCACCTTTCGTCACAAGTGCCGCGACTACGCCAGCAAACAGGTGGAAAAACAAAAAACCGACTTTGTTCGTCTCGGCGTGTTTGCCGAATGGCAAAATCCCTACCTGACGATGGACTACCACTTCGAAGCCAACACCGTTCGCACCTTGGGCAAGATCATCGACAACGGCCATCTGCACAAAGGCTCCAAGCCGGTGCATTGGTGTCTCGATTGCGGTTCGGCGCTGGCCGAGGCCGAGGTGGAGTATCAGGATAAAAAATCCGCCGCCATCGACGTGGCCTTCAACGCCCTCGATCCTTCTGCCATCGCCCAAGCCTGTTCAGCACAGACCGACAAGCCCATCGCCTTGGTGATCTGGACGACGACTCCGTGGACGCTGCCCGCCAACCGTGCCGTCTCGCTGCACCCTGAGCTGAATTATCAACTGGTGGACGTGGGCGAGCGCTGCTTGCTGCTGGCCGAAGCGCTGCTGGAGTCGGCGCTGGAGCGTTACCAGATCGAGGAACATCAAATCCTCGGCACCTGCCAAGGCGCTGCACTGGAGCATCAACTGCTGCAACACCCCTTTTATGAACGCCAAGTGCCGGTGATTCTCGGCGACCACGTCACCGTCGATGCCGGTACCGGAGCGGTACACACCGCGCCCGGTCACGGCCAAGACGATTTCATCGTCGGCAAGCAATACGGTTTGGAGATCGACAACCCCGTCGGCGGCAACGGCGTGTTTCTGCCCGACACGCCGCTGTTTGCCGGTCAGCACATCAACAAAGCCAACGCCGCCATTTTGGAACAGCTAGAGCAAAACGGCGCGCTGCTCTGCCACAAAACCATTGAACACAGCTACCCGCACTGCTGGCGACACAAAAGCCCGATCATCTTTCGAGCCACGCCACAGTGGTTTATCAGCATGGAACAGCAGCAGTTGCGCAAATCAGCTCTGCAAGCGATCAAAACGGTTCAGTGGCTGCCGGAATGGGGTCAAGCACGGATCGAGAAGATGATTGAGAGCCGTCCCGATTGGTGTGTCTCACGACAACGCACATGGGGCGTGCCGATCCCGCTGCTGATCAACAAAGTCAGCTCAGAGCTGCACCCCAACACCGCCGCCATTATCGAAAGCGTGGCGCAGAAGATCGAACAGGGTGGCATTCAAGCGTGGTCGGATCTTACTCTTGAAGAGCTGATCGGCAGTGAGGCCGACGACTATGAAAAAGTCACCGACACGCTGGATGTCTGGTTTGACTCTGGGGTCAGCCACGCCTGCGTGCTGGAACAACGCGAGCAGCTCACTGTCCCAGCCGACCTCTATCTGGAAGGCTCGGATCAACATCGCGGCTGGTTCCAATCCTCATTGCTCAGCTCCTTGGCCTCCCGTGGCACGGCACCCTATAAAAGCGTACTGACTCACGGTTTTACCGTTGATGCCAAGGGTCGTAAGATGTCCAAATCCGAAGGCAATGTGGTGCCGCCACAGAAAATCTTCAACAGCCTTGGGGCGGACATTCTGCGCCTCTGGGTTGCTTCCACCGATTACCGCAATGAGATGACCGTCTCCGACGAAATCCTCAAACGCACCGCCGACTCCTATCGACGCATTCGCAACACCGCCCGTTTTCTGTTGGCCAATTTGAACGGTTTTGATCCTAAAACCGATCTGGTGGCAGCAGAGCAGATGCTCTCGCTGGATCGTTGGGCGGTCAGCCAAGCAGCTCGGCTGCAAGAGGAGATCAAGGCGGCCTACAGCAACTACAATTTCCATCTGATCTACCAAAAACTGCACAACTTCTGCGCAATGGATCTGGGCGGTTTCTATCTGGACATCATCAAGGATCGTCAATACACCACCCAAGAGAACAGTCTGGCGCGGCGCTCGGCGCAGACGGCGCTCTATCACATCATCGAAGCGATGAGCCGCTGGTTGGCACCAATTCTAAGCTACACCGCCGAAGAGATCTGGGCGCAGATTCCGGGTGAACGCAGCGAATCAGTGTTTTTGGAGACCCACTACGAGGCGCTGTTTTCACTCAACGAAAACGATCTACTCAGCCACGCGCAGTGGCAGCAGGTCATTGATGCTCGTCTGGCGGTGAGCAAAAATCTGGAGCAGTTGCGCCGCAGTGGTGAGATCGGCTCTTCACTGGATGCGCAGATTCAACTCTACTGCGACGACAATCTCAAAGCGGTGCTGGATAAATTGGAAAGTGAATTGCGGTTTGTTCTCATCACTTCAGAGACCGATGTCAGCAGCAGCAGCGCCCGCCCTGCCAGCGCGGAGCAGAGTGAACACGAGGGGTTGTGGATCGTCAGCCAAGCCAGCCCAGCGGCCAAGTGTGATCGCTGCTGGCACCATCGTGAAGACGTAGGGCAACATACACACCACCCTGAACTCTGTGGCCGCTGTGTGGAGAACGTCGAGGGAGCGGGTGAACCTCGCGCTTTTGCTTAATGAAAACCGCGATTTTTCTGCGCTGGCTGAGCCTAACGATGCTGGTGATTGTGCTGGATCAGGTCACGAAACTTTGGGCAGACAGCGCCTTGCAACTCTACCGTCCCGTTGAGGTGGTGCCGTTTTTCAACCTGATGTTGGCCTACAACCCTGGTGCAGCCTTCAGCTTTTTGAGCGATGCCGGTGGCTGGCAGCGTTGGTTTTTCACCGCACTCAGTTCGGTGGTCAGCGTTGTTTTACTCATCTGGCTCCATCGACTCAAAGAGCAAGAACGCTGGATGTCTGCTTCTTTGAGCCTGATTCTGGCCGGAGCTGTGGGCAACCTGATCGACCGCATCGCCTATGGCCATGTGATCGACTTTATTGATGTGTATTATCAGAGCCATCACTGGCCTGCCTTTAACATTGCCGACTCCGCCATCCTGATCGGCGCGGCAATTATGATTACCCTGACCCTGCGCGAAGGCAAAAACGAGAAGCAACCATGAGCCTGAATAAAATCGACTTTGGCGATCACGTCACGCTGCACTACCGTCTCACTCTGCACGACGGCACCGTGGCCGACAGCACCTTTGACGAAGAGCCGATCCAATGCCACTTGGGCGATACAACCCTGCCCGATTGCCTGCAACAGTTGCTGGTTGGCATGTATCAAGGCGAAGAGCAGAGTGTGCTGCTCGACCCGCTCAGCGGCTGGGGAGAACCGGATGAGGAGAAGATCCAGAGCCTGCCCTTGAGCGATTTCCCTGCCGAGCTGCAACCGGAAGTAGGTCAGGTGCTGGCTTTTAATCTGCCCAATGGCGAGGAGCTGGCGGGGACGATTCTGGAAATTGATGGCAAAAACGCAACGGTGTGCATTGATTTTAACCATCCCCTCGCCGGTCGTAACGTGCAGGTCAGCCTAAAAATTCTGCACCACAGCCCCTGCTGTTCAACCACGGAGTGTCACCACTGATGGAAATTTTACTCGCCAACCCACGCGGTTTTTGCGCCGGAGTGGATCGTGCCATTGAAATTGTTGAACGCGCCTTGGAGCTGTTTGGTGCACCGATTTATGTCCGTCACGAAGTGGTACATAACCGTTTTGTGGTCAACGACCTGCGCCAAAAGGGTGCGGTATTTGTGGATAAACTCAGCGAGATCCCTGACGATGCCACCGTGATTTTCAGCGCCCACGGCGTTTCACGGGCAGTGGAAAAGAAAGCTCAAGAGCGCGGCCTAAAGATCTTTGATGCCACCTGCCCGTTGGTAACCAAAGTCCACCTTGAGGTCGCACGATACGCCAAAAGCCACACCGAAGTCATTTTGATCGGTCACGCCGGACACCCAGAAGTGGAAGGCACCATGGGGCGTTTTGATGGCTCATTGGGCAGCAAGATTCATCTGGTGGAAACGGTCGAAGACGCGAAAAATTTGCAGGTGGAACAACCGGATAAACTGGCCTATGTCTCCCAAACCACCCTTTCAGTGGACGACACTCACGCCATTATTCATCAGTTAAGTGAACGTTTTCCCGCCATCACCGCACCTCGTCGCAACGACATCTGCTACGCCACCCAAAACCGTCAGGATGCGGTAAAAACCTTGGCAAAAGAGAGCGATGTGGTGCTGGTGGTGGGTTCTGCCAACAGCTCCAACTCCAATCGTCTGCGCGAAATTGCCGAAAAAAGCGGCATTCCTGCCTATCTCATCGACGGCCCAGATGACATTCTGGAAAGCTGGCTGGAAGGTAAACAAGAGGTGGGGGTCACCGCTGGAGCATCGGCTCCCGAGGTGTTGGTACTGGCGGTGATCAACCGCCTGAAAGCCATGGGAGCCAATGCGCGCGAACTGGATGGATTGAATGAAGATGTCTCGTTCTCACTGCCCAAGAGTTTGCGCTAAACAACTACCAACAAACGGCGGGTGCTTGCAGACCCGCTGAGTTCAAGGTGATGGTGGGACAATTAGCGTCTGCCGCCTGCGCGCCGCCTGCAATTGGCACTGCTTGTAAAGCAAAAACTCCTCCGCCCGCTTGTGTTACAGAAAGAGTGTAAAGCCTTTCACGACTCAAACCAGGGTTAACCACTCCTGGAAAAAGCAGGACTAAGTTAGCTGTGTAAGCGTTGTTTTGAATGTAATAACGCTCCTGTTGCTCTGCCATTCTGAGTAATCCCGCAGTGGCATCGCTACGACGACTGTCGGTCAAATAACTGGCAAACTGCGGCACTGCAATCACCGACAAGATGCCAATAATGGCCACCACAATCATCAACTCAATCAGGGTGAAACCTTTCATCGCCTTGTTAACTTTTTTCACAAATAACGCCTTTTATAGTTAATTTTTTAATTCTCATGCCAATAGGTTTTTTTCGCCTCATTGGAACCGGCACTGAAAAATTCGTTACCGATAATCCCTGTCGTACCTTGGTCGGTAATCAATAATCCTGGTGCAGGTGGAATGCCACTTCTCAACAAACCTTTACGTCGATCTTCCAAAGTGAAATCTCCCGATAAATTTTGATCAATGGTCGGAGTGCCATTGGCGATATTGAGAAAATAGGCGTAGCCCTGCCCTTGACCAGGAGAGCAAGCACTGACAGTCGATGCAATCGGAGCGTACGTCGTCACCACGGCTTGACCATCCACGATCAAAGGTGTCGACAAACCCTTCTCTCCAACGTAACTGCCATTACTCTCCTGCAATCGAATATACCAACCTTGGGCGGCATTAATCGCTGCCGAAGCCGTACTTCGCTGAGCCGCCGTTCCTTGGCCAACCAGATTAGCAGTGGTATCGACAAGTTGTGTTGCAGGTGTGATTGGGTTGGCTCCCCCTTCCGTAACCGAAAGATAACTGGCGGGTGTCGGTGCCGCATAAACGTATTTATCCTTGATCATGTAGATACGATCTTGAATGGTGTTATTCAGCGGGTGTGCTCGATAACCCGATGCGGTCAAAATAGCCAAGTAAGGCGACTGCCCTGGAGATGCAATCAAAGAAATGTCGGGTGGGTAATAAAATCGGCGATTATCCACATCCGCTACACCACCTAATTTGGCAATGACCCCACCGGTCATTAAATCGGCGGCAGAGGTGTTATTCGGATTGAGATCAAAGCGCCACATCTGAGCCTTGGTATCTCCCACATAAATTCGATCTGTCAGACCATCGCCTTCCAAGTCAATGGCGTTAACCTTAGAAGGGATGCTGTTGGTCATATCCGCCAGCACCAGATCCGCGCCTGAACCACTCGGACCTGCCCACCAGATACGCTGCCCTGTCTCGGCATTAACAATGTAAATCGCCCGTCCCTGAGTATCTGCCGTCGGCAAGATAGCGCTGTCTTGCAGTGGATCATAACCACCGGAAAAAATTAGAACTTTGGTGGCCACACCATTGTATTTGATGGTTTTAATCACTGGATCAGACCAACTTTGACCTAATTCAGCAAACACACCCGCGCCACCTTTAATTGTCCACTTTAAAACCGGAGCCGCCGGATTAGTTACATCCAAAGCGTAATAATTCCGACCGCCACGACGCATACCAAAATAGATATACGCCTTATCCGCTAGATCAACTTTGCCATCGCCACCATCATCAACCCACGCTTGTACCGAACCGTCTAAACCGTAAATTCGATTACTGGCTGAATTATTAATGTACAACGTGCGTAAATTTGACAACAACTCTTGCGGCATAAAACTGAATATCTCACTGCCATTTGAATCATCTGCCACATGCAGATAACCGCTGTTGGTGGTGAAAAAGAGCGCCGTTTTATTAGTGTAAGTAATTACCGTAGGCTGTGAGTGCAGTGGATCACTCACCTGCAGACGAGGCCCCGGAGCCGTTAATGTATCGAATTCATTTTTAACATCCACCCCTCGCGCCCACTGCAACAGTTCTGATGGGGTTGGATTTACATCGGTGGCCAACATATTGAGATACGGTAAGAGACGAGCTTGATTGCTTTCGTTAAGAAAATATTCACCGGTAATGGCCGCCAAACTGACATTACTGGCAACAGCAGCATTCGAATAAGTGTACATGTTTCTAGGCAACGATAACCGACTGCTAAAACCACCTTTAACGACATCCTTACCATCAACGCTACTAGACCAATAACTCTGTGCTGTATCCAATAACTCTCCGCCAAGCGCATCAATCGCGGCAATATTTCTAACATCAACAATCTTTGGAGCACCGGTAACGGCGTCAAAAGCAAGCGTGTATTTTTTCAGGTTACCATCCCAGCGAGGACGGGGACTGGGTTTAAACATCGTCATATAGAGTTCATTACGATGCCTAGAACGATTAGCAGCGTTAATCGGCACCGTTGGAGCGGTAAAGGTACTGCCTGCCGCTCGAATATCACTGATGATTGCAGCAAAAGCCTCCTTCAAACCCTGAGTATCATCCGCTGAAAAATAGGCTCCACCACCTTTTGTAGCGGTATCTTGCAATAACAACAAGGCATCCTGATCTTCTTGTGACAAGAGTGCTTGATCACCAAAAGCAAAACCAATCGTGTAAGTGATCACATTTTGACTGTCAGGCAGTGAGGATTGATCACCAAGATTCAGATACTCGGCCAACTCATCCAGACAATTGCCATTGCATGTTGTCTGCCCAGTGACGGTGGAAAAACCAGGTAAAGATTGAATCGCACTGTCAGCACCACCATCGCTGGTAGGGCTACCATCCGTCAAAAAAACCAAAGAACTTTTTTGGCACTCAAATTTAATCGGTGAAATATAACTGTCTGGATCAGCCGTATTGGTTCCGGAAAGACGGGCAAGCCCCACACTGGGGAAAAGCACATCATTACCACTCACCCGAGCATTGGAGTTAATGCCATAAACGACGCCTTCGCCACGAAAATAACGTGCCGCCTCATACAACACTTCGGACAATGGCGTACCACCACCAGGCTCTAACACCGCCAACTCACCAATAAACCCTGCTCTTGAGGCCACAATATCTTCCATAGCCGAGCGAACCATGCCGCCTTCGGCACCGTTACTGTTCGAATCAAAACGCATTAAAGCAATATTGATATTATTGGCACTGTTAACCAGATCAAAAACCACCCGCTGTACAATACCGAGCCGAGTATTACGACCGGTTAACGGTTTATTAGCCAAACTGTTCCAGTTCAAATAATTACCGCTGTACAAAGTTTGGTTTTGCCAAACAACCTGTCCATCACTAACCGTACCCCAAGGGCCATTCGCTCCATTACTGGCAAATACGTTCGGTGTTGGTGCCGCATTAGAACCGTGTACTCCATCATCCCCTTGGCACTCTACCTCAAGACCGCTTTTCAGTGGATCTAAACCAGACCATAAATTTGTCGTAGGATCCCAAGCGACCGTGGCACCAAAATAACTTCCTGAACTGTCAAAGGATGGCTGTGCCGCTTGACAATGAAAATTAGCTGCATCGATCACATTGGTATCGGCATTGGTCGGATCGGTAATCACCGCCCCACTTTGAGACCAGTAAACACTGTCGCTGACAAAGCCGCCTGAGTAAGTCACACCAGAGATGTAATCGTAAGAATCCACATTGGCTTTCATACTGCCAGAGGTATCAACAATAAACAAAATATTGGGCTGACCCAGCAAATTAGAGACATTACCCGTATTTAAATTACCCACATAAATTTCAGTATCATCCGCCAATGGAGCACCCGCAAAGAGCCCCAACAGGAGGCCTAAAACAACGCCTTTGGCCAACCTTGTTTGTCTCTGCATGATTATCTCCACTCTCTTTCCACTGCTTTTTACCAAAAAATACGGGTTGCTTGGCGGCTTTTCAGATCATATAAAATGGTTCCAGGACGCCCGTTTAAACGCCTCGATTCAGCCACACTCAGCACACTCTCACCACGGTACATCTGCGTCTCTGTCGTCACGATAAAACGCTTCACATCACACTTATCACATTCACGCCCACTCACCTGACCGCTTCCCTCTTTTGTCACCACCAGCTCAATGGCCATCGCCTCCACGGCACCCTCCACTTGCACCAACGTTGCAAAAAGCGGTGATAACATCAACATGCCCACGCAGAGACAAACCCATTGATAGACTTTTTTATCCACGATGTCGCTCCTTTTTACCCATCCAGAAACTATGACCCTGGCGACAGGGTATAAACTCCCTGCACCTGCCTTGAAACCGCATTAGAGCCGTTATGACGACCCGTGGTCTGAATCTCAAAATGGGTACAATCAAACCGAAAACTGGTACCAGGGCAACCACTGCCCGAGGTTCGCCCCATATAGGTCACCACCGCATCGGCACTGCTGTTAGCACTGACGGAACTAAAAATATTATTAAACACCTGCGGCGCTGCGATGTTACCCGAATCAAACTGATTCAATGCCGGTACAATCGCAGAGGCTGCCGCCTGAAAGGCTTGATTGCGATTTTGTGTATTGGCCGACATACGCAATTCCAACGTAGTCATGCGCATATTCGAGACCCCTAGTAGTGTCAAAACCAACAACATCACTAACCCAACCATTAACGCAGCACCCTGCTGTCGCTGGGGTGATTTCAATTGGGGGAAATTCTGTTTCATGATCATTAACCCGTTGTTTTAATTGCCGCGATTGCGAATTTGAACAATACTGGAGAGCAACAAACGACGGAAGTTATCCACCCCAATAAAAGAAAGGGTGCGACCACCTAAATTAAAGGTAGCATCGGTATTAATACCTTTTTCCTCTGTTTGAGTCCGTAGCAGCACCCAAATCTTAACCGCAAAAATATTATTAACCGCCAATGGATCAGCCCAATTAATCACATTGGCATTGACATATTGATTCACCGATTGATCCAAATCACTGCACGGCGGCGTCAGACAGGTTGAAATCCCAAACTGTACCTGAAAATCCTCAACCCCAGGAACCACCACCTGATCGATCAAACTCGGCCCAGGGGCCAAGGAGATTCGATGTAACGAAGGCATGCCATCTCCCACCGCATCGGTGAAATTAGCCACGTAATAGGCATGCACCTCTAAACGATGATTTTGATCAGGCGCAAAGGTCGGAGTGGGATCTGCGCCAAAAGTAAACAGTTGTGAGCGTCCCAAGGTACTCTGCGCATAGGTCATGCCGACCTGCAGGTTTGCATCGGTAACGGGCGTAGCATTAGCGTAACGTACCACCAAAACATCACTTCCAAGACGGTAACTGGCTGGAATACAGCTGCCTCCATACGGATTGGCGTCATTAGAAGCCTCCACCTTACGATCCATGTTGATGTACCACAGCGGCTTACAATCCCCCGCCAAGGGTACCAATGGCCCACCATTAGGAGAGCTGTCCAAGGCTCGACCCTGCACACCGCTCAACCAACTGTTTTGGCCAATGCTGCCCGCCATACGCAAATCTTGTCCCAGCAAATGCAAGGCGTAACGGCCATCATCCAACAGATGCACTTGCGCTTCACTGCTGTGATACGCGGTTCGACTGTTAAAAAAGACCGCCATCACCCCCACCAACAGCACCAAACCGATGGCCATAGAGAGCATCAATTCAATCAACGACACTCCTCGTGATCGACAAAGAGTGCCTAACGGTCGGCTGTTGGTTGCATAACTCATTATGGAATTTGCACTTCCGTTGTGTAGTTCATGTCAATGCCTCGCTCGCTCCAGTTAATCGCCACCGTCAACAAACCGGTTGCGGTAGTCACAATGGAACCCGTAGCAGCCAACCCGTTAATATCCCTTGGAAACAATAGCGCCAACGAAGAACGCCAGACAAACACATCGTTCTGCGCCATCTGTGCTGGAGTACAAATCGCTGCCACCGCCGTACCTTGATCACAGTTATTCTGCTGTCCCAACCCTAGGTTGATATTGTAATCACCAGCCAATAAACCCGCATGATTGGCACGAACCGCCTCCACAACCTCAATGCTCTTAAAAACCGCCATCGAACGCAGAGTTGCACTGTGACCGGCGCGAATGCCTTGTGCCTGTAATCCCGCCACGCCCAATAACCCCACCGACAGAATAAACAGTGCAACCAGCACCTCAATCATGCTGACACCCGCATGAGCAGCGCGAAAGTGAACAGCAGAAGAGGAGTGAATTATGGACATTGGGCAATGACCTGTCGGTTACGAGTAGCGCGAATACGCCCCCCAGCAGAGATTTCCACCCCACGCGCATCACTTAAACCATTGGGTAATGTGGTCAAACCACGGTTGTCACAGATCCGGAACAGACCCGATTGCATAGCTCCATTGAGAGATTGGGGAAAACCAGAGCTGACAAAAGAGATATTATTCGCCACCCCAGTCGTAGGAACAAAGCGTACTGTCATGCCCCCACCAGGCGCACCGTTGTGAACTCTCAACACCGTTTCGCCCGCATCCACCACATCATTTCCATTGTCATCGGGAAAAATAATCCAACCCGCCTCCCACAGCCCATTGTTGGTGCAATTTTGACGATCATTGCTCTGACAAAGCGTGACCCGGCTGCCTCGCGTAACAGCCGAACTGCGCGCCATCTGCAAGCTGGCCACCAACTCATTGGTAAAGGAGATCATTCGATTCGAATTAATCAAATCCGTGAAAGCAGGCACACCTAAACCGGCTAAAATACCAATTACGACCACCGTAACCAGTAATTCGATAAGCGTAAATCCCTGTTTTTTACATTTCATATCAATGTGTATATCACACCAAATATTTATAACGGTCAAAATAGGCTCTAAAAGGCTCGGATTCTCTGACAAACGGCAAGGATAATAGAGCGCCTCAAAAACAGATAATCATTATCTGGAAAAATACAACAACATTAGGAAAAACAGAACTTTTTCTGAGCGTTGTTAGAATAGCGATATACGGCAGTCACAGCATAAAATTCAGTACAAAAAGCCCACTTATTATAAGTATGTGACCAGAGGGGGTGAAAAAAACACCTAACCAGTCCGAATCCTACCCTATTCAGCCCCTAAAGCGAATCACAATAAGCATAGCAACTAGGGCAATCGGGCTTAAAAGAGGTTGAATAAACAGCCGTCATAAGGTAGACC
>CAZTQX010000030.1:0-20677 GCA_964615985.1 uncultured Gammaproteobacteria bacterium | reverse complement strand
GCCAGTATGGCGCTCTTTGCTAATTATTACATCAAAATATGGCTACACCCGTTGTATCCAGTTGAGTGTGCTCTCTCGCTGCCAGTCGTTAATGCCACCGTTGCTGCCGATAACAATAAAATCGTACTTTTGACTTTGACCCCTGTTAAAGCCGTTTTGCCACTCTTGTAACGTGTTGGTAAAGAGACCGCTTAACTCTATGCCAGCAAGGTTAAAGAGGCGTTTAAACTGCTTGAAATCCTTGCGAGATGAGGTGACGTTTGAGGTCAGATAGAGCGCTGTCTGTGGGTTATGTAAGACCTTTTTGGCTTCGTTGATCAGCGGTTGTACTGGGGCGACCTCGATCATGCCGGTGGCATTTTTATAGGGATAGCCGTACTCCGCCACACTCCAGTTAATGCCGCAAAAAACAACCGGAATTTGCCCTCCTTTGAGATAAGGCTTGACCAGATATTTAGAGGCGTTGTCGTCGGAGGCGATGATCAGATCGGGTTTGATTTTATGGATGTAAGCCAAGGCTTTTTTGGCTTGGCTTTGAGCAAACTCCACCGAACGGTTGCGTTTGGTGTCTAAATGAAACTCCAGCAGCTCACATTGACCGGTCAGGCCGCTGCGGATGCCACGTCCGATGCCGTCGTTCCATTCGTAATCAGGGGCATAAGATGAGACCCATAAACAGGTGGCAGCATGGGCACTTGAGGATAACAGCAGGCTAAAGAGCAGACCGAGCAGGCTGATTTTTTTCATCGCAGAACCTTAACGAGGTACTCGTATTTTGTTGGGCATGGGAAAAGGGTAAGCCTGTGAGGGCGCTTGAGCGAAAGGGTTGGTGACTTTTAAGTTTGGCATTGGTGTGTTTAAGGGCAGGGTGATTTTTTGGCTGAAAGGACGGCGGCGGCACATGTCACGGCGCAGTCGCAGTACCGTTAGCGTCTTGCTGTTGGCATCGATCAGCAGTTCAAAATCTTTGACTTGGGTGCAGCCGTTGCTGCTGACGGTAAAGTTGAGGTTATTGCCGTTGTGCTGGGCGCTGTGCAGAGTCGTTACTTGCAGCTCCGCCTGAGCACTGTTTGATAACGTGACAAGAGCGGCGAAGATACTGATGAGAGGGTAAAGCTGGTTCATTTTGAATTCCGTAACCAAGGAGATTGATGACTGTTACTTTAGAGTGGATTGCTGCTTTTTTGCAAGCACAAAAAAGGGCAGGAAAAACCTGCCCTAAATGCGTGCCATGAAACAGAACACTGAATGGTGTTTGTTGTGACTCGTTTAAGAGCCTTTGGTGAACTCAGGATAGGCTTCCATACCACACTCAGAGAGATCCACGCCGTTGTGTTCCTCTTCTTCGCTGACACGAATGCCCATCACCATTTTGAGCAGCATCCAGACAATAAGGCTGGCAACGAACACCCAAGCGAAGATGGCTCCGATACCCAGCAGTTGCGCACCGAAGTTGGCATCGCTGTTGGTTAAAGGTACAGCCAACAGACCCCAGATACCGACCACGCCATGTACCGAGATGGCACCAACGGGATCATCCAGCTTGAGTTTATCAAGGCTGATAATGGAGAAGACCACGATGATACCGCCGACGGCACCGATTAAGGTTGCAGTCAGAGGCGCGGGGGTCAGAGGTTCTGCGGTGATGGCAACCAAACCGGCCAAGGCGCCGTTGAGAGCCATGGTCAGATCGGCTTTGCCAAACATCAGTTGTGCGGTGATCAGTGCAGCAACCACACCACCGGCAGCAGCCATGTTGGTGTTAACGAAGATCAAGGCAACCGCGTTGGCGTTGTCAACGGTAGAGAGTTGCAGTTGTGAACCGCCATTGAAACCGAACCAGCCCAACCAGAGAATAAAGGTGCCGAGGGTAGCCAGAGGTAAGTTGGCACCAGGGATGGCATGAACCGAACCGTCTTTGCCGTATTTGCCTTTACGCGCACCGAGCAGCAGCACACCGGCCAGAGCCGCAGTAGCACCGGCCATATGAACCACACCAGAGCCAGCGAAATCTTGGAAACCTGCTTCTTGCAAGAAACCACCACCCCATTTCCAGTAACCTTCAACAGGGTAGATAAAGCCGGTGAAGACCACGGCGAACAGCAGGAAGGCCCACAATTTCATCCGCTCGGCAACCGCACCGGAGACAATGGACATGGCGGTGGCAACGAACACCACTTGGAAGAAGAAATCCGACATGGTGGAGTAGTAAGGGGCATCATCGCCACCGGCAGTGACTTCAGCGGCGGTGTGTTCAGCACCGATCAGAGAACCGAAGCTGGGGAAAATACCGCCTTCGGTTCCGCCACCGTACATAATTTGATAGCCGACCAGCAGGTACATAATGCAAGAGATGGCAAATAGGGAGATGTTCTTGGTTAGAATTTCAGCGGTGTTTTTGGAACGAACCAGGCCCGCTTCCAACATAGAAAAACCGGCTGCCATCCACATCACCAGAGCGCCGGACATCAAGAAATAGAATGTATCTAGGGCATAACTTAACTCTTTTACAGCTTCCACAATCGTTCTCCTATAGGGCTTCAGGGCCGGATTCACCGGTACGAATGCGCACAACCTGTTCGAGAGGTTGAACGAAGATTTTGCCATCACCGATTTTGCCGGAGTTGGCAGCACTACGAATGGCTTCGATGACTTGATCTACTTGAGAGGCTTCTACAGCCGCTTCGATGCGAACTTTGGGTAGAAAATCCACCACGTATTCAGCGCCACGGTAAAGTTCGGTATGGCCTTTTTGGCGGCCAAAACCTTTCACTTCCGTGACGGTCACGCCTTTCACACCAATCTCTGAGAGTGATTCACGTACATCATCAAGTTTGAAAGGTTTGATAATTGCGGTAACTAATTTCATCAGTGTTTATCCTCTTCGGTGGTAAAAAAAGGGGAGCTTATTACAGCTCCCCTTGTCCATTATTTTACTTCAAAGTCGATGCCGTAGCTGACGTAGAGGCGAGGTTGGTCATCGCCAGCAATGTCGTTTTTGCTCAGACCCAGAGTTAGGCTATCAGCAGGGCTGTAGCTCAGATCGAAATGGGTGTAGTCGTCAGCACCGCCATCAAAGGCTGCGCTACCGAAAGTAGCGCTAACACCAGCAAATTCAGCACTGAGAGTGGTGTAGGTGATTTTGTTTTCTGAGTCATTGGCAATGGAAGCGGAGACAGGACCAAAACCGACGCTGGCATAAATTTCGTTGAAGTCTGCTGCATCATTTTGCAGGTATTTATAGGCAATGGCACCCACATCAACGCTGACACCACTGAATTCGGCGCTGTAACCAGCATAGAAATCGGTTTCTGAGCTGCCGGTAGCACCTTCGCTGGATTGCCACAAACCAGCGTAAATACCTGCATCAGAGCTGTAATCCAGACCGCCATAAATAGCTGGACCTTCGTTGCTGAGGGTGACACCACGCCAGATGTAGTTGGAGGTGGCACCAAAATTGGCGCTGACTTCAGCAGCAGCAGGGGCAGCAATGGCTGACAAGATCAGGGCAGAAAGAACTAGGGGTTTGGTTGACAGTTTCATACTCATTTTACTCTTTATATTGTGGTTTAAAGACAGCGCGATTACATAAGCATTTAATATGCCATTATTTGTTGTCTAATAAAAACAGTGGTTTGGAGATGTTTTTTATAGGCTTGTCGGTTGTGGTGCGCCATATCGAGTCAATGTTGTGCATATCTGCACCAATATAACGCACTATTTTGGAGCGAAACAGGTAGCTGGGATTGAGGTAAACTCTTGCCATTCATAAAGAGGAGATAAATTGTGATTGACCCACGTATCTTGGATCAGCTCGGTTCAAAGCTGAGTGACCTGCTGCCCAGCGGAGCCGGTGTTTTAAAAGAGGATCTGGAGAGAAACATGCGCGCCAATGTGCAAGCGGTGTTTGCAAAAATGGATCTGGTCAGCGGTGAAGAGTTCGCGGTGCAGAGTGCCTTGTTGGAACGTACCCGCTTGAAGTTAGAGGGTTTGGAGCAGCGTGTGACCGAACTGGAACAGGTCTTGTTAAAACAGGCCGAGTCGTAACGTTTATAAACCCCTATCTGCACGGATACTGCCCCCTGATTTTGAGGGGGCTGTTGTTGTGTGCCCAACAGAGATGATCTTTGGAGTCATGGAAAGATAATGAGACAAACCCCTTTGATTCAGGTGCGTAACCTGAGTCGTCATTACAGTGGTCTGTGTGCCGTTGATGAGATCAATTTTGAGTTGTATCGCGGCGAAGTGCTGGGTTTTTTAGGTCCCAATGGTGCGGGTAAATCCAGTGTGATGCGGATGCTCTGTGGCAATTTGGCTCCCAGCAGCGGCTCGATCCAGATTCATGAGATTGATCTGTTGGCAGAGCCAAAACAGGCCAAGCGCCATCTGGGTTTTTTGCCGCAGACACCGCCGCTCTATTTGGATATGACCGTGGATGAGTTTTTGCTCTTTTGCGCCAAGTTGCACCGTGTTTCGGTGGCGCGTCTGGACGATGCGCTTTATGAGGTCAAGCAGCGCTGTGGTTTGGCGGAGGTGGCGGGGCGTTTGTTGGGGCAGCTTTCTAAAGGTTATCAACAGCGGGTGGGGATCGCTCAAGCGGTGATTCATAAACCGGCGGTGATTGTGTTGGATGAACCGACGGTGGGCTTGGATCCGGTGCAGATTCGTGACATTCGTCATCTGATCAAAGAGCTGGGGCGTGAACATGGGGTGATTCTCTCCACCCATATTTTGCCAGAGGTGCAGGCGGTCTGTAGTCGCGTGCTGATTCTGAATCAAGGTAAATTGGTCTTTAACGAACAGATGCAGCGTCTCACCGATGATTTTCCCATCACTCATTTGATGGTGCGTCTGGGAGCGATGGCGGATGTTGAGTTGATCTACTCCATGCAAGGGGTTGAAGGTGTCGTGCCGCAATTGGATGGCCGTCTGTTGATTGAGATTGACCCTGAGCATAATCCAGCCAGTCGCTTGGCCAGCTTGGCGGTGCAAAAGAGCTGGGGGGTGTTTGAGATTGTGCCGCAACAGCAATCTTTGGAGCAGGTGTTTGTGGAACTGACCTGTCAGGAGCAGAGCGCATGATTTTTATTTTAGCGCAGCGCGAGTTAAAAGCGCTGTTTCTCTCGCCGCTGGCGTGGGTGGTATTGGCGTTGGTGCAGTTTATTGTCGCCTATATTTTTTTGATTCATCTGGATCAATACTTACAGATGCAGCCGCAACTGGCCAATCTGGATAACCCGCCTGGGGTGAGCGAATACCTTATTGCACGGCTGTTTCTGCCCGCTGCCAGCATTTACTTAATGGTGATGCCGTTACTGACCATGCGTCTGATCTCGGAAGAGCTGCGCAATGGCAGTTTTGATCTGCTGCTGAGCGCGCCGATCTCCATGACCGAGATTGTCTTGGGTAAATATCTGGGCTTGATGGCCTTACTGAGTCTGATGCTGTTGCTGACAACGCTGATGCCGCTGTCGTTGTGGCTGCTGGTGCCGCTGGATTTGGCGGCCTTGGCGCTGGCGTTTCTGGGTTGTTGGTTGCTGTTGGCGGCTTTTGCGGCCATCGGCCTCTATTTCTCCAGCTTGACCGCGCAGCCGTTGTTGGCAGCGGTGGCCACCTTTGCTCTGTTGCTGTTTCTCTGGTTGATTAACGCCACCGGTCAAAGTGAGGGGGCTGAGTTATTGGACTATTTGGCTCTCTCTTCTCATTTGGGGCGTTTTTTAAGCGGCCTGTTTGATAGCGTGGATCTGATTTATTACCTGTTGTTGGTGGTCGCCTTTCTCGGCTTGAGCGTGCGTCGTCTGGACAGCATGAGGTTGAACGATTAAATGGATATTTCTAAAGGCCAGCCGTCTCGGGGTTGGCAAAATGCGCTCTTTTATCTGCTTTTTGCGCTGTTGTTGGGCATGTTGGCGTGGTTCAGTACGCAACACCGCTGGCAGTGGGATGTCAGTCGTGATGGGCGTAACAGTTTGAATCAAACCAGTGTTGAGCTGTTGCAGAGTTTGCCGGAGCCGGTGCAGGTGACGGTCTACCTGCCACCCGATGAGCTGACTCGGCAGGCGATCCAAGATCTGATTGGCCGTTATCAGCGCCTCAAGCCGGACATTAGCCTGACCTTTATCAACCCCGAAACCTCACCGGCGTTGGCGCGGGAGCTGGGCATTGCTCAAGGCGGCGAGCTGTTTATTGATTATCAGCAGCGCCAACAGCGCTTGCAGCAGTTGGATGAACGCAGCTTTAGCAACGCCTTGTTGCGGTTGGCGCGGCCTCAACAGCGTTGGTTGGTTTTTATCGAAGGGCACGGCGAACGTGATCCACTGGGCAAGGCCAACTTTGACTATTTTGAGTTGAGTCGTCGCCTGCAGGCGCGAGGTTTTCAGGTGCAGCGTTTGAACCTCATCAGTCAGCCGCGTATTCCAGACAACAGCGATTTGGTGGTGCTGGCCTCACCGCAGAGCGCTTATTTGCCCGGTGAGGTGGCGCTGTTGCGGGCTTATGTGCAACAGGGTGGTAATCTGCTTTGGTTGAGTGAACCCAACAGTGATGATGGCTTGCACAAACTGGCCACGGAGTTGGATCTTGAACGTCTCCCGGGGGTGATTGTGGATGCCAGCACGCAACTGTTTGGCATTGATTCGCCGGATTTTGCGCTGGTCAGTGAATACGGCGAGCACGCCATCACCAAAGGTTTGCAGACCTTGAGCCTGTTTCCGCAAGCGCAGGCGTTGCAGGCCAAGCAGCCAAGTGGCTGGCAGGTGCAGACGTTGTTGCAGACCTTGCCGCGCAGTTGGACGGAGTTAAGCCCCATCGAGGGTGAGATCGGTTTTGATGCAGGCAGCGAGGAGCGTGCTGGGCCGTTGAGTTTGGGCTTGGTGTTGCAGCGACCGCTGCCCAATCAGCGCCAACAACAGCGGGTGGTGGTGATTGGAGACGGTGATTTTATCGCCAATCAATATCTGGGCAACGGCGGTAATCTGGAGCTGGGAGCGCGTCTCTTCAGTTGGTTGACCGAGGAGGATGATCTGTTGCAGATCTCCATGCCTCGTGCCGCCGATGCGCAGTTGCAGTTGAGTCCGTTGCAGATTGGGTTGATCGGTTTTGGTTTTTTGATTCTCTTGCCCGCTGGCTTGCTGTTGCTGGGTTTTAGGATCGTTTGGCGACGACGGCGAGCGGGTCACTAAGAAAATGAAAATGGACAAGCGCAGTTGGCTTAATCTGGTGATTTTTGTGGTCTTAATTCAGTTGATGATTTTGGCCTATCTGAGTCGCCAAGTTGAGCAGCAAGCCAGTGCAGGCTTTATCTCTTTGAACGCCGAGCTGGCGCAGGTGAGCTTCCGGCGCGCCGCTCAGGAGCCGCTGTTGATGCAACGGGATTCAGGAGGGTGGTGGTTAAAGGCACCGTTTCAAGCGCCCATTGATCCGCTGCGGATGCGGGCGCTGTTGAACATTGCCACGGCCAAGGTTTACTCTCAGTACGAACTGACGGGGCTAAACTTGGCTGAGTTTGGGTTGAAGCCGCCGCGTGCGGTGCTGCAATTGGGAGAGATCAAGCTGTTGTTTGGCGATAAAAGCCCCAGCGGCAAGCGTTATGTGAGTACGGCAGAAAGGTTGTATCTGCTCGACGATCAGCATCTGCCGCTGTTGGTGGCCAACGGTCGGGAGCTGGTGCAGCGGCGGCCTTTTGACCCTGAGGTGGAATTGACCTTGATCGAAACCCCACACATTCGCATTGAGAAAAAAGCCGGTTTGTGGGTTTTGGCTGAAAGTGGTGAAGCGGCTTTGGCAGCGGAACAGTTGGCGGAGTCGTGGCGGTTTAGTTTGGCGGAGGCGGTGTTGCCGTTTCAGGCTGAGGCGCAGGGCGCTTGGTTGACTTTGGCCAGTGAAAACCGGCAGTGGCGTTACCGAGTCATTAACGAGAAGCCTTTAATCTTGGTGCCAGAGAGCGCTCACTATCAATTGCGTTTTAGTGCGGCGCTCAGCGAAGAGCTGCTGTTTTTGCCAAAACGTGCGGAAGCCGTGCCTTTTCTTGATCAATAACGGATGAAATCTGTGTAGGGGCGCATCTTGTGTGCGCCCTGAATCATCGTTGGAAATTATTATGCCTGAGTTGCCCGAAGTCGAGACCACCTGTGGTGGCATTCGCCCCCATTTAGTCGGTAAAAAAATCAAACGTTTGCGCGTCTTGCAGCCCAAACTGCGTTGGCCGGTGCCAGCGGAGTTGCAGCAGATCGAGGGGCAGTTTGTCCGCTCGGTGCAGCGCCGAGGCAAATACATCTTGCTCCAGACCAAAGTGGGGTGCGCCATTTTGCATCTGGGCATGTCGGGCAGTTTGCGGGTGGTCAAGCAGAGTCTGCCACTGGAAAAACACGATCACGTTGAGTTCGGTCTGGCCAACGGTGAGGCGCTGCGGCTGCGTGATCCGCGCCGTTTTGGTTCGGTGTTGTGGAGTGTGGAGCCGCTTGAGCAGCACTGGTTGTTGAGTAAACTAGGGCCCGAGCCATTGAGCGAGGCGTTCGATGTTGATTATCTGCATCAGCGTGCCAAAGGCCGTCGAGTGGCGGTGAAGAACTTTATTATGAATTCGCAGGTGGTGGTGGGGGTGGGCAACATCTATGCCAGCGAGGCGCTCTTTATGAGCGGTATTTTGCCCAGCACCGCTGCGGGGAAGATCTCCAAAGCCCGTTTTGAACGCTTATTGTTGGCGATCAAGCAGGTGCTGACAGCGGCCATTGAGCAGGGTGGTACGACCTTGAAGGATTTTGTCCAATCCGATGGCAAGCCGGGTTATTTCCAGCAGTCGTTGAGTGTCTATGGCCGCAAAAATGAGCCTTGTTTGGTCTGCCAAAAGCCGGTGCAGCAGATCGTCTTGGGACAGCGCTCCACCTATTTTTGTTCGACCTGTCAGCGTTGAACTTCTATTTTCAGAGTAATCATGCCGTGATATTGAAAACCTTAAACATCCTGTTGTTGTCGGTGCCGCTCTTTTTGAGTGGTTGCCAGTCGCAAAATTTAGACGATTACGCTCTACAGACACCGCTGTTTGATCCGCAGCGGTTTTTCGATGGTCATTTGAGTGGCTGGGGGATTTACACCGACCGCAGTGGCGTGGTGCGCCAGCGTTTTAAAATCGAGATGGAGGCGGCGTGGCAGGGCGATCTGGGCAAAATTCAGCAGATCTTTCGTTACAGTAACGGCAAGGTGACGGAGCGGATTGTGACGCTGAATAAATTGGATGAGTCGCGTTATCGCATCGCTGCTTCGGATGCTCAGAGCCAAGGCGAGGGGCGTGTGGCGGGTAACAGCGCCCATTGGAATTATCAGTTGCCGTTTGATGGTGGCGCGGGTCTGGAGCTGCGCGAGGTGGAGCAGTGGAGTTATGCCATTGATGCCAATACGTTAGTACAAAAAATTACCCTGAAAAAATACGGTCTGCCGATGGGGGAGTTGACGACGTTTGTGCAGCGTATTATTACCTTGGATGATGCGGTGGATCAGGTACGGGATACCGTGGAGCAGATGAGGGATTACTTGTTTGGGCGACCGTAGAGGTCAGGCTCTAGTTGGGGTGATGATTGTAGTGGTGACTGTTAAATCAACACCAAATTATCCCGATGAATCAACTCCGCTTCATCCACATATCCCAATAACGTCTCAATCTTCCGACTCGTTTGGCCCTTAATCTTCTGCGTCTCAAGGGCGCTGTAATTCACCAAGCCACGGGCAATCTCATTGCCACTTTGATCCACACAAGCCACCACATCACCACGAACAAAATTGCCGCTGACCTGTTTTACCCCCACAGCCAACAGGCTGGAGCCTTTTTGCTGGATGGTTTCGCTGGCTCCCGTATCCAGATGCAACTGACCGCGTACCTTGAGCTGATTGGCCAGCCACTGTTTGCGCGCCAGCAGCGGTTCTTGTGACGGGGTGAGCAGAGTGCCGATCAATTCGCCCTGTTTGAGACGCGGCAAAACATTAGTTTCTCGCCCAGAGGCGATCAAGGTCTGGCTGCCAGAACGTGCGGCACGAGCGGCGGCCAGAATTTTGGTGGTCATGCCACCGCGTCCCAACTGTGAGGCCGAAGGCCCAGCCAGCGCCAGCAGTGCGGGGTCTTCGGCGCGACCTTCTTGGATGAGTTGGGCGTTGGGGTTGTTGCGTGGGTCTTGGTCAAACAGCCCCTCTTGATCGGTGAGGATCACCAGTGTATCGGCCTCGACCAAGTTGGCCACCAGTGCGGCCAAGGTGTCGTTGTCGCCAAAACGGATCTCGTCGGTGGCCACAGTGTCGTTTTCATTGATGATCGGGATCACGCCCAATTTGAGCAGGGTTCGCAAGGTGCTGCGGGCGTTGAGATAACGCTGCCGATCCGCCAGATCTTCGTGGGTGAGCAGAATTTGGGCGGTGCGGATTTGGTAGGTTTGAAAGCTGCTTTCGTAGGCTTGCACCAGTCCCATTTGGCCGACGGCAGCGGCGGCTTGCAGTTCGTGCAGTGCTTTGGGGCGTTGCTGCCAGCCGAGACGGCTCATGCCTTCGGCCACCGAGCCAGAGGAGACCAAAATCAGTTCATGGCCTTGTTGGTGCAACTTGGCCATCTGCTGCGCCCAGCTCTGCATGGCGTTTAGATCGAGACCTTTGCCGTTGTCGGTGATCAGGGCGCTGCCGATTTTCACCACCCAGCGTTGACTCTGAGTTAAGGTTTGGCGCTTCAAGCCTGCTCCTCCTGAGAGTCTGCCTCCCGCTTGAGGTTTTCCAGATATTCCATGATCTGGTAACAGACTTTTTGCGTCCCCTGTTTTTTCAGTGCCGAGATCTGGAACAGCGGGCCGTCGTAACCGAGTGTTTCCACCAGCTCATCGCAGCGTGCCTGCTGCTCTTCTTCGGGCAGCAGATCCAGTTTGTTCAGCACCAGCCAGCGCGGTTGGGCGGCCAGATCGGGGCTGAATTTATCCAGCTCATGCAGCAGCTTTTTGGCATCTTCGGCGGGGCTGCTGTCATCCAGCGGAGCCATGTCGATGATGTGCAGCAGCAGACGGGTGCGGGTCAGATGTTTAAGGAACTGAATGCCAAGGCCGTGGCCTTCCGCTGCGCCTTCGATCAGACCCGGAATATCGGCGATGACAAAGCTGCGGTACTGCTCGATGCTGACCACGCCCAGATTGGGGTAGAGGGTGGTGAAAGGGTAGTTGGCGACCTTGGGGCGTGCCGCTGAAACGGCGCGAATAAAGGTGGATTTACCGGCGTTGGGGTAGCCCAACAGACCCACATCGGCCAACAGTTTCAGCTCCAGTTGCAAGATGCGGTGGTCGCCTTCGGAGCCGTTGCTGTGTTGACGAGGGGCGCGGTTGACCGAGCTTTTAAAACGGGCGTTGCCGAGGCCGTGAAAACCGCCCTTGGCCACCATCATGCGCTCACCAATTTTGGTCAGATCGCCGAGCTGTTCGCCGGTGTCTTTGTCGAACGCTTGAGTGCCGACGGGGACGGGGATGTCGAGATCTTCGCCACGGCGACCGGTGCAGTTCCGGCTCATGCCGTTTTGACCGCGTTGGGCGCTGAAGCTGCGGGTGTGACGAAAATCGGCCAGAGTGTTGAGTTCGCTGTCGGCAATCAGATAGATGTCGCCACCGTCACCGGCATCACCGCCATCAGGGCCACCGCGTGGGATGTATTTTTCGCGGCGAAAACTGACGCAGCCGTTGCCACCGTCTCCGGCAAAGACTTTAATATGGACTTCATCAACAAATTTCATAGAGCTGCCCTGCTGGGTAAGGTGGGTGGTTATTATAAATGCTGCGCCAACAAAAAACCCCGCCGAAGCGGGGTTTTTCTATCGGCAAAGAATCTGAAGTTACTCAGATATGATGCTGATGTATTTGCGTTTCAGCGGGCCTTTCACTTCAAATTTCACTACGCCGTTCGCTGTTGCAAACAGGGTGTGATCTTTACCGCAACCAACGTTGGTTCCGGGATGGAAGCGAGTGCCACGCTGACGCACCAAGATGCTGCCTGCGTTGACTTCTTGGCCGCCGTAGCGTTTTACACCAAGACGTTTTGACTCTGAATCGCGACCGTTACGAGTACTGCCGCCTGCCTTCTTATGTGCCATTGTCTAATTCCTCTGAATTCGTGGGGGTCTAGCCGGTGATGGCTGTGATTTCCAGCTCGGTGTAGCTCTGACGATGACCCATCTGTTTACGATGATGTTTCCGACGACGGAACTTGATGATGTCCACTTTCTTGCCACGACCGTGAGATTTGATAGTTGCGGTGACTTTGCCACCTTCCAAGTAAGGTGCGCCGACCTTAATTTCTTCGCCATCAGCAATCATCAGTACAGAATCCAACTCCAGCGATTCGCCTTCGTCTAATTCCAGCTTCTCAACTTTCAGGGTTTCACCCACTATTACGCGGTATTGTTTACCGCCAGTTTTAATTACCGCGTACATGTTCCGCCTCGACTTTAAAAACGTGATCGAAAAACGCGCGATTATACCAGCGATTAGAAATTGGTCAATGATTAAGTTATTTTGCCGGTTTACCTTGACACTCTGGCTGGCCATTTCTAGCATGCGCACTACTTAAAGCCGTCTGTGTAGATCCCATGTTACTCAAAGAGATTCAAAGCCTCATCGCCGCTGACCGAAATGCGGTGGATGAGATGATTCGTACTCGGTTGAAATCCGAGGTGGTGTTGGTGAACCAACTGAGCCACTACATTATTGGCAGTGGTGGTAAACGCTTGCGGCCACAGATCGTTTTGCTGGCGGCGGGAGCGGCGGGTTACAAGGGCGATTGGCAGATCAATTTGGCCGCCATCATCGAATTCATCCACACCGCCACTTTGTTGCATGACGATGTGGTGGACGCTTCCGAGCTGCGCCGTGGTCGGGATACTTCAAATGCCATTTGGGGCAATGAGGCGGCGGTGTTGGTGGGTGACTTCTTATACTCGCGTTCCTTTGAGATGATGGTGGAGGTGGGCAGTCTGCGAGTGATGGAAATTCTCTCCCAGACCACCAACATCATCGCCGAAGGCGAGGTGATGCAGTTGCTCAATGTGCATGAGCCGGACACCACCGAAGAGACCTACTTAGAGGTGATCCACTGCAAAACCGCCAAATTGTTTGAAGCGGCGGCGTTGCTGGGTGGGGTGTTGGCCGATGTGCCTAAAGAGCAAGAGGACGCCTTGGCGCGTTACGGCATGCATCTGGGTACCGCCTTTCAGTTGATCGATGATGTGTTGGATTACAGCTCCTCCAGCGAGGAGATGGGCAAAAACGTCGGTGATGATCTGGCCGAAGGCAAACCGACCTTGCCATTGATTTTGACCATGCGTAACGGCACCGCAGAGCAGAAGGCGCTGGTGCGTAAGGCCATCGAAGAGGGCGGTCGGGAGATGATCGACGAGGTGATGGCGGCGGTGCAGGCCACCGGCTCGTTGCAGGCGACTCGTGAGTTTGCCCAGCGGGAAGCGGATCTGGCCGTTGCGGCGTTGAGCTGTCTGCCGGAGACCCCGCATCGCATTGCAATGGAGAGTTTGGCGCGTTTTTCTGTGAGTCGCACCATTTAATTTAATTGATGTGATGAACCACATTGTAGGGGCGAACCTTGTGTTCGCCCTTTTTAAATTCACGGCGGGTAACAGGGCGAACACAAGGTTCGCCCCTACGGGATTATCGTGAATATTTTACGGCGCGTGATAAATCTCCGCCTCAGGCTGAAAGGCCAACCATGCAAAGGCAAAATGAACCCCGCCGTTCAATGTCTGTAACTGCTTTCCTTGATGCTTCCCTGTAATGGCTTTGCCTAACTCATTCCACTGTGACCCACTCTGATCCATCATATTTCCGTGTTGGAAATGAAACTGCAAAACCTCTCCGTTTAAACGCCGTGAAAAAGCGTGAACGGTTGGAATGCTGCGACTCTGTGTGATTCGTTTCTGATCCAGCACCGACTTGATGCGCTGGGTATTGAAAATCACGACGGGTTGTTGTTGGAAAGTGTCGTTTAACACCGGCTGATTTTTCAATGAGCCTAGAGGGTAGAGTTTGTAGTGGTTCTGCCATTGAATGCCGAGGGTGTAGGCCAGTGCAGGCAGGCGTGAATCAGCGGGTTGCGTGAGCAAAAAGGGACTGCTGTTGATGTTGTCGTAACCTGAGTAGGGGGTGTTGCCATAATCTCGCTGGTAGCCGGTTTCTCGCGAAAGCACCGTGCCATCAGGATAGAGGCGAGCAAAATCGCTGAAGGCGAGCAGATTGCTGGGGTAGGGTTTGAGTTTTTTACCGTTCAGTTGACCGACGATGGCTTGGCCGGTGAACTGCTGCCACCACGTTTCCGTTTGCCGGTCGTACATCACCATGTCGCTGTGGCGCAGTTTGCCGGTGGTGCCAAAGTCCAGCAGTTGGCCATTCAAGCGGCGTTCAAAGACCAAGGCGCTGTTGCAGAGCGGACAGAAGGTGATGGCCAGTGGTAGACCGGCCAGCGTGTCGTTGACGATCTCATGCCAGAGCAGAATTTGCAGCGGGTAGGCACGGGCTTGCTGGTTGTGCTGAATCACAATCACTGGTTCTTTTTCATCCAACCAAACAGCGGCTTGCTGAGGGCTGACAAAGGTGGGGTGATCCAGCGCGGGGATGCCGTCTTTGGCCGGACCGCCGCCGATGATCTCCTCCAGTGGCACGCTGTGTTGACTGAAGTCGGTCTTTGGCCAGTTGGGATCGCTAAGCTCTGCTTCTGGTTCACTGAGGTTGGGCAGCAGCCACGCAACCAGAGCGGTAATTAGGACGATGCGCAGTACGCGCCACGGCCACGGGGTTTGGCTTTTGAAGATCATCTGAGGGTACTCATAATTTAGGATTTAAAACGGAATCGCGGCAGATTTAGATTGTAATGCACCGCGAGCAGGCGTGAGAAAAAAATGCTCAAACCAGCGAGGGTGGCGGCAGTGCTGGTCTCCAGTTCGAAGTAGAGTAGGCTGATAAAGAGCAGTGAACCGAGCCAAGAGACGGTGGCGTAGAGTGGACTGATAAAGACCACCGGAGTTTCGTTGCAGAGCAGATCGCGAAAAATCCCGCCCATGGTGCCGGTCATGACCCCCATAAAACTGGCGATGAGCGGGTCGGCTCCTGCCATCAGGGAGACCAGCGTACCGGCGATGCCAAAGGTGGCCAGACCGGCGGAGTCGGCAAGCAGAAAATATCTGGGCAGAATGACAAAAAATCGCGCGGTGATAAAAACGCTGATGGCACCGGCCAGTGAGGCGATAAAAAAGATCTGATCCTTGATCCAGAAAACTTCTCGATCCAACAGCATGTCGCGCAGAGACCCACCGCCCAAACCGGTGGCCACAGCGATAATAATCACCCCAAAAAGATCAAATTGTTTCAGACAGGCTTTGAGTACCGCTGAGGCAGAGGAGACCACCACCGCCAATAAAGTGATCCAATAGAGGTTTGTTAGCAGTGCGGTTGTGGGTTCTAAAATCATGTTATTTTCCGATTCACTTGGAGTTGATTGAAGTCACACTCTGTCTCTTGCGGTGTGCTTTAATAACGGCTCTTTTTGCGTTCCTCAAGGGTAAGTTTTTCGTTATGAAAGATCAAAGAGACGTTCGGCGTGAATATCATGGTTGGCTCTCTCGTGGGCAGTTGGACAGCGACCCACGACAACAGTTTGACCTCTGGTTGCAGCAGGCCACGGATGCGGGGCAGAGCGATGTCACCGCCATGACCTTGGCCACCGCCGATGAGTCTGGTCTGCCCAGTGCGCGGATTGTGCTGCTGAAACATTTTGATGAGTTTGGTTTCGCTTGGTACACCGATTACGGCAGTGCTAAGGGCGAGGATCTGGCGGTCAATCCGCAGGCGGCGCTGCTGTTTTATTGGCCACAGTTGGATCGTCAGGTGCGGCTGGTGGGCGCGGTGGAGAAGTTGCCCGTCAGTGATGCTGATGCTTATTTTCACACCCGTCCTTTGGGCAGTCGTCTCAGTGCTGCGGCCTCTGAACAGAGTCGAGTGGTGGCGAGGCGTGCTGACTTAGAAGATAAAGTGGCAGAGCTGCAACGCCAATACCCCGATGGCAATATTCCTCGCCCTCGTTCGTGGGGGGGGTACCGTCTGCTGCCCAACAGCTTTGAGTTTTGGCAGGGGCGGGAGAGCCGTTTGCACGACCGTTTTGTCTATCGTTGGCTCGATAACCGTTGGCAGATTGAGCGACTCGCACCATGAGCGCTGAGATTCAACTGGAAGCCTCTTGGCAGACGGCTCTGCAAGAGGAGTTTGCCGCCGATTACATGCAGCAGCTAAAGGCGTTTTTGAGAGCCGAACGGGCGGCAGGCAAGGTGATTTTCCCCCGTGGCAGTGAGTGGTTTGCGGCGCTGAACGAGACCCCGTTGGAGCAGGTCAAGGTGGTGATTTTGGGACAAGACCCTTATCCCACTCTTGGTCATGCTCACGGCCTCTGTTTTTCGGTGCAGCCTGAGGTGGCGTTGCCCAAATCCCTGCTTAATATTTACAAAGAGTTGCAACAAGATCTGAACATTGAGAACCGTTCTGGTTATCTGCTGTCGTGGGCAGAGCAGGGGGTGTTGTTGCTCAACAGTGTCTTGACCGTGGAGCAAGGTCGTCCAGGCAGTCATCAAGGCCGTGGCTGGGAGCGGTTTACCGACCGAGTTATTGCTTTGCTCAATGAGCAACAGAGGCCGCTGGTGTTTGTGTTGTGGGGGGCTTACGCGCAGAAGAAGGGGGCGATGATCGACCGGCAAAAACATCGGGTGTTGACGGCACCCCACCCTTCACCGCTGTCGGCTTATCGGGGTTTCTTTGGCAGTCGGCCTTTTTCGCAGATCAACGATTTTTTGCAGCAGACGGGGCAGGCGGAGATTGATTGGAGGCTGTAAAAAATATTGGGTTTTCTCGATGAATTTTGGTGCAGAGGCGGAATATTTTCCACTCCCTACTCAAACAGGTCAACGCCCAACGTAACGCTGCCCCAGTTTTGATCATCGTTATCCCAGCCGCGAAAGTGGCTGTGCATCAAGCGGTCGGTGCCGAGCATCAAAGCGACCTGATAATTACGCTTGGTTCGAAAGGCGTAGCCGACGGCTGCGGAGAGACGGTTTAAATTTTTAAATATTTCTACTGGCCGGTGAGTCTCATTTTTTGGCAGTCCAACAGTAAAAAAGCTAAACCCGTTGGGTTTTTTAAACAGTAGGCGCAGTTTATTGCCCTCATCACTGCTAAAATGTACCTTTTTATTGTGCATTAGACGGTTGGCAGGCAGGCGATTTTTCAACGGTAAAAAGACATAGAGAGGTGTGTTGATTAAGGTGTTAGCACTGTTTTCAGCCCATCCAGCGATGCTGTAAAGCAGGGCTTGGCTCATGAGGCAGAGCAGGGCGATCAATTTGTACATGGTTTGCTCCTTATTATTCAATCCATGAAATAATAAATAAGGTCTTATAAACCTCATAATGACATATTATTTCTTCTAAAAGTAAGAAACCCTGCACAAAAAGCGCCTTTTTTGCTCCTTTAGCTGGTTTTTTCTAAAAAAACAGTCCGCTACTAAACCATTTCACTCGACCAAAGCCTGCGACCAAGTGCAGTTTGACCGGATTGAGACGATAGAACTCAAAATCCAAATTTTGATAATAATCTTGTGTGTCAGGGTAGTTCTGAAAATAGTGCTCAAAGGCGTGATCTTCATTTTCGCTGAGTCGTTCGGCATCGGCCAGATAGACCAGTCGAGGCTGCTGCTGAATGTCACTCTCCTCGTCAGACTCTTGCCAGAGGGTCAGCGAGACCCGCTTGTCGGCTTGAATGTTTTGCGTGTGTTGCGCCAGCGCACTGATGAGAATAATCACCTTGCCGTTTTGATCCAGTGTGTACGGCACCCGTGAACCAAAAGGATAACCTTCGACCTCTTGGGAGTGGCTCGAAAGTACACCGTGGCGGCACTCAGCGAGTAGGTTTTTGGCGATGGTTTCGAGGCTGTCTGTTTTGTCGCTGGGGTTTGCCATGATGTTTCCTCTGGGGTTTGGGCGTGGTGGTGGCTGCTGCAACGCTGATTTCGCGCCAATGGCCAAGGGGTAGATTCTCCACTGTCCAATCGCCGATTTGAGCACGAACCAGCCTCAAGGTGGGTAGACCAACGGCGGCGGTCATGCGTCGCACCTGTCGATTTCGCCCTTCGGTCAGGGTCAGTTGCAGCCAGTTGGTGGGGATGCTTTTGCGCTCGCGGATCGGCGGTTGGCGTGGCCAGAGGTTGGCTGGCTCGTTGATCTGCGTTGCTTGTGCGGGTCGAGTGAGGCCGTCTTTGAGTTGCAGACCTTGGCGCAGTTGTTGGAGTGCGGTTTCGCTGATTTCGCCCTCCACCTGCGCCCAGTAGGTTTTGGGCTGTTTCTGTTGCGGATGGCTGATCTGGTGTTGCAGGCGACCGTCGTCGGTGAGCAGCAGCAGCCCTTCGCTGTCTCGATCCAGCCGTCCGGCCACGTAGACCTCTTTGATCGGGATGAACTCCGCCAAGGTGCGCCGTCCGTTGGCATCGGTGAATTGGCTCAGGACATCAAAGGGTTTATTGAAGAGGATAAGACGGCTCATGGGGTTGACCTTGTGGGGTTGTGATCGGCGTAGAGCTTGGCGTACAGCCCCTCTTGTTGCAGCAGTTGTTGGTGTTGGCCTTCGGCGCTGATGCGACCATCCTCAAAGACGTAGATGCGATCCGCCTGTTTCACCGCGCTGAGGCGGTGGGCGATGATGAGGGTGGTGCGGCCTTTGAGGAAACGGCTCATGGCCTGATGCAGACGCAGCTCGGTGGCGCTGTCCAGTGCCGAAGTCGCTTCGTCGAGGATCACCACCTGCGGGTCGCTGAGGATCATGCGGGCGATGGCGAGGCGTTGTCGTTGGCCACCGGAGAGGCGAATGCCTTGCTGCCCCACCAAAGTTTCTAAGCCGTCGGGCAGGGTTTGAATGGTCTCTTGCAGTTGGGCGATCTCCAGCGCCTGCCAGAGTGTGTCATCTGCAAAATCGCGCCCCAAGGTGAGGTTGTTGCGCACGGTGTCGTTAAACAGCGCCGGTTGTTGCAGCACGGTCACGACATGCTCGCGCACCCGTTGCCAGCCGATCTGCTCCACGGGGATGCCGTTAAACGCAATTTCGCCCCGCGCGGGGTAGAGGCCGATGAGCAGTTGCACCAAGGTGGATTTACCACCGCCACTGGCTCCGACAAAAGCGACCTTCTCTCCGGCTTGAATTTCCAGATTGATGTCGCGCAGCACTTCCTGCTGGCCATCGTAGGAGAAGTGGAGCTGTTTTAGGCTCAGTCCGACGCTCTGCTGATCGGCAAAGGGGTTTTGCGCGGCGGGATAGTGGGGTTCTTGTTGCAGGTCAAAGAGGCTGTTGATGCGGTTGAGAGCGGCTTTGGCGGCGTAGAAGGCGTATTGAATGTTCAGTACCTCTTGCACGGGTCCCATCATAAACCAGAGGTAGCCGAAGACGGCGAACATCTCCCCCAAGCTGAGATCGGAGTAGAGCACCATAAACATGGCCACGGCACGAAACAGATCAAAGCCGAAGAGAAAGATCACAAAGCTGAAACGGTTGGCGGTGTCGCTGCGCCAAGCAAACTCTCCGGCGTGCTGTTTGACCTGTTGAGCGTGGTTGATCAGGCGGTGCAGGTAGTGCTGTTCGCGATTGGCAGCACGGATCTGTTGAATGGCATCGAGGGTTTCGGTGAGAGCTTGTTGAAACAGCTCAAAGGCGTGGTTCTCGCGGCGTTTGAGTTGTTTGACTTTTTTGCCCAGCACGGTGGTGAAGTAGATGACGATGGGGTTAAAGAACAGGATCAGCAGCGCCAGTTGCCAGTGCATCCAGAGCAGAATCAGGGCGGTGCCGATGATGGTTAGCACGGCGATGATAAATTTACTCACCGAGTTGCTGACAAAGTGATCGACGGTCTCCATGTCAGTAATCAGATGCGCCGCCACGGTGCCGCTGCCGAGGCTTTCGTATTCGCGCATGGCGATGCGGGAGAGTTGGCCGAGCAGGTCGCGGCGCATTCTAAAGATGATCTCTTTGGAGATCAGGGTGAAGTGGCGCGCTTGCCAGACGGTCAGCAGCAGGGCGCTGAGGCGCAGCAGTAGGGTGAGCGCTAATATGGCTAAGATGTAAAGTGCAGGGCTGTGCCAGTCAGCGGGAAAGAGGTTGTCGATGCTGGCACGGACGCTGCCCGCTTGATCGAGAATCACCTCGTCCACCAACATCGGCAGCAGCAGCGGGATCGGCACACTGGCTAAGGTGGCCAAAAGGGCGATGAGGTTGGCTTGCAGCAGGGCGCGTTTGTATTCAAAGGCGATGCCGCGTAGACGTGCCCAACTGTAGTGGTTTGGGTTCATTGGTGCAGATTTAGGTTGAGCTGAATAGAAAAATCTCCCCTAACCCCTCTTTGTTAAAGCACTGCCATTAAGTTAGGGCTTTAATCCCTTAAAAACAGTGCTTTTTTTGTCTTTTCTGAAAACTCAGCAAATGGTGCGAGGAACGTTTTTTTCTCGGGGGGCTTCTCTGGTTCCTCTCTGAGCATGGATTTTGTAAAAACAGTTGGGTCAACTTCTCCGAAACGACTTTATTACTCTCATGCACCACACGAATGCGCAAGCTATTAGGCAACCCCTGTTTACGCATGA
>CAZTQX010000029.1:17851-21310 GCA_964615985.1 uncultured Gammaproteobacteria bacterium | reverse complement strand
ATTACGCCCTGTCAAAATACCTCGATATGGAGACCCATAAACCTCCTTTAGCGTCTTTTTATTTTTCAGAATTTTACTGCGCAGCGCTGCAAGACGATCATCCTCCAAACGCCATCCCTCCAGCCCCAATTTTGCCTGCTTCATCTGTCCAAAATCGGCTTCCTGCAACTCCCCAACCAAATCAGCCACGTTCTTCGAAACCACATTTAAAAACCGAAAGGGATACTCTTTCGGTGGCAACGTACGCTTACGACTCGGCTTCTCCATCACCAACATCGCCGGATAGGTGGTCACTCCTTTGAAAATCTGCAAATCACCAAAATTTACCACTGTTTTCAGATTGGCCTCAACCTGCAAAAAGCGCCGCAAATTCTCACCACTGCCGGTTTTAAAAAAGGTCGAAGAGCTGATGTAGCCCATCGAACCGCCCTTTTTCAACAACCTCAAACCCAACTCAAAAAAGTAACTGTAAAGATCCGCCACCCCATGATACGTCTCATAATGAGATTCCAGATGAGGCTTAATCGGTGTTAGGCGCTCCTGACGAACGTAAGGAGGATTGCCCAAAATCACATCAAACTCTTTAAAACGCCCAATCCAACGAAACGCCTGCTTATCCAACGTTCGATCCGCCACAATGCTGTTTCCTTGGCGAATGTTCTCTTTCAAAGAGGTCAACGGCTTACCCTTCTCCGCCGTCACCAACCACAAAGAGAGCCGCGCAATCTCCACCGACTCCGCATTAATATCCACCCCAAACAGATTGTTATTGAGAATGTCACTGTTGAGATCCAAGCTAAAGAGACCCCCCTCCGCCCCCAACTCCCGTAACCGCTCATTCAGAAAAGCGTACTCTTGTTTCAAGTAGTGATACGCCGCCACCAAAAAAGCCCCACTGCCACAAGCCGGATCTAAAATACGCATCGTCGCCAACAACGTGCGGTACGCCTGCCACCACTCAAGGCTCTCTTCGGGATGGGCTATCTCTGCTCTCTTCTTCTTGAGATAGCCACCCAAGGTCTCTTTCACGATCCATTCAGTAATAAAATCAGGGGTATAAACCACCCCCTCCTGCTTACGCTTGCCGCTGGTGCCCACCTTTTGCTGGGTTAAAAGCAGCTCATGATCCTCATCCAAAACATCGTAAATCTGATCCAGATCCGCAATCGACTGCTCAAAAATATGCCCCAAAATGGTCACACTGACATCGGTACTAAAGTCGTACTCCCAAAGGCATTGCAGTTCCGCAATCAACTCATCGCTGATCTCCAGCGTTTCCAATGACTCATCAGGCTTAAACAAATCCCCGTTGTATTTTGGAATGCCCCTCGCTTTATCGCCTTTATCAATGTGACGAAACAGCAGTTTTAACGCCTCCCATGAAGTCTGCATCCCCTTATTGGCAAGGTAATGGCTGAGGGTTTTGTCCGGCAACAGATCACAATCTTCGGCGTAGGCAACGAACAACACACGGTCGAGCAGCGTCTGCGCACGAGTCACCATGCTGGCACGTCGAAAACGGTTGTTCTCGCGTTTCATGCCGTTGATTAACTTGATCCGCACCTCCCGATAATCGGAGTAGAGCGCGTGAGTGATCTCTTTTTCAATCTGCTGACTGGCCTGAAAAAGCCGCTCCGTCTGCTCTTCCAGTAAATTTTTCTCTCCCAACAACAACACAAATTCAGCGTATTTCTCAGGCTGAACCAACTCAGCAATCTGCCAACATTGATAGGATGAATCAGAATAAGGGTATTTATAAAGGCGAATTTCCAGACAGTTCGAGACGATAAACCACTTCGCCTGCCCTTGGCTGTTTCTGGCGTAGCGCGCCGCTTGTGCCACGGCAGACTCTTTTCGACCCCCCATAGGAACATCAAGGTTGGAGGTTTTAGGCGACTTCAACTCAAAAGGAGCAATGAGGCTGCTCTCCTTCTCGGAAAACAACCCCAAACCCACATCCACACGCCCACTTTTCTTGACCGCTTTTTCATTGACCAGCGTCCATTTTTTCGTTTTTTTGTTCTTATTGATCGAGCTTTTATAGCCCAAAACCCCTTCACAAATCAGACTGTAAAATTGAGCATGAAGATTTCCTTCCGACTCTTTATGGATCGAACCATCCTCAATGCTCTGCTGCCATCGCGTCAAAATTTTCAACGCTTTGGGTGGAATGTTGCCTTCTTTCAGAATATTGCTTGTTGATAAGGCTTTGCGGAGCGTTCGAGGATGAAACAGAGGCTGAATGGACATAAATAAACTTTATAGTTCCGGTAAGTAAAAGTATCGGGCGCTGCATCATATCGTATATTGAAATAAAATTGCCCCATTTTGCTCACTTCCACCTCTTGCCATTCCCCCCCAGTTAGCATCTAATAACGCCACTGCTGAGCATCACCCCTCAACACCCTTAGGCACCAATAAAAACAGAGGCAAGCGCATGAATCTACACGAGTATCAGGCCAAACAACTGTTTCGAGAATACGGCATCGCCGTGCCTCAAAACCACACCGTCACCGATGTCTCTGAGGTCAGCGCCGTGTTGCAACAGCTTGGCGGCCAACGCTGGGTGGTCAAAGCGCAAGTTCATGCTGGCGGTCGCGGCAAAGCCGGTGGGGTCAAGCTGTTGGACTCGGCCAACGAAGTGAGCCAATTCGTCAGCGAGCTGCTCGGCAGCCAACTGGTCACCTTCCAGACCGATGAAAAAGGTCAACCGATCAACCGCGTTATGATCGAAGCGCCGTGCGCCATTGAACGAGAACTTTACCTCGGTGCGGTCATCGACCGTTCACGCCAACGACTGGTGATGATGGCCTCCACCGAAGGCGGCATGGAGATCGAAAAGGTCGCAGACGAGACTCCCGAAAAGATCCTGCAAGTGGTGATCGACCCGATGTTGGGGCTGCTGCCCTACCAGTGCCGTGAGCTGGCCTTTGGCCTGGGTCTCAAAGGCGAGGCGTTTAAACAGTTCGGCAAACTGGCCAGCGGCTTGGCCAAACTGTTCGTGGAGAAAGATCTGGCGCTGCTTGAGGTCAACCCACTGGTGGTCACTGCCGACAATCAACTCATCTGTCTCGATGGCAAGATCAACCTCGACGACAACGCCCTCTACCGTCACCCCGACCTGCTGGCGCTGCGCGATGAAAGCCAAGAAGACAGCCGCGAAATCGAAGCGCAAAAATGGGATCTCAACTACATCGCCCTGCACGGCGAGATCGGCTGTCTGGTCAACGGCGCAGGCTTGGCGATGGCAACCATGGATTTGATTCAACTCTACGGTGGCACTCCGGCCAACTTCCTAGATGTGGGCGGTGGTGCAACGGCGGAACGAGTGGCGGAAGCGTTTAAGATTATCCTCTCCGATGACAATGTAAAAGGCATCTTGGTCAATATTTTCGGCGGCATCGTCCGCTGTGATTTGATCGCTGAGGGCATTATTCAAGCGGTCAAAGAGGTCGGCAT
>CAZTQX010000029.1:16112-17751 GCA_964615985.1 uncultured Gammaproteobacteria bacterium | reverse complement strand
GGCATCCCCACCCTCGATATGTTGCAGGCGAAAAAATACGCCGACGAGATGGGCGCGCGCATCATCGGCCCCAACTGCCCGGGCATCATCACCCCTGACGAATGCAAAATCGGCATCATGCCCGGCAGCATTCACCAAGCAGGCAAAGTCGGCGTGGTCTCCCGCTCCGGCACCCTCACCTACGAAGCGGTCTACCAGACCAGCGCCAAAGGTTATGGCCAGAGCACCTGCATCGGCATCGGTGGCGACCCCATTCCGGGCACCAACTTTATCGACTGTCTGGAGTTGTTTGAGAACGACCCACAGACGGAAGCGATTTTGATGGTGGGTGAGATCGGTGGCACCGCCGAAGAGGAGGCCGCTGAGTTTATTCAGAGCAACGTCAGCAAACCCGTGACCGCCTACATCGCCGGAGTCACCGCACCCAAAGGCAAGCGCATGGGTCATGCTGGGGCGATTATCGCTGGCGGTAAGGGCACGGCTGAGGATAAATTCAAGGCGTTGGAACAGGCTGGAGTGCATACGGTTCGATCACCGGCGATGTTGGGTGAAGGGGTGGCTGAGGTTACGGGTTGGGGTTAATACGACCGCCTAAGTAATGTTTTGGTAGGGGTGGAAATTTTCTGTTCCTACAGCAAAACCCCGATCTCTCGACGCATCACCAAAGCATCCTCTCGCCCTTCAGCAGCAGGATAATAATTTTTCCGCACCGCCAACTCCACAAACCCCTCACTCTCGTACAGTTTCACCGCCGCCAAATTTTTGGGGCGTACCTCCAAAAAGCTGCACTCCGCCTCCAGCTTCTGCGCCATCTGCAACAAACGTCGCAACAACTGCCGCCCAATGCCACGCTGCTGATATTGATCATCCACGCAGATATTCAAAATATGCGACTCACCCGCTGCCACCGACATCACCCCGTAGCCCACCACCCTGCCCTCGAGGGGGTAGACCAGACAGCAGTAACCCACGGCAAGGCAATCGCTAAAAATGCCGCCGCTCCACGGGTAGTCGTAGGTTTTTTTCTCGATCTCCAACACCGTTTGCAGATCGGTGTTTTGCATAAAACGGATGGAATTCATTCCGACCGCTTCACTCATGTTTCAGTCGCTGGCGTAACAATTTCAGATCTTGCCAAGCCAGCGCCTTGGCGGAAGGCTTACGCAACAAATAGGCAGGATGATAACTGACCAGCAACGGGGTGTTTTCAAACTCAAACCACTCTCCTCGCAACTTCGTCAAAGGCGTTTTCACCGGCAAACAAGCGTGAGCGGCAATCCGCCCCAACAGCAAAATCGCCTTGGGTTTTAACAAAGCCACCTGCTGACGCAAAAAGCCCTGACAAGCAGAAAGCTCTTCAGGGCTAGGATCACGATGCTCTTCGCTGTGGCACTTCACGATGTTGGTCAGATAAACCGTCTGCCGCGAGAGGCCGATGGCTTTTAACATTGCATCCAGAAGCTGACCGGAAGCGGCCACAAAAGGAGCCGCCAAACGATCTTCATCGCTGCTCGGCATCTCCCCCACAATCAACAACTCTGCCTGCTCGCTGCCCCCACCAAAAATGGGCTGCAATCGCGCTTGGCGATCAGGGCAAACGCGACAATCGCTGACTTTCTGTTGCAAAAGCGACCAACTC
>CAZTQX010000029.1:0-16012 GCA_964615985.1 uncultured Gammaproteobacteria bacterium | reverse complement strand
TTGCAGCAGATGCGGCTGGCGCACCTGCCACAACGGAATGCCCATCGCTTGCAGGTAGGCTCGCTGCTGTTCTGGATTCAGGCTCACACCTCACCCAGTTGCGGATGCCCCTTGTCCTGCCCCTGATCGAGTTTATTCAGAGCGTTGATATAGGCTTTGACCGAGGCCAGCACGATGTCGGTGTCCGATCCTTGACCGTTGATAATCCGACCTTCGTGGGTCAAGCGAGTGGTCACTTCCCCTTGCGAATCGGTGCCATTGGTGACGTTGTTGACCGAGTAGAGGGTCAGCTCGGTACCGCTCTCCACAATGGATTCAATGGCTTTAAAGGCCGCATCCACCAAACCACCCCCAGTTGCACTGGCGGTGCGCTCCTCACCAGCAATAGAAAGGGTTACTGTGGCACAAGGTTTTTCACCCGTCTCTGAATGCGCCTTCATGGAGATCAATTTCACCGCTTCGTTTTCCGCCACCAAATTGGCATCGGTCACCAACGCTTGCAAATCGTCGTCGTAGATTTCGTGTTTTTTATCGGCCAAATCTTTGAAACGAGCAAAAGCGGCGTTCAACTCCTCTTCGGAGCCAAACACAATATCCAACTCTTCAAGGCGAGTACGAAAAGCGTTACGCCCCGAATGTTTGCCCAACACCAGACGGTTGTTGCTCCAACCCACATCCTGAGCGCGCATGATTTCGTAGGTTTCGCGGTTTTTCAGCACCCCATCTTGATGAATGCCCGACTCATGAGCAAAGGCGTTGGCACCGACAATGGCTTTGTTGGGCTGCACCGGAAAACCGGTGATGTTGGAGACCAAACGCGAGCACGGCACGATCTGAGTGCTGTCCAAAGTGGTCTCGCAACCGAAGACATCTTGGCGCGTGCGCACCGCCATCACCACCTCTTCCAAAGAAGCGTTACCGGCGCGTTCACCCAAACCGTTGATGGTGCATTCCACCTGCCGCGCACCGTTCAAGACCGCCGACAAGGAGTTCGCCACCGCCAAACCCAAATCATTATGGCAATGCACCGAAAAGACCGCCTTATCCGCATTGGGAATACGCTCAATCAAATTATGAATTAAAGCCCCAAACTGATGCGGCACGTTGTAACCCACCGTATCGGGAATGTTGATGGTTGTGGCTCCAGCATCAATCACCTTTTCGATGATGTGACAGAGAAAATCCAACTCGGAACGCCCCGCATCTTCGGGAGAAAACTCGATGTTATCGGTGTAACGTCCGGCGCGTTTGACCGCCCGGATCGCCTGCTCCACTACCGCATCGGGCTGCATGCGCAATTTTTTCTGCATGTGGATCGGTGAGGTGGCAATAAAGGTGTGAATGCGAGCCGAATTGGCTCCCGCCAACGCCTCACCGGCACGGTCAATGTCTCGATCAATGGCGCGCGCCAAACCGCAGATGGTGCTCTCTTTAATGGTCTGAGCAATGGCCTGTACCGACTCAAAATCACCGTTGCTGGCCACCGGAAAACCGGCTTCGATCACGTCCACCTGCATCTTTTCCAAGGCTTTGGCGATGCGCAGTTTCTCATCCTTGGTCATCGAGGCACCGGGACTCTGTTCACCGTCACGCAAGGTGGTATCAAAAATAATTAACTTTTCTTTGCTCATGGCTCTCTTTCCATTTGACCATTCACGGAACGATCATAAATACAATTTGGGGATCAACTTAACAGTGGCGTTTGACCCGCGCCAGGGTGACTTTAGACTGCCCAAGGCAGCAGAAAGCGTAGCTCAAGCAGAGCCGAGGGAAGAAGCTGAAAGGTATGCTTGTTGCGGGTTTTCATAGAAAAATGTCTGTAAAATTCCGATTAAGTAGGAACCACTATAGCGCCACCTTAACCGGTTTCCAAGCCTTATTTGATCTCGCAACAGAGACGATAAAACCAAGGCTGTTTTCCAATAATCAATCCGCTAGAAGTACTGACGAGAAAACGTCTCCAAGCTCTCCTTTAACTTTTTATCATCGGTCGCTTGACCAAGGGAATTGAATTTCCATTCATTCTTGTTTTTATACAGTTTTCCCATGATCATGCTGACCTTGCCCGCAAACGAGCTGTCATTGGCAATATCAAAGGTCGCGTACACATCTTGTACATGGGTTGGCGTTCCCTCATAGATACGAATACTGGCGAACGGAATGCTTTTAAAATCTTGGCCTTGAAAGCTGTTTAAAATAAAAGCCACTTGGCTTACTTCCGGAGCAAGACGATTCAAATCCAGCATAATCACTTCGTTATCCAAGCCATCATCGCCGTCCATATCACCGGTCAAATCATCGCCTGAGTGCTGAACGCCCAAACACTTTGATTTCAAATTGCCAAAATAGACCAAATCGATCATTTTCCCTGCGCTATCAAACAGACCCACAGACGCATCCAGATCAACTGCGACTTTTTTGCTACCACCAAACAAGCCTTTTTTCTCCATCGCGCCCCAGTTCACACCGACACACATTTTTTGTAGAGAAGAGCCGTTTTTTTCCAGAGAAATACGCTGACCTTTTTGCAATGAAATTGCCATTCGATACATCCTTTAGGCTTATGCCTTTAACCGTCAAAGTGAAAGATGGTAGTGCCTTTATGCTGTTTACCACCCACATGTAATGAAACGTTTGCAGAGATCGATTCAGAACGACCTTTCATCAATTGCAGCGTTCTTAATGCCCAACTGGAATGACAACTTTTTTCCATCATCTCACCATCCATTAAAAAAACAGCTTTTGCATCTTTGCTCAACAATGCTTCTGCCTGTTTTCTATGGAACTCCAAATACAGTGCGTATTGAGACTCGATGATTGAAATTTGCTTTGGATGAATGGCTGTTTTTGCATAAAAACCATAGCTGATATCCCGTGCAACTTCAGAAATCAAGGTTTTTTCATCATCAATAAAATCAAAAACAGGCGCACTCAAATTATAACCAAAGGGTCTAAAAGCCAACACCAACTGATCCAGCACCATCCGCAGCGGCGTATCGTATGCGGTCAAATTCGGCAACCGCTTTAAGCCCATCAAATTCAACAAATCATTGCCACCAATTCTCAGACACAAAATACGCTGCCCAAACTGATCCAGCAAAGTACGAATACGCGGCAACGCCACTGCATCCAAAACCTGAATGGTCTCCAGCGTTGGCATAATTGCAAACGCCACCGAAGAACGAGAGAGCACTTTTTTATATTCCAACAGGGTATTAAGGTCAGCTTTGGGCAAGACAAAACCATCCAAATGCTGCACTCCAGGCATCGCCAAAATTTCTGCTAACACCGCCGCATTACGGGGACGAACAAAACGGCGGATCGTTCGATCTGGCTGTAATTGCCTCAATGCTCGACGCAAATTATCCAGAGCCAGTGGTAACTCATATTCCAACACAGCATCTTCACAGCAAAAAATCATCGAGCGCACATCAGGAAGCCCCTGTTGCAGCACGGTTGATACATTAGGATAGGTCAAGGGCATATACAGCGAAGCACCAAGCTCAAAATATGAAACCGGATCTAAGTCACTCACACTGCCACCTTCATCACATCCTTAATTAATGCACACGCCCCCACAGGCATGTTTTTTTGAACAACAATGGCAACTTTTTTTTCCTCAGCCAAACGTTTAAGATGAGCCACATCTTCGGACTCTGGATCTCTGATCAATAAAATATCCGGCACACGACGCAACATCACCCGAGTCGCTTCAGAAATTCCCGGTTTAATTCGATTACGGTCACTGACCCGAAAGGTCTGCTGAATTTCCGCTAAAAAATGCGACATCACCGCTTGGCGTGCCTCTTTTGCGCAGCTCAACGGAGGTGAAACATGATCCACATGAACCTGTGCCATGATTTCATCAATAAACCAATTGGAGTAATCCACCTCTTGCAGGTGATCGTAACGAACACAACCGTGAAAATCATTTTCCCCTACCTGCTGATTTAAAACAGATCGAGAAATCAATCCAGAAACCGTTGAATTCATCAAGGCATTGGGCATGGTGTAATCATCATAGGTTGCAGCAACATCCGCATGGCCACCGATATCAGAGATCACAAATAACTCTGCCGGTATACGCACCCCACGTTGACTGTTGTAAGCCTCAACGCTCTGTTTAAGCTCAGAGGTGATCACCCCTTTTGCCGTCCAACCATCCACAAACACCAATGATTGATCTGCGTATTTTTCCTGCTGCAACAGATAATCCAACGCCACCGTATCAATACCACGATCACGAATGATACTGATGCTGTAATGATGACTCTCAGCCCCTAAACAGTGCGTCAACACACGCTGCAATAAAACCCCAATAGGCGTACCGGCGCGTGCCAAAGAGACCAAGCAGATTTTCTTGCCTCGCATCGCCACTATTTTTTTCGCAAGGCTCATCACCTCTGCCGCCAAACGCCGCTGATAGCGAGCCGTCATCTGCTTAAACAGCTCGGTATAAGCTGACGTAGGAGCCAACTCCTGATGAATAACCTCGGAGTAATGAACTTGACCCGATTGAATCAAATACTCTTTATCCGTCACTGTTTGAAAATTAGGCTGAATTTCTTTCAATAAGAATCGGCAATCATCCGCCGCATAACTGCCAATCAACGGCGGCAGAAAAATCGCCGGTTCTGCTTTACTCAACAAATTCATACTTCTCCGATCCAACGATCCAACTGGCTCTTAACCGGAAATAGGCCAAACTGAGCTTCGCGCAAAAAAGGCAGATCTGAAACGGAATCACCGATGGCCATCACCAACTCCTCACTGCCAATCTTTAACTGCTCTGCCACAAACCGAACCGCCAAGGCTTTGCTGGTATAAGGAGCCATAAGAGCCAAATTAGCGCCATTGCGATGCCACTGCTCATTTTTTGTCAACTCGGGTGTTAACTGCTCCACCAGAAAATCCAAATGCGCCTCTTCGTACAATTCTCGATCCGCTTTAATCGACAGATAAGCGGCAATACCCGCATCACAAATAAGCCGAGTTCGTAACGGTAACTGCCGCCCTTCAATCAACTCCTCAACACACTTATTCAAAGCCGACAAATGATCATGCCATTGCTGTAAATCGTATTTTTTTTCCAACTGAGCCAACCACAATGCCGACAGCTCTCCCTCTGGGGTCAACACCACTGCACCATGACTGACAATGCGATAGCTGTTAAAGCCTTTCAGCAGCACCCGATCCATTGCATCTCGGTTGCGCCCTGTCACGGGAATCAACAATGCTCCCCCCGCCTGAAAAAGACCCAATAATTTTCGCTGCGGCTCAGTTATAAACGAAAGCACATTACCCGCACGATCCACAGCAGCGCCCTCTCTCCACTGCTCTGCTTGCAACTTTCTCTCAGTCTGAAACAGCGTATCATCCAGATCGGTAAAAACAATCACCCTGGAATCAAGCGTCATGACTGCTTTCCACAAGCCGCTGCTCCAACAACGGCAGCAAACCATGCGTTGCATACGCCGCTTCACTTTCCAGTAAAAAGAGCAGCTGATGCTGCGCAGAACAGACGTTATAAAGGTAGTGACGCACCGCTCTCGCATCAACTGGAAACGAAAGCTTTGACTCAATCGCAGCCCCTATCGCAATGGGTGAACGAGTGGTGGACTGAAATAAAACCTCACGCCCCCGTTGCTCCTCCGCTTCCGCCAACAAAAAAGGCAAATAAAGATGCTCACCATCCCCCACCACCGTCAATGGCTTATCCTCCTCTGGGCAAAGTGGTAATACGCCTTGATAAGGCATTTTCAGACCCAAGCGTCCCAGATCATCACGCACCACAGAAGTGGATAACTCCCGATCCACCTCAGCGGGCAACGTGGCCCGATACTCTGGGTCGGGGTGAAATTCAAACGAACCATCCAGCAGTGTCACAAAACGCACTGGCACCGGAAATTGATCAAAATTCAAGCGTGTCTCTTCATCCAACCAGCTCACCAACGCCACAATCACCACCTCTTTCACAGTGGCAAGTTTGGGCAACAAGCGTTCTGACAACAGCTTCAACGTACGACCGGTGGAAATTTCATCGTCCACCAACACCAACCGCTCAACCTTTTCAATCTCCTCCAACAACTCATCTTGAGGTTGATAAAATAGGTGATCCACCGCATGACTGTGCGCTTCATCCAACGACAACCACAGTGGCCGATCCATCTGACAACGGGTGGTGTGTTGATAAAATACTGAGGGAGTTTGTAAACCACTTAAACTGTCCGCAACACCCGCTCCCAAGCCGGTGGCTGTTTCCGCCAAACCGACCACATAGGTGCTGCTGCCCGCGCCAATAAATTCAGCCAACTCAGAGTACGAAGCCCGCATCTGCGATGGCTTTACCGGCCAATGTTTTCCCAAAATTTTAGAGACAAAAAGAAAGCCACGTTTCTCATTTACACGACTGGCAAACGCCAACAGCTCTTCCAATGGCCGCTCTGCTTTCGTCACTGAAATATCCAGTCGACCTGCCGCAAGTGTGATTGATCTATTCATAACTTAATTGTAATTTGACCGTTTTTTATCCATTAAAAAAGCAGAAAACCCCTTCAAAAGGCTCTCCGCTTATAGTCGCCTCAAAAGAGGCTCAAACAAACATCCACTCTACATATTAACGCCGTACTCTTTGGCCATTGCCGCCAAACCACCCGCATATCCTTGACCAACGGCTTTAAATTTCCAGTCACCGTTATGGCGATACAACTCACCAAAAATCATCGCCGTTTCGATGGAGTAATCTTCCGTCAAGTCATAACGACAGACTTCATTGGAAGTTTCAGAGTTCACCACACGAACAAACGCATTGGCTACCTGACCAAAATTTTGATTGCGTGCTTCAAAATCATGAATGGTCACAGTAATTGCAATTTTGCTGACTTCCGCTGGCACAGCCGCAAGATCAATGGTAACGGCTTCATCATCACCGTCACCAGCACCATCAAGATTATCACCCTGATGATTAACTGAACCGCACTGTGAAGCGGCTTGATTGTAAAAGACAAAGTCATGATCACCACGCACTTTACCAGCATCATTCAACAAAAAAACAGACGCATCCAAATCAAAGTCAACCCCATCGGTCACTCGTGCATCCCATCCCAATCCAATCAAAATTTTCTTGATACCTGGATCGGTTTTTTCCAGTGAAAGGTTACCGCCTTTCGATAAAGAAACTGCCATGATTCAACTTTCCTTATATAAAAAACAACAGGAATACCCCTGCCACATAACGGTCACAGCCTTAGCTGTCACACTCAAAGATTAACCCGTTGCCTCTTCATCACCCTTAACCATCCAAGAATGAACAAATGCAACACCAATAAACCCCGCACCAATCAATCCGGTCACAACCTCAGGAATGTGCATAAAGGTTTTCAGGATCATAATAAGAGCCAACGCCACAATGGCATAAAAAGCACCATGCTCTAGATAGCGATACTCGGTTAAAGTTCCTTTCTCAACCAACATAATGGTCAAAGAACGCACAAACATGGCTCCAATACCCAAACCAATCGCAATAATAAAGAGGTCGGTCGTAATCGCAAACGCACCAATCACCCCATCAAAACTGAACGACGCATCCAAAATTTCCAGATACATAAACATGGCCAAACCGCTCTTTGCTGCAACCCCAGCTGCCGCCCGCGCCGCTTCGCGGTTCTCCATCCATTTGGCCAACGAATGAATCGCCAAGTAGATAAATACTCCCCCCAAAGCAGACGACATAAACCCATCACGATCCACCTCACTCAAAGCGAAATACGCCACACTCAAAACCAATGCGGACGTTAACAGCACAGCCATGTAGGGTATTCGACCCAACTTCATTACCTGAGCCTCAAACAAAGGAATCCAGTGTTCCTTGTCCTCATCAAGAAAAAAGTCTAAACCCACCATCATTAAAAATGCACCCCCAAAGCCCATTAAATTAATATGAGCGAGTTCCATATGGTGAGCGTATATTTCAGGGGTGTTCATCGCAATATCAATGGCTCCCCAAGGCGTCACTTGAGCAATCACACTGACAACAAGCACAGGGAAAACAATCCGCATGCCAAAAACGGCAATCACCATTCCCCAGGTTAAAAACCGCCGCCGCCACTTCTCATCCATATCCTTCAATACCGTGGCATTCACCACGGCGTTATCAAAAGAGAGTGAAATCTCCAACACACTTAAGACCGACACCAAAAATAGGGCTTCAAAACCACCCATCGAAAATGCCGCTACGACCCCCAAAGCAGTAACAACAAAGCTACCTGTAAAAAAACCCAAAGTCCCCTTCATCTCCAACACCTTTAAAAACAGCACCAGCGTATAAAAACAAAGCCCCTAGCTCAACAAGCGGGACTTTATTTGACGATCTAAAACGAGGCCAGAACATCACCCCTTTAACATAAAAAATTACGCTAAAAAATCATTGGCATCCAAGCCCAGCTCCCGCGCGATTTTCACCACCATTGCCTGCTCTTTTGCATCAAAATCACCATCAGATTTACCGATAGAGACCACCATTCTCAATACCAAACGGGCCTCATCTTCTTTGCCCTTAATTTTAGCAATGGCATCCATTGCTTTGGCTTCGCCCATATCAAGATCCACCTCCAGCGAAGAGAGGTATTCATTAAACGCTTCCAATACATCAACGCGGCTGTAGATTGAGAGGGCTTTATTATTTTCGATAAAGACCCTCATTTTATCTTTTTCAGCCTGATCAATACTGCCATCAGCAAAACTGACCAAAGCACTGCCTGCCATTGCTGCACTGAGAAATTTTTTTGACTTAAATTTTAAGGCATCGGTTTTCAGCTCAGCAAACTTCTCACCACCACGCTTCAATAAATCTTTAAACATTATTTTTCCTTAAACGTTGCACACATTATCGAGATAACTACAAAGATATGGACTCATTTAGCATTTTCAAGGCATCTATTTTGCACCAAACAGGTGCAAAGCAATGGCTGCACCACATTGAGCACTTTCAAATCAGAAAGGAATCAATATAACGCCAACGGAAGAAGAAGAATAGGAATTTTTTTCGACAGGAGATCCAAGCTCAACAGATTGAGACTGGATAGAGAAAGACGTGAAATTAAACAGTTTAATAAGCCCTACCGGCAAGCCACGGCAGGTTAAGCAGTCTGCTTTTTTCGATACCAACGATAACCGCTCCACACCGGTCCCGACAGAGCGTAACCCAACATCACGATAAAAATCACTTTTGGTGGATCAATGGAGGTCAAAACAAACACCAGCACCACCGCCAACAGAGTCATAAAAGGGATTTTCTGTTTGGCGTTAAAGTCTTTGAAGCTGTAATAAGAGAAACGGCTCACCATAAGTAAACCGCTAAACAGGGTCACAACCAACGCCAACACCGCCAGTTCTTCGCCCTTATAACCCATATCGTTACCGACCCAGACCATACAAGCCATGATCGCAGCAGCAGCTGGACTGGCCAAACCTTGGAAAAAACGTTTGTCTGCCGTGCCCACTTGAGTATTGAAACGCGCCAGACGCAACGCCCCACAAGCGGTGTAGAGAAACGCCACCAACCAACCAACGTTCGCCCAACTCCAACCAGGAATATGAACCAGCGCCCATTCGTAAACCACCAGCGCCGGAGCCAGACCAAAGGAAACCATATCCGACAAGCTGTCGTACTCAGCACCAAAATCACTCTGAGTGTTGGTCATGCGCGCCACGCGGCCATCCAAGCCATCCAGCACCATGGCGATTAAAATCGCCAGCGCCGCATGGTTAAAATCACCGTTCATGGCAGCAATAATGGCGTAAAAACCGGCAAACAGAGCAGCGGTGGTAAAGAGGTTAGGCAGCAGGTAGATGCCCCGATGGGGTTTGGGTCGATCACTCATAATCGTTTAGCTTCTGTAGATAAAACCAAGTTCATCCAGACACACATCACTCCCACCTAAAGCGGGAGTGACCAGTGATTAGTTTTTGCTCTTATCAACGATCTGATTAGCAGTGATCCAAGGCATCATGCTGCGCAGACGATCACCCACTTCTTCGATGGGATGATCACGACCGATGCGACGTTTCGCTTTCAGGGTCAACTGACCGGTCTGGTTTTCGTTGATGAATTCACGAGCAAACTCACCGTTCTGGATCTCGGTCAAGATTTTACGCATCTCCACTTTGGTCTGATCGGTAATGATCCGAGGACCACGGGTCAGATCGCCGTACTCAGCGGTGTTGGAGATGGAGTAACGCATATTGGCGATACCGCCTTCAAACATCAGATCGACGATCAATTTCAGTTCGTGCAAACACTCAAAGTAAGCCATCTCAGGGGCGTAACCCGCTTCGGTCAAGGTTTCAAAACCCGCTTGCACCAGTGCGGTAGCACCACCACAGAGCACCGCTTGCTCACCAAACAGATCGGTTTCGGTTTCGTCTTTAAAGGTGGTTTCGATCACACCGGTGCGACCGCCGCCAATGGCAGAAGCGTAAGAGAGAGAAATTGCTCTGGCGTTACCCGAAGCGTCTTGCTCGATGGCAATCAGATCAGGAATACCACCGCCTTTAACAAACTCGCTGCGCACGGTGTGACCCGGTGCTTTGGGCGCGATCATGATCACATCCAGATCCGCACGCGGGGTAATGGCACCGTAGTGAATGTTAAAACCGTGAGCAAAAGCCAGTGCTGCACCCTGTTTCAGATTGGGTTCCAGCTGAGTTTCATACAATGCTTTTTGATGTTCATCGGGAGCCAAAACCATCACCACGTCCGCAGCAGCGGTGGCTTCTTCGATGGATTTCACCGTCAAACCGGCTTTTTCCGCTTTAGCTGTTGAAGTAGAACCGGCGCGCAGACCCACCAGCACTTTAACACCCGAGTCTTGCAGGTTGTTGGCGTGAGCGTGGCCTTGTGAACCGTAACCGATGATCGCAACGGTTTTGCCTTGGATAATGGAAAGATCCGCGTCTTTGTCATAAAAAATGTTCATGTTCAACTCCGTAAGTCTAAATTTGTTGGGTTATTTGAGTTTGTGTTTACGCCCGCAGGCCTTTTTCACCGCGCGAAATACCGGTCACACCGGAACGCACCACTTCCAGCACCACACCTTCACCCACTGACCGGATAAAGGCATCCATTTTTTCACTGTCACCGATCATCTCGATGACGTAGCTGTTGTCGGTGACATCAATCACCGCGCCTTGAAAGATGTCCGCCAGCCGTTTGAACTCTTCTCGTGCTGCTCCCACCGCGCGCAGTTTAATCATCATAAACTCACGTTCAATGTAGCTGGAGCTAGAGAGATCAATCAGGCGCACCACGTCCACCAGCTTGTTCAACTGTTTGGTGATCTGCTCAACGATCTCATCGCTGCCACGGGTCACCAAGGTCATACGCGACAACGACGGATCATCCGTCGCCGCTACGGTTAAAGATTCAATGTTGTAACCACGGGCAGAAAACAACCCCGCCACCCGTGACAAGGCACCCGCTTCGTTCTCCATCAACAGGGAGATAATGTGTCTCATTATGACAACTCCCGTGGTGGTGGCATGTGCATCTCGTGATGGCCTTTACCCGCAGCGATCATCGGGTAGACGTTTTCGGTCTGATCAGTGATGAAGTCCAAAAAGACGGTGCGGTCTTTCAACGCAATCGCTTCTCGAATCGCGCCTTCCACATCGGCAGGGTTCTCAATCTTCAGACCCACATGACCGTAACTCTCCGCCAACTTCACAAAGTCGGGCAAGGCATCTACATAGGAGTGTGAGTAACGGCGGTCGTAGAAGAACTCTTGCCACTGACGCACCATGCCCATGTAACGGTTGTTCAAGCAGAGAATATTGATCGGCAGATCGTACTGCTTACAGGTGGAAAGCTCCTGAATGCACATCTGGATGCTCGCCTCACCGGTGATGCAAGCCACGGTCTCATCGGGATACGCCAACTGTACCCCCATCGCGGAAGGCAGACCAAAACCCATCGTTCCCAAACCACCAGAGTTGATCCAGCGCCGAGGTTTGTTGAATTTGTAGTACTGCGCCGCCCACATCTGATGCTGGCCCACATCGGAGGTGACAAAGGCATCACCTTCGGTGACTTTGTGCAGCGTCTCAATCACCGACTGAGGTTTGATCACCGCACTGCTGTTCTCATAAGCCATGCAGTTTTTATCTTGCCAGAGGGCGATCTGCTGCCACCACGCCGCCAACGCTTGCGCATCAGGCTTGGTTTCTGTCTCTTCCAATAAGGTGAGCATGTCGTTCATCACCTCTTTGACATCACCCACAATCGGCACATCTACTTGCACCGTTTTGGAGATCGAAGAGGGATCCACATCAATGTGAATGATCTTGGCGTGCGGACAAAAGTGTTCCAACTCACCGGTGACCCGATCATCAAAACGCGCCCCGATGGCCAGCAACACATCACACTCATGCATGGCCAAATTGGCCTCATAAGTGCCGTGCATTCCCAACATGCCAACAAACTGCTTGTCGGTGCCAGGGTAAGCCCCCAATCCCATCAAGGTATTGGTGATCGGATAACCTAGCGTGTGGGTCAGTTGAGTCAACTCATCGGATGCGTTGCCCAACACCACCCCGCCACCGCTGTAGATCATGGGCCGTTTGGCAGCCAATAATAGATCCACCGCGCGACGAATCTGTCCAGGATGACCCTTGGTGGTTGGGTTATAAGAACGCATGGAGACCGATTCGGGATAATGGAACGGCACTTTCACATCCGGCGCGGTGATGTCTTTGGGAATGTCCACCACCACCGGCCCTGGGCGACCGGTGGTGGCAACGTAAAAGGCTTTCTTAATCGTTTCAGCCAAATCCTTAACGTCTTTGACCAAAAAGTTGTGTTTCACGCAAGGACGAGTAATCCCAATGGAATCCACTTCCTGGAAAGCATCGCTGCCAATCACATGTTTGGGAACTTGGCCGGTGATTACTACCATCGGAATCGAATCCAGATGTGCGGTGGCTATGCCGGTGACCGCATTGGTGGCACCAGGTCCCGAGGTGACCAATACCACCCCAGGTTTGCCAGTCGAACGAGCGTAGCCGTCCGCGGCATGGGTTGCCCCTTGTTCATGGCGCACCAAAATGTGCTGTATGCCCTCACTGCGATAGAGTGCATCATAAATATGCAGTACCGCACCACCTGGATACCCAAAAATATACTCAACCCCCTCTTCTTTCAAAGATTGGATGAGAATATCGCCACCTGATAATTCCACCAGCTACTCCCAAAACACCATTTCTTGGGGATTTATTCCCCATCGCAAAAAACTCAACCCCCCGCAAGCGGAGGGTTGAGTCGAATAAGAGCGCTATTCTAATACGATAAAATCAGGATTTCACTAATAATCGCTCTCGGCTGCTTTCACACCTGCCACCGCTTGCAGTGCGGCTTCGATTGCAGGAGGCGAATCCATAATTTTCATGAAGCTGTTATCTCCCATCATTTTCAAATCAGGAAAACTGATCGCAATGCGAAAACGAGCATGCAGAGCTTCGGCCTGTTTGCCATTGACCAAGATTTCATAGGGCAGATGCGCGGCACTGCTCAGGGTTTCAAAATCCACCACACTCATAATAAATGCATCATCACCGTACTTATCACCCTTAGCACTGGCTTTCATCGCCACCCCAAACAACACTTGATCACGGCCAGGGATATCAATGCGATAGACCTGTGACACGCCGCCAGCACTGGCTTTCAAGCCTTTTTCGATCTGAGCCACGGCGGCGGCGAATGATTTAAATTCAGCCAACTCGTAAGGTTCATCAAAATATTCCATACCAAAGGTGTAATGATAACCACGCAGATCATCGGCACTCAAACCTTCCGCACCAAAAGGTTTACCTGCACCCAGCGCACTTGCCAAGGCTTTTGTCACTGGAGCCAAATCGCTTTTCAGCTGATAAGCATTCGCCCAGTACATTGGATTGCCGTAAGCCACCTCAATTTTATCCGCCCGTTTCACCAAGGAAACCCGCTGCACTGCGGCATAGGCTCCACGTTTGGTGGCTGCTGCGGCTTTTTTCAGATCATCACTGCTAATCAAAATCAATTGCACATCGGCATAAGGGGCATAGGTTCCCACCACTTCAAAACCAGCGGATGCAATGCCTTTTCGGTTTCGGCACTGGCCTCTTGCAGAGAACCACTGGCGGCATTAGCCAAAATAAACGGTTTTAATTTATCCGCTGCCAGTAGTGACTGCGCTCCAATCATCATGAACAAAGCAAAAATAACCCGATAAAACTGCATCGTTTTTCTCATTTCAATCTTCTCTTAGTCTGTTTATCTCATAAAAAAGGGGAGCCACTCACGCAGCACCCCTACTTTTCAACTAACTAGATCAATGCCACTACAAACTGTGGCTGTACATAATCTGGAAATTAGCCTGCGCATGACTGGAAGTAACACCACTATCACCCACCACTGTCACATCTGGTGCAATGGCCATCGAAGCAGAGAGATCACTTGCTGGAGTCAGAGCCAAGCTAAAACCAGCGGTGTAGTGATTTTCAACAATCGCTGGGAAGAGCGGGTTCAACGTTGATGTTGGCACAGGGTTACTGGCGATATTAATCCCAGCACGAACGGTCAGAGCTGCCCCCATTTTAAATGCGCCACCCAGCTGCACCACAGTTTGATCATCCCATTTTTGGAACATTTCCAGATCCATGGTTTGATTGGCAAAACCTGCCGCCATTGGGTTCGCTTGGGTAGCATCAGAAGTAAATTGCATCCGGAAGCTGTCCATCACACCCGACCAGTAGATCTGTTTGATGTCTGCGGCGAGCATCACCGCTGGACTCAGTTTCAATGCCGCACCAACGCCTAAAGTAGCAGGCCATTGAAAATCCACTACGCTGATTTTACCACTGACAGGCACATTGACCGTGGAGTAAGTGCCTGCGGGAGCACCGGCATTACCAGGTGCGCCGACAGGAACACCATTCCAAGTTTGAGCCAACAAATTATTATCGAAGTTGGCATTCATGGTTAAAGAAGCATTATTGGTTTCCAAATCACTCATATTGGTTTTGGTGTGGAAGGTCGCTCCAAAGGTCAAACCGCTACTGGCTTTAAAGGTCAAACCCAACTTGGCACCAAAACCGGTACCCATCGCTTCACCACTGAAATCACTGTCATTAGAGAAATCAAACCGGACGTTTTGCACTGGACCCAAGGGATTCAAGACACCCGCCCCAATCGACCCCAACAAGGCATTGACTAAACCACCCGATCCGGTACCTGCATTATTGGCTGATCCTGGCAAAAAATCACCAAACTGCTGACCACTCATGGCCATTTTTAGATCCATGCCCGCCCAGACAAAATCCAATGAACCACCCACGCTAAGCTGGTCATTAACTTGGAATGACAGCGGAGCCATCAAACGACCCACACCCACCTCGGAACGCACCGCTTCATTGGTACCTGCGGCCAAGAACGAGTCTTTTGCGTATTCAGTCCCCATGCCACCCTGACTGTACATCGCCACACCGTAGCTGAGTTGACCCTGCTTGGTCACCCAACCGGCACCCGGCATGAGATAAGAGGTTCCACTTGAGTCTGCTTGACCTGGCCCTGAAGCTGAAACAGTCGGATTCAAAAAACCAATCGTTACATCAAGACGACTGTCGCCATCACTCATCAACGATAAAGTCGCAGGGTTGTTCATTGCTGCTGCCGTGCCATTATCGTAAGCCATCGAAGCACCGCCCATTCCAGTCGCTTCAGGGCCGTAACCTTCCAAATTCATACCGTTGGTGGCGAAAACTGCTGTTGGTGCAAGTAAAACTGCCAAAACAGCCGAAGAAAGCAATGAACGTCTGTACACAAAACTCATAATGTCTACCCTGCGGTCTTTAATAAAATTGATTAAAACCTTTCCCTGTCTACGGCCAATTGTTGCATTGAAAGCAACAAAAATGGCGCTCCCATGCGTCAACACTTCGGACAGTTTTAGACAATTAAGGTAGGAACCATAGGCGGATTCTG
>CAZTQX010000028.1:5814-22953 GCA_964615985.1 uncultured Gammaproteobacteria bacterium | reverse complement strand
GGGAATCTGGCATAAATTTAGACTCGATTCCACTCAAAACGTCGAAGAGCCTAAAAAATGCGCCCTTTGTCATGGCTCTTGGTCACAAGGCATCACCGGCGGCCTCTACCCCCGTCTGGCAGGATTGAATAAAGAGTACTTGGTCAAAGCAATAACAGATTACAAAACCGGAGTACGTCAGGATAACTCCATGAACATCATCGGTGGCATCTTGAGCATGGGCAATGATGAGATCGAAACCATTTCCCAATACCTCTCCGGCATTAACCTGCAAGAGAAAGCTCCATTGCAAATTCCCACTCTGACAGGCAATATCGCTGCGGGCAAAAAGCTCTATCGCAGCGACTGTAAAACCTGTCATGGCAAAAAAGGCGAAGGCAAACCGAAAAAAAACTCACCTTCTCTAGCAGGTCAGTACAGTGGTTACTTAGGCAAACAGATGACCGATTTCAGAAACAAAATTCGGCATCACGATAATGATGAAGACGATGAAACCTTCGACGACTACAACCCAAATCAGCTTCAAGCTCTATTGGCTTTTATTTCAACACTGGACGACTAAACCGAGGATTCTAAAATGAAAACAATAACCGCTCTGCTCGCCACCAGCCTGTTGTTCATTAGCAACATTGCGGCGGCTGAACCAAACAAGATTGAGAAAAAAGCACCCGCGCCCCCCATCATTGAGATCTACGACATCGGTCAAACGGTAGTCAAACTCTCCTTACAAGAGGGGGTTACACCTGAAGATGCCATCGCAGCGATGCTTTCACGCGCAGCCGAAGTCAATATGCGTATGGTCGGGCGTCTGCGTGTCTCTGAAGAGTTGCGCTCACGGGGTGTAAAGACGGGACACCTGGAAGTTTTCCAATTTTGCAATCCCGAAGATGCCGCCAAAATGGTCGCTTTCAACCCAATTTACGCCGCCTACATGCCCTGTCGCATCGCCCTAGTAGAAGACAAAGACCACAAATTCTGGCTGCTAACCCTCAACTTGGATCTGCTGATTAACAAAGTAGCGCTGCCCGATGATCTTCGTCAAATCGCTACCAGCGTGAATGGTGCCATTCTCGAAATCATGAGTTCTGCCAGCACTGGCGACTTCTAATCCCCCTTCTCACCGGACTGCGAACCGGTTCTCGGTTCGCATAATCAAGACGGTTTGGCATAAATCACGACCTGCAACGCAACAAAGAATTTAAAGACTAACAAACCTCTCAAAACACCATCGAGGAATTTCCCTAAGCAAACAATATCCTGTATGTTCATATTTTGGCGATTCTAAGAGCAAAAAACCATTTTCTTGAAAACCGTCACTTTTATTTCACCGAAGCAACCACTAGGCTAGTATTCTTAGAAACTTACGGCTATTATTTAAACCAGATTATTAACTTCTAATAGCACTAATTGTTCGAGCACGTAGGGAAAAATCTGTGTTCTTATTCAGGCAAAAAACGCCTCCGATGGTCGGTTTAGACATCAGCTCCACCTCCGTAAAGCTGATTGAGCTGAGCCGTGCTGGCAACTCTTTTCGAGTCGAAAGCCACGCGGTCGAGCCACTGCCACTGAATGCGGTTACCGAAAAAACCATCCAAGATGTGGAAGCTGTGGGCGAGTGCATCAAACGCACCGTAAAAAAATCCGGCACCCGCGCCAAGATCGCCGCCGTTGCAGTCTCGGGTTCTGCTGTGATCACCAAAGTGATCACCATGCCCACCGCCCTCAGCGACAGCGAGATGGAGACCCAGATTCAACTGGAAGCGGATCAATACATCCCTTACCCCTTGGACGAGATCAACCTTGATTTTGAGATCATTGGCCCGACCGAAAACAACCCTGAAACCGTCGATGTTCTGTTAGCCGCCTCCAAAAGCGAAAACGTCGAAATGCGCTCCGCAGCTGTCAATATTGGCGGACTCAATACCAAAGTAATCGACGTAGAACCCTACACCATTGAACACAGCTACCGCCTTCTAAAAAGCCAACTGCCTGCTGAGGTACAAGACAAGTCCATCGCCATTATCGATATTGGGGCCACCATGAGCAGCCTCAGTGTGATCTCCGGCAACCAACTGATCTATACCCGCGAACAACCTTTTGGCGGTAAGTTACTCACCGAACAGATTATGCGTCGTTATGGGCTCTCTTATGAAGACGCTGGGCGCGTTAAAAAAATCGGCGGCCTGCCCGATAATTACGAACCCGAAATTCTAGAGCCCTTCAAGACCACACTGGCTCAACAGATCAATCGTTTTATCCAGTTCTATTTTTCCGCAGGAGATCATAACGGCATTGACCAATTGATGCTGGCGGGCGGTTGCTCCTCCATTCCTGGCATTGATGAATTCATCGAAGCCCAAATTGGCACCCCTACCAGTATTGCCAATCCTTTTTCCGGCATGCCCATTGCTCCAAAAGTCCACCGGCAACGTCTCAATGCCGATGCGCCCTCCCTACTCATCTCTTGCGGACTGGCACTGCGAGGATTTGACTGATGGCACAGATCAACCTCCTACCTTGGCGCGAAGAACAACGCAAACAACAGAGTAAAGAATTTACCTTACAGGCGTTACTGGCCGCCGCATTCTGTTTTGCCTTGGTTCTGTATGGCCAATTTCACGTAAGTGGCATGTTGCAACAACAAAATAATCGTAATCAGTACCTAGAGCTGGAGACTCAGAAGTTACTTTCGCAGCTCAACGAGATAAAAAATCTAGAAAATACCAAGAAAAAACTGCTCTCCCGTATGGATATTATCCAACGTCTGCAAATTCGTCGTCCACAAGTAGTACACCTATTTCACGAACTCGCCGCCACTCTGCCCAACGGTTCCTACCTTCGCAGCATCAAGCAAAATGGTAATACCATCACCCTAGAAGGTCTGGCAGAATCCAATGCTCGTGTCTCAGCCTACATGCGCAACCTCAGCGCCTCGGGTTGGCTTACCGCACCACGCTTGGAAGTGATTGAAACGGATAAAAGCGAACGCATCAGTTATTTTAAACTGCATCTACAACAAACTGCCCCTCGCATGAACAGTACGGAGGTGCAATAAATATGGACATTGCAAAAATTCTACAAGATATCAATAATTTTGATCTAGCCGACCTAAAACAGATCGGCAGTGCGCCTGCTGCGGCACGAATTTCCGTGATTGTCTTACTCTGCGCTGGCGTGATTGCACTCGGCATCTGGTTGCTTATCATCTCCCAACTGGATCAATTAAAAATACTGCAAGACAAAGAGCAGAACCTAAAAACGAAATTCTCCATTATCCATAATAAATCGTCCAATCTAGAAGCTTATAAGGTTCAGTTGGATGAGATGAAAGTCTCTTTCGGAGCCATGTTACGCCAACTGCCTGACACCACCGATATCGAAAGTTTATTAATTGATCTTTCCCAAACCAGTGTCGCTAGTGGTCTGGACGTCCGATTTTTCAAACCCGGCAACGAGCAGCACAAAGAGTTTTACGCCCAACACCCCATTGAGCTGAGTGTCATTGGCCGTTATCATCAATTTGGTAACTTTATCAGTGGCTTAGCGTCTTTGCCTCGTATCATCACTATCCATGACATAGCCATATCCAGTGCTGACAAATCGGCTCCAGGCAAGTTAAAAATGGAATTGACTGCGATGACGTATCGTTATTTGGATGAGGGCAAAAAATGATCACTTGCCAACATTCACTGCACCGAAAGCAGCGCCTCTACGGCATCTTAATCATAGCCATTGGCTTACTCTCTGGTTGCATCGACAGCACAGCAGATCTTGAAGGTTTTGTTGCTGAAACCCAAAAGAGACAGCGCAGCTTTGTTGACCCTCTGCCCGAGTTTGTCCCCTACCAAAGCTTTACTTACCACTCCGACGTTCTGCGTGATCCCTTTATCTCTCAGCAGCAGAGCCAAGCCAGAAAATCAACGACGAGTGGCATAATACCAGACTCTCAGAGGCGCAAAGAACCACTGGAGCAGTTCCCCTTAGATACGTTAAAAATGGTTGGAATTTTGGAACAAAATAAAACGAACTGGGGGCTTATTCAAGCGCCTGACGGCACCATCCACAAAGTCTTGGCCGGTAACCACCTCGGTGAGAATGACGGTAAAATCATCTCCGTGAGTGAACAAAAAATCAGCATAAAAGAGATCGTCAATGACGGTTTGGGTAATTATGTTTCACGTGATGCCGCCCTGGTGATGGGCAATGAATAAAAAATGGAGAAACACCATGGCTCCTGTCCTAGAGACATCAGTATCAACTCATAGAGCCACCTTGTACGGACGCGTTCTACCGCATATCTTTTCTGTATTCAGCCTCTTGCTGTTAACGTTAAGTTTGGCAACAACCAGCCACGCAGCAAGCAGTAACACTTTGAAAAACATCAGCTACACCACTCTAACGGGCAATCGACTGCAAATTGCCCTGCAGATGGAACATCGTCCGTCCACTCCTCAAGGTTTTACCATTGATAACCCCGCTCGGATTACTCTCGACCTTGCCAACACCAGAAACGGACTAAAAAAACGCCTTATCCCCATCGAAGTCGGTGTGGTACGTTCCATCAATACCGTGGAAGCAGGCGGTCGCAGCCGAGTGGTTATTAACCTTAACAAGCTCACTCCCTATAAAACCCACATTGATGGCAACACGCTTTACCTCACTTTGGATATCGGCGCACGCAATGCCAACCAACGCCAAAATAACAGTAAAACAACCAAAACCAACCCAGTGGCGAAACAAAATACCGCTGCTGTGGTTTCCCCCCCAATCATCTTACGCAGTATTAATAATATTAATTTTCGACGCGGTGCCGATGGTGCAGGACGAATCATTATCAAACTTTCCGAAACCGGCATCCCAATGGATATCAACGAAGAGAACGGTCGTGTTGTTATCGATTTTCTCAGTACCGGAGTGCCGCAAAAACTGGTGCGTCGTCTGGATGTATTGGACTTTGCCACCCCTGTCAAACACATCGATATTATGAACCGTGGTAATAATGCCCGCATTATCATCAGCCCTATTAATCAAGAATATGAACAACTCGCCTATCAGTCCGATGATATTTTTACCATTGAACTCAAGCCCATCAGCAAACGCGAGTTAGAGAAAAAGAACAAAGAAAAATTTGGTTACACCGGCAAACGTCTGTCACTGAACTTCCAAGACATCGAAGTTCGTGCCGTACTGCAACTGCTGGCGGATTTCACTGAACTCAACATCGTCGTCAGCGACACCGTCACAGGTCGCCTAACCCTACGTTTGAAAAACGTCCCTTGGGATCAAGCACTAGACATCATTCTCAAAAGCAAAGGTTTGGGTGTGCGTAAAAACGGCAACGTTTTACTGGTGGCTCCCAACGAAGAAATTGCCACCCGCGAAAAACTGGAACTTGAAGCACTGCAACAAGTAGAAGAACTGGCACCACTCAAAACCGAATTTGTGCAGATCAATTATGCCAAGGCTGCTGAAATTGCCGAGATGCTGAAATCCAAAGAGAGCAGCTTACTTTCAACCCGAGGCAATGTCAGCGTAGACCCTCGAACCAATACCTTATTGATTCACGACACAGCGGAAAAACTCAGCGAAATTCGTGACCTGGTGGTCAAGCTGGATATTCCTGTCCGCCAAGTTTTGATCGAATCACGCATTGTCATCGCCAGTAACGATTTTGGTAAAGAATTGGGGGTTCGTTTTGGAGTACATCAAAACGATCTGTACAGCCCCGGTTCAACCGGAGGCACGCTAATCACTTCCAGTTCCAACAGCGTCAGCCAATTCTCCAAAAATGAAGTGTTGGCCTCCCCAGATCGCTTTAATGTCAACTTACCTGTCGCCAATGCCGCTGGCTCCATCGCCTTGGCACTGGCCAAACTGCCCTTCGGTACTCTGCTGGAACTGGAACTCTCCGCCATGCAAGCCGAAGGCCGTGGCGAAGTGGTCTCCAGCCCCCGAGTAATCACTTCCAATCAAAAAGAAGCGTTAATTGAGCAGGGTGTTGAGATTCCCTATAGAGAAGCCTCATCCAGTGGAGCGGCCACCATCACCTTCCGCAAAGCAGTTTTGAGTCTGAAGGTCACCCCACAAATCACCCCTGACGATCACATTATTATGGATCTTCAAGTCAATAAAGACAGTATTGGTGAAATTTTTGAAGGTGTTCCCAGTATTGATACCCGTGAAGTGAAAACACAGGTCTTGGTCAATAATGGCGAAACCGTGGTATTGGGGGGCATCTATGAACAGAGCAACACTCATCAAGTTAACCGAATTCCTTTTTTCTCGGAGTTACCCCTGATTGGTGGCCTGTTTAAAAAGACTCTGGTTCAAGACCAGAAAAACGAATTGCTGGTTTTTGTTACTCCAAAAATTGTCAAAACCAACGTTGGCCTAAACTATTAGGCCTAACTGCATCAACTGTATTAAGCCAACTAAGTTCTCTAGCTATGATTAAACCCTACAATCGCTTCTTTCTTATCGGTCCCATGGGGGCGGGTAAAACAACCATTGGCCGTCAGTTGGCACGCAAGCTCAACTATCAATTCATCGACAGCGATAAAGAGCTGGAGACACGCGCCGGTGTTAATATCAGCACTATTTTTGAATTCGAGGGTGAAGAAGGTTTTCGAAAGCGTGAACAGCAACTCATAGAAGAGCTGAGTCAACAGCCTGAAACCGTACTCGCCACCGGTGGTGGAGCTATTTTAAGGCTCGAAAACCGCAATGTTTTACGCTCTCGCGGGTTAGTCATTTACCTCTCAGTCTCCATTAAACAGCAGCTGGAACGCACCAGACGCGACAACAAACGCCCCTTATTGCAAACTCCAGACCCGCGCAAAACCCTTGAAACCCTACAAGCCACGCGCGCTCCACTTTATGAAGAACTGGCCGACCTCACCACCTCCACAGATCAAGGCAACAGCCGCTCGATCTTGAACCAAATCATCAAGCAGCTGTAAAAACGACGGCACTGCGTTTACAATCGCCACATTCTCCAAACAGATCCACGGCCATTTATGATCACCCTCAACGTTGACCTTGCTGAACGCAGTTATCCCATCTACATCGGCCAAGATCTGCTCGATCAGCCGCAGCTGCTGCGTCAGCACATTCCTGGTAACAGCGCGGTGATCGTCAGCAACACCACCGTGGCTCCACTCTATTTGGAACGCCTCAAACCAGCACTGGCAGGTCTTAAAACCAGCCAAGTGATTTTGCCCGATGGCGAACAGTACAAAAACCTAGAACAGCTCAATACCATTTTTGATGCTCTACTGGCAGGTCACTTTGATCGCAACACCACTCTGATTGCCCTCGGCGGCGGTGTGGTTGGCGACATGACCGGATTTGCTGCGGCCACCTACCAACGCGGCGTGCATTTTATCCAGATCCCCACCACCCTGCTGGCGCAGGTAGACTCTTCGGTGGGTGGCAAAACAGGGGTGAATCACCCGCTGGGTAAAAACATGATCGGCGCTTTTTATCAGCCCAAATGCGTCATCGCCGATACCAACACCCTCGATACCCTCAATGATCGCCAACTGAGCGCAGGACTGGCCGAAGTGATCAAATACGGTCTGATTCGTGACCCTGATTTTTTTCACTGGCTGGCAAACAACATGCAACAGTTGCTGGCTCGCGATCCAACAACGCTCGCCTACGCCATTGAACGCTCTTGCCTCGACAAAGCCGAAATCGTCTCCGCCGATGAACACGAAAGCGGTCAACGCGCCCTACTCAATTTAGGCCACACCTTTGGTCACGCCATCGAAACTCACAGCGGTTACGGTAATTGGCTGCACGGCGAAGCGGTCGCCGCTGGCATCTGCATGGCAGCACGTTTTTCCAAACAACTAGGTTGGCTCAGCGAAAGCGAAGAAAATGCCATTCAACAGCTGTTACAACAGGCTAATCTGCCCCTGCTACCCCCCAGTAATATGAGCAGTGAACAGTTTTTAGCCCTAATGAAAGTGGATAAAAAAGTCAAAGACGGCGCATTGAGTCTGATTCTCATGAATAATCTTGGCAACAGTATCGTCAGCCAAAATTATTCGGCTGAAGCACTGCAAACCCTACTTAACAGTTATCACTAAACAGATGGCATGCACTCTGCTGAACAAATACCGATGCCCTCCGCTTAAAAAATTGATGATAGATTTATGAGTCTGCCTGCGGTTATAAAAACACAATTAAATCCGTTGACCCTATCGGCATTGGGGCTGCGGCGACAACCCTTTTCCAATACAGAAAATGCGATTGAACTCTACCGAGACAGCTCTCTGGATCTACAGTTTCAAGCCCTGTTACAACACCTGATCTACAGTGAATTTCTACAGATCCAAATTGCACCCGAAGGCGGTGGAAAGTCTTCACTGGCACAGCGCCTGCTGGCTCTGGATAAAAATCGTTACCATGTTTTTTTGGTACGCAGCAGTAAAAAGCTGGATATGGATCAAATCATCCGCAGCATGCTGCTCAGTGTCACCGACACCCCTCCGGCATCAAGGGCACAAGGCATAAAGCAGCTCAGTCAGCAGATCAAAGAGCTGGAAAGCCGCTCCATCTCTGCCATCTTATTGGTGGATGACGCCCATAAACTCAGCACCGCGACCCTCAATAATTTACTGCAACACATTGATCTGCTCAACAGCCGCAGCAACGGCTATCTGCGTGTTTTACTGCTGGCTGAAATCAGCATCGAAAACCTACTCTCACAGACTCACTCGCAACAAATTGATGAGGGACGACTCTACAGCAGTCAGATCAAGACATTTAGCCGCCATCAACAAAAAAATCTAATCCAACATCGCTTGCGACGCAGTGGTTATCAAAATGAAGACTTCCCTCTTACGGAAACCCAACTGCAAAACATTCACAAGCAGTCAAACGGCAACCCACTTAAAGTGCTGGAACTCACTGCTGAACAGCTCAATAATCTCTACACACCGAAAGCCAGTCGTAATCGCGTTAAAATTTCTGGGCTATCCAATCCATTTATTGCCGTGCCCGCCATCACTCTTGTCATCGCCTCGTTAACCTTTGCTTGGTTGGAACCCAAAGTCTCCCTCTGGTCTGAAATTCAACACAATAATCCACTCAAACAAACGCTACAGCTCAAGACCAATGAAGTATCCAAAGAAAATGATCTAGAACCTGCCGCCTCCCCCGAAGAAAAAATACTCTTTAGTGCTCTCTCTGCTCCTCTTATGGAAAAAGCACCATTACCCACACCTTTGGCAGCCGTTATTCCACTGAACATAAGCACACTGAAAACCGCTCTCGTGGAAGAAACGATTGCAGCAAAAGTAACCGTCCCAGAGAAAAAAGCTGCTCCGCTAAAAGTAGTTCCACTGAAAACAGCTTCAATGGCAACCACACCTCCAGTAAAAACGACACCAATACAAGTAACGCCTGTAGCAGCAATCCCAGTTATAACAAAATCCAAAAAAATCGTGCCCACGAAACAAACCGACAAAAAAGAAAATCTTTCCATCGCATTGAAACAACCTCATGGTGAAACGTGGTTGCTGCAACAAAACCCCAAACACTACACCCTACAGATCATGGCCATGAGCACCGAGAGCGATTTTCACCATGAGGTTACCCAACTCAAGCTCGATAAAAATCAGACCGCCCACTACCTCAGCCTAAAAAAAGGCAAAACCTGGCACGCCCTCACCTACGGCACCTTTGCCAGCCTCGCCGAAGCCAAACAAGCCATCAAACAGCTGCCCACTGAACTGCAACAGAATCGTCCTTGGATTCGTCGCCTGAAAACCATTCAAAACGTAATCAAAAACCGTTAAACGCCCCCCCTCTAAGCCTGATAAAATCAGCGCATGTCATCCGGTCGCATTACTCAAAGTTTTATTGATCAACTGCTCGCTCGCACCGATATTATCGAGCTGATCAGCGACTACCTGCCGCTCAAAAAAGCCGGTGGCAACTACAAAGCTTGCTGCCCGTTTCACGGCGAAAAAACCCCCTCCTTCAGCGTCAGCCCCAGCAAACAGTTCTACCACTGTTTTGGTTGCGGTGCCCACGGCTCCGCCATCAGCTTTATGATGGAGTACGAACAGCTCGAATTTGTCGAAGCCATCGAAGCCTTAGCACAAAATGCCCACATGGAGGTCGTTCGTGAACAAGGTCACTCACCGCGAAAAAACGATGAACCCGATCTCCATGATCTATTGGAAAAGTGCAGTGACTACTATCGCCAACAACTAAAACAGACCCCTAGCACCATCGACTACCTTAAACAACGGGGACTCAGTGGCGAGATTGCGGCCAAATTTCAGATCGGCTATGCCCCTGATGGCTGGCACACTTTGGAACAACTGCTCGGCTCGAAAAAACAACGTGAGCTGCTAAAAAGCGGCATGTTGACCGAAAACGAAACGGGGCGTATCTACGACCGTTTTCGCGCTCGCATCATGTTTCCCATTCACGACTACCGAGGCCGCGTCATCGCCTTTGGCGGGCGGGTGCTGGACGACGGCACACCCAAATACCTCAACAGCCCCGAGACCCCGCTGTTTCACAAAGGTCGCGAACTCTACGGCCTCTACCAAGCGCGTAAAAGCGCCAAACATCTGACCAACATCGTGGTGGTGGAAGGTTACATGGACGTGGTGGCACTCTCCCAACAGGGCATCCACAACGCCGTTGCCACCCTCGGCACCGCCACCAGCAGCGATCATATCCAGCGCCTCTTCAAAGCCAGCAGCGAGATCATTTTCTGTTTCGATGGCGATCGTGCGGGTAAGCAGGCTACATGGCGCGCCTTGGAAAACAGTCTGCCCCACCTCAGTGATGGCCGCGAGATCAAATTTCTCTTTTTGCCCGATGGCGAAGACCCTGACAGCATGGTGCAGAAAGTGGGCTGCGAAGCGTTTTTAACCCAACTCAACAACGCCACGCCCTTAGCCGACTACCTGCTCGACAGCCTCAAACAGGAACTGGATCTCTCAGCCATCGCGGGGCGAGCGCAACTGGCGGAACTCTGCAAACCGCACATCGCCCGCTTGCAAGAGGGATTTTACAAAACCCTGCTTAAACAACGACTTGCCGACCTAATTCAACTTTCAGAAAGTCAGGTCAACCAACAGCTGCGTCACGCCGCCAGTCAAGAACCGACACCCAGCCAAAAACGCAGTCGCCCCGAAAACAGCCTCAGCATGACCCCGATCCGTTCGGCCATCGCCCTGTTGCTGCAGCAACCGGCTTTAGCGGCTGAAATTGACCCCGATGCCGCCTTTCTCACCCAACAGAATCCCGGCATTGCACTGCTTAATCAACTGTTCAATATCATTCAACAGGCTCCCAACACCCACACCGCCGCGCTGCTGGAACACTTTCGTGAACAACCCGCCGAACAACATTTGCTGCGCCTCTCTTACTGGCAACCCGCCACCCTTCAGAGCATCGATAAAGATGAAGCAGAAGAAGATAATGAACCGACAGAACAACAGAAACTCTATTTCCAACAGGCACTGCAACAACTGAAAATCCAATATCAGAAAGAGCGCCTGCAACAACTCACCCAACAGCAACAACCCTTAAATGAAGTTGAAAAAGAGGAGCTGCGTGGTCTACTGCGCAGCTAAATTCTGCACAATTCATTTTTTTGTTCTACAATCCCGCCTTAATCGGTTTTATCCCCTTCTGCTGAGGAGCGCTGCGACAGGATCACCTGCCAGGCTCAGCAGAGGATCGACAGTCAACGGCGCTCGGTCAATTGGAGAATGCAGATGAGCAAAGATTACATCGTTGCCGATCTCTCTCAGGCCGAGTGGGGCCACAAAGAGATCCGTATCGCAGAAACTGAAATGCCTGGTTTGGTGTCCATTCGTGATGAATATCGCGACAGCCAACCCCTGAAAGGCGCACGCATCGCGGGCAGCCTGCACATGACCATCCAAACCGCCGTGCTGATTGAGACCTTGATCGCCCTCGGCGCTGAAGTTCGCTGGGCTTCGTGCAACATTTTCTCAACCCAAGATCACGCCGCCGCCGCCATAGCCGATCAAGGCCTGCCGGTTTTTGCCTACAAAGGCGAAAGTTTGGATGAGTACTGGGACTACGCGCATAAAATCATGGAGTGGCACGACGGTGGCACCCCCAACATGATTCTTGATGATGGCGGCGATGCCACCCTGTTGGTGGATCTCGGCGCGCGTGCTGAGAGCGATGCCAGCCTGCTGGACAACCCCAGCAACGAAGAGGAAATTTCACTCTTCAACTCCATCAAGAGCCATCTGGCCAACGACGGCAGCTACTACTCCAAAATCAAAACCAACATCCGTGGTGTCACCGAAGAGACCACCACCGGCGTACATCGTCTCTACCAGATGGAAGAGGAAGGCACTCTGCCGTTCCCTGCCATCAACGTCAACGACTCGGTGACCAAATCCAAGTTCGACAACCTCTACGGCTGCCGTGAATCCTTGGTCGATGGCATCAAACGCGCCACCGACGTCATGATCGCCGGTAAAATCGCCGTGGTGTTGGGTTACGGTGATGTGGGCAAAGGCTGCGCACAATCGCTGCGCGGTCTCGGTGCCACCGTTTGGGTCACCGAAATTGACCCTATCTGCGCTCTGCAGGCAGCGATGGAAGGTTACCGCGTGGTGAAAATGGACAATGCCGCCAAAGAGGGCCACATCTTCGTCACCACCACCGGCAACGTCAACGTCATCGACCACGACCACATGGCAGCGATGCGCGATCAAGCCATCGTCTGCAACATTGGTCACTTTGACTCCGAGATCAACATCGCCAGCTTGCGTCAGTACCAGTGGGAAAACATCAAACCCCAAGTGGATCACATCATCTTCCCCGATGGCAAACGCATCATTCTGCTAGCCGAAGGCCGTCTGGTAAACTTGGGCTGCGCCACCGGCCACCCCAGTTTTGTCATGTCCAACTCCTTCACCAACCAAGTGTTGGCACAGATGGAGTTGTGGAACGACACCGACAAATATGAAAACAAAGTCTATGTGTTGCCTAAACATCTGGATGAAAAAGTCGCGCGCCTGCATCTGGCCAAAATTGATATCGAGCTGACCACCCTCAGCGAAGCCCAAGCGGACTACATCAATGTACCCGTCGATGGCCCCTACAAACCAGAGCACTATCGCTACTAAGTCTGAGGCTGGGGGTCGGCAACGACTCCCTGTGTTAACGTGAAATCAACAACAAAAACCTTCAGTGTCGAATTCTTCCCTCCCAAAACCGAACAAGGCATGGCCAATCTACGCGCCGCGCAACAGCAATTGGAGCAAAAACTCCAACCCAGCTTCTATTCGGTCACTTTTGGGGCAGGCGGATCCACCCAAGAGAACACCCTTGAAACCGTCTTGGCCATTCAAAATGACGGTCTGCAAGCCGCACCGCATCTCTCCTGTGTCGGAGCAAACAAAGATGAACTGCGTGGCATGTTGCAGCAGTACCAAGCGGTGGGCATCTGCCATCTGGTGGCACTGCGCGGCGATCTGCCATCGGGAATGCACGGTTATGGAGACTTTCAATACGCCAACGAATTGGTGGAATTTATCCGTGCCGAAACGGGTGATCACTTCTTTATCGAAGTGGCTGCTTACCCCGAAACCCATCCACAAGCCGTCAGCAGCGAAAGCGATCTGCTGAACTTCAAACGTAAAGTGGAGGCCGGAGCCAACAGCGCCATCAGCCAATATTTTTACAATGCCGATGCCTATTTTTACTTTGTCGAGCGGTGCCAAAAAATGGGGGTGGAGATCCCCATCGTGCCGGGAATTATGCCGATCACCAACTACAGCAGTCTGGCACGTTTCTCTGCCACCTGTGGTGCCGAAATCCCTCGCTGGATCACCAAACAGCTGCAAGCCTACGGCGATGACAGCGAATCGATTCGTCAATTTGGTCTGGAAGTGGTCAGCAAGCTCTGCCAAACCTTGTTGGATGGCGGCGCTCCAGGGCTGCATTTTTACAGCATGAACCGCGCGGAAAGCACGCTGGCCATCTGGCAACGATTGCAACTGAAAGCGTAATGCGCAGCCCTCGAATTTACAGCGAATCTCCTCTGGCTCTTCATCAAGAGGTCAAGCTCTCAAGCCAAGCCAGTCGTCATATCGCTGCGGTGTTGCGACTGCCAGAGGGGGCTGCTTTAATTCTCTTCGATGGAAAGGGTGGCCAATACCAAGCGAAAATCACAAAAGTGGGCAAAACCGTTATTGCTAAAACCCTCCAGTTTGATGACCTCAGCTGCGAATCGCCACTGCAAATCCATCTGGCACAAGTCATCTCCAAAGGAGACCGGATGGACTACACCATCCAAAAAAGTGTCGAGTTGGGGGTCAGCAGCATTCAGCCGCTCTTTTCAGAGCGTTGCGTGGTCAAGCTCAAGGGCAGTCGGCTGGAAAAACGCCAACAGCATTGGCAAGAGGTGATTATCAGCGCTTGTGAACAGTGCGGTCGCAATACTCTGCCTGAGCTGAAACCGACTCTGATGCTCAACCAATGGCTTCAAGGCAGCCAAGCAAACGAGAAGCACCCCCATCTGATCTTAGACCCACTGGCAGAACAAAGTCTTGCTCAGAGGGAAAAACATCAACAACAAACCTTGCTCATCGGGCCAGAAGGGGGCTTAGCAGAAACTGAAATTCAATTGGCAAAACAACACGGTTTTACTGGAGTTAAAGTCGGGTCGCGTATTTTAAGAACCGAAACGGCAGCACTGGCTGCACTGACCGTATTGCAAGCTCGCTGGGGAGATTTAAGCTAGGCCAAACTGCTTTTGTAACGATTTAAACTGTCTTCCAAGGCACTCATATTAGGAATGTGCATAACACTGTCGTTCACTTCAACCTGTTTTGCAATGTAGGGACAATTACTGTCTATATCCACAGCCACCAGATCGGATTCCTGAAGACTAAAAAACTTAGGGATATCAAGCATATAAAGGCCATAATAACCATAAACACAGTGGCCGCTCAGAGCATACAACACCACAATGCGACCCCGCCCCTCTTTTATACAACCGGTACTGCACAAACCCTCAAAACAGATCAGCGGAATATCCAGACCACACCACTCAAAGCGCCCCAATAACCAGTGAGGCGCAGATTTTAATGGCTCCACCTTACGTCCTGGAATCACCTCGGCCACCATCACATTGGGCAGCAATAGGTTTAAACTTTCCAGTGGCATCATCAAACATTTCAACGCATCGGCATCAGTCATGGAGGTATTCATCCAAACCCACTTCTTTCAAAACCAACTGAATTCGAGCCAGCAAATCACTCTCCTGATAGGGTTTACCTAAGTAGTGTTTTACCCCCAATGACTCGGCTTTTTCTCGATGTTTTTCACCCGTACGCGAAGTGATCATAATAATAGGCACTTGACTCAGCTGTTCATTTTTCTGCATATACGACGCAACTTCATAGCCATCCATTTTTGGCATCTCAATGTCCAATAACATCAGATCCGGCACCGAATTACCGAGGTGCGCCAAAGCATCCACGCCATCTTTTGCTGTTGTCACATTCAAATTATAACGCTGCAATGCTCTTTCGGTGACACGTCGCATGGTGATCGAGTCATCCACCACCAACACTTTTGGCTGACGCAATTCACGGCTGAGTTGCTGAGACTGTTGTTCGGCTCCTTGAGAAAAGTCTCCCCCAGAACGGATAAACGCACCCAAATCCAACACCAACACCACATTACCATTGGAAAGAATCGAGGCTCCCGCAATGCCACGCACTGCTTTTACTTGTCGACCTGTGGGTTTCACCACCAAATCTTGCCGCCCCAACAACTGGTCGGCATGAATCGCCACCCGCCGTTGCCCTGCTTTTAGCATAATCAGAGGCTGGGTCGTTTGCTCACTGTCTAAGTTTGGTACCCCAATCTCCAGCACCGAAGCCAAACTCTGCACTTCGTATTCAAAACCGGAATACTCATAACGCAAGGTTCGATCTTGATAATAACGCGCCAATTGTTCAGTTGAGAGTTGCGTCACCCCTTCAATCGCCATTACTGGGATTGCATAGGTTTCTCCAGCAGCTTTGACCAACAGGGAGTGAGCAACGGCCAAAGTCTGCGGCAGACGAATTAGAAACTCCGTGCCAAACCCAACTTCACTTTTAATGGTTAAACTGCCGCCCATGCGTTTAACATCATTCCGGACAACGCTCATCCCCACACCACGTCCAGCCTCTTGATTCAACTCTCGTGCGGTACTAAAACCATCGATCAAAACAAGCGAGCGAATTTCACTGTCACTCAGCTGTTGGGACTCTTTAATCAAACCTTTCTGCTCGGCTGTGTTACGAATCAACTCTAGATTCATACCCGCACCATCATCACGCACCGTAATTAAAACATCATTGCCGTCACGTTTTAATATCACTTGAATCTGACCGGCTTCGGGTTTGTTTAAATGACGACGTTGGTCTGGAGACTCAATACCATGAGCAATTGCATTACGTAAGACATGATCGATGGAGGCCGCTATTTTCTCATAGACACTGCGCTCAATTTCAAGCTCCCCTCCTTCCATAACAAAAGACGCTTTCTTATGTTGAGCACTGCAACTTTGGCGAACCGTTCGGGAAAAACGCTGAATGAATTCATCAAAACGAGTCATACGCGTCTGAATCAAACCCTGTTGCAATTCCATACCGACCTTGGATTGCTGCAACAACAAAACTTCACTTTCGCGGGTTAATCCTTCCAAAAATTCTTTGATATTCTGTAAATCATTCACACTTTCCAACAACGAACGAGAAAGCTGCTGCAAAGCCGAATAACGATCTAATTCCAGTGGATCAAACTCCTGCTGAGAAGAGGTCAGAGAAGTAGTAGAGTCATCCTGTTCATGTCTGAATAAGATTTGTGCTTCCGTTTCAACAGACATATTGCGCAACTGATTTCTCAAACGTGTCACGGTTTGATCCAACTCCGTCAGATTAAAACGGTAATCTCCTGTTTGCTCGGCAAGACGAGCATGCAAAATATTTACTTCACCCGCAGAGCTGACCAATTGATCCAACAGATCGGCACGTACCCGAGTCTGTTCGTGCGCAGATGCAGGTTCTGGTTCTGGTTCTGGTTCTGGTTCTGGTTCTGGTTCTGGTTCTGGTTCTGGTTCTG
>CAZTQX010000028.1:0-5714 GCA_964615985.1 uncultured Gammaproteobacteria bacterium | reverse complement strand
GTTTTTGTAAAGCATCCTGTAATGCTTGTTGCAGATCTGCATCCCAACTAACCGGATTACGCTCCACCGCCTGCTCTAACATCACATTCAGAGCATCAACCGACGCTTGAATCAAATCAAAATGAGACTCCGTGGGTGACTCATCACGACTCTCTATAGAAAAAATTAACGACTCTAAACTGTGACTTAGATCCGCAATCGGAGTAAAGCTGGCCATCCTCGCACCGCCTTTTAAGGTGTGCAATTGACGCTGAAAATCCATGACTAACAGCTTATCGCTCGGCTCCAAACGCCACTTTTCAAGAATGCTATCGCAGGCTTTCAACAGCTCCTCAGCTTCATCGATAAAAATACCCAGCAAATCAACATCATCAACCACAATGGCCTGCGTATTTTCTTCTTCCACTTTCTCCAATAACAGAGCCAAACTGGCAATCAATTTTCGTAAGGAAGGTGGCTCTTGTTTATCTCCAACCAAACAGTTCACCGTTAACTGAATGGCGGTCGTACACTCGCGAAACAGAGCAGTATCATTGCCTTCGAGCAGCTTTCCTGCCTCCTGCTTACGACGAACAATGTTCTCCATCAAACCACTTAACAGAGCAATGTCTTCCACTTTTGCCGTCTGAGCACTGCCATTTAAGGTGTGCAACGCGCGCAGCAATTCTCGACTCATCTCAAGCAAATTACCTTGCTCATGCGCCTCATCCAACAGCCGACGCAAAGTGTCCAGGTGAACAAGCGACTCCTCACGAAAAATGTTCAGTAACTCTGAATCAATTTCCCCGAAATCAGCTGAGGTAAACATGCTGGTTTTCAACTCTTGATGCGGTTTATGCACAGGAGCCTTAACACTCTCCTTATCCTCAACAAACGAAGCAACCTCCTCCACAGAAGAAAGCAGCTCATCTCCAGCTTTGACTTGATGCGTGCGCTCAATCAGTTGCGCAATTTTTTCCACCGGCTCTGGATTGCCTTGCAACTGCTCGATCAGTTGCGGCAACACCCCTAAAGCCTCTTCCAATAGATTAAAGACCAACTCTGAAGCAGGTAAATCTTCCTCCAATACACGATTTAACAGACGCTCCATTGACCATGCAAATTCACCCATCAACTCCGCACCCAGCAAACGACCGCTGCCTTTTAAGGTGTGGAAAGAACGTCGCAAGGTGGTTAAAAATTCCTCATTCTCAGCGTGATTACGCCATTGTGGCAAGTACTCCCCAACCCGAGCCAATTCTTCTAGAGCCTCTTCGATAAAGATCTCCAGAATCTCTTCATCCACCTCGCTGTCGGCCAGCACCTGCAACCTCAACTCTCCATTCAAACCTTGCACAACCGTGATAGAGGTCTGTGTCGCTGGCGGTACCGAAAGGTTGGCAGAAATAGGCACAACTTTACGGGAATCCATTTTATTTGGTGGGGCTGCTGGTTCTTTATTTGTAGCAACAAACTCATCATCACCGACATGCAATTCAATCACATTGGAAGCTGTTACTGGCAACGCAACGGCAGTGACTAATTTAGGTAACTCATCAAGTGTCTTGATCAAGATCGCCATGGCACGGTTCGGTTTATCCAGCATCTTGGGAACCTCCAAGCCAGACTCACCTATATTGGCCAAATAATTTTCAATACCCACCACTACATCAGCCAACAAATCTTGATCTCGCCCTGTCGGTTTGATCTCTGCGCTTAAAAAACAGTCCTGAATGTAACGATCTAAATCAAGCCACAACGACAATAACAACTCTAATGGCAAAATCTCAGCACTGCCTATCAAATGCTGCAAAAATCTCGGCGCTTCACGCAAGCCTTCCAACGAGCCAGTCTGGGAAGAAAAATAGGCCAACAGCAGCTCTTTGACCTTGTCAAAATCACGCTGCATTTCACCCATCAAAGCCACCAACAAAAGTCGAAATTCCGTTTCTGGCAACTCATTGGCTGGCAAACGCCGCAACACACCTTCGCTGGTCTCGTCATACTCAACCAGAGAAATCACATAGTCATCCAACGTAACCTCGACCTGCAACAAGGTCGCCGCCAAATCCAGAAGATCCTCACCCGCCACCTCCGACTGACCTTCCAACAGCAGGGTCAACAGAGGCATTTTCTGCTTCAGAAAACCACTCGGAGCTCCCATTCCGAGCATACCTAAGGTATCCGTAATACGAACCAAGATCGATTGCAGAGGTTTTAAATCGGCTAAATTTCGCTCTTCACTGTGAACATAAATCTCAACAATGTCTTTGACTCGTGAAATATCTTCCTTAATACCGTGGTTGACTGCCTGCAGAAGCTCTTTGGTTGGATTGGCATAAGCTCGTTTTGCATGCTCAATCTCCTTCTGTGAAGGCAATAGAACATCAAGTCGATAAAGATGTTTCACCTTGTTAACGTTCGCAGCGGCAGAACTGGAACGTGAAACAACGTACAGCAGATTTTTCATTATCCCTAACGGAACTTGCCGTTCAAAAGCAACATCACCGATCCGAATCACACCCATTAAGAGACGATCCAACTGCGCCAATAATTGTTTTATCGCCACACTGGCAGACAAACCGCCATCGATCAATGATTCAACCACTGAGCTGTAAATCAACCACAAACGACGCGTTCTCGCGCCACGAGAAAAAGCATAAAGCTTTTCCAAAACAGTCTGAAGAAGGCGTAGATCTTTAAGAGAATCACTGGATTTATGCCATCCCAGCAAGCCTTTTTGGCAATGAGGACGCAGTTTTTTAGCAGCCAACTGAAGGGAGGGTGTTTTGGAATTTTTTGGCGTTATAAAAGCCGCTTTAGGCAACAACAAATCAGGAAAATACAGCACACTTTCGGAGAGTAAACTTTTTTGCCGAATGGCTCGTAAATCATTCAAAACCGGCAATAAAACCAAAGGAACGTCGGGGCTACCCGACTGAACACGCCCCAGATACTCTGGCAATACCAAGGCAGCATTCATTAAAACATCCAATGACTCCACACGCGGAGCACCATCGGCAAGGGCGAATTCCTGTAATAAAAGCTTCATCTCCTCCGCTAGAATAGCGGCACCGTACACCTCCAGTAGGGAGAGTGTCTGCGTTACCTGACGTAACGTAGTCGCACAATCGTCCAATAATCCTGACTCGCTACAGTCCTCCTCAGCGTAACGCTCCAGACGACTCTGCACACCTTCCAAAAGAGAAGTCGTAATACCAATAACGGTATTTGCTGAGCTTAAAATTTCAGCTTTAAATTGTCGTCTCATGGCTCAGCAGTCGCCTTTTATCGTCACCAAACGGATTTATAATCACAACTTACTCTGAATCCAACAGTTCTCTGCTACGCAGAATCACGGTATCCATTTCAGCCTGATCGATTTTGGGCAGTTTAAAACCCTTAACCTTTTCTCGCAGTGAATTCGCCAACAGAGTCAACTCACCAATAGAAGAGGCGGTTTTACTGATACTGCCAGTAGTCTGTGCGGTAATATCTTGAATCACATCCACGGTATTGGAGATGCTGGTCGCCGCTTGCGCTTGCTGACTCGCCTCCTTGGATATGTTTTGAATCAGCTTAGCCAGTTTCTTGGAACCCGATTCAATCGCAATCAGCGCCTCACCTGCGTTTTCAGCCAACTTAGCCCCTCTTACAACACCAGCGGTGCTCTGTTCCATCGAACTGGCAGCTTCACTGGTATCTGCTTGAATGGTTCGAACCAGCACTTCAACCTGTTTTGAAGCAGCACCGGTACGTTCCGCCAAACGCTGAACTTCATCGGCTACCACCGCAAACCCCCGCCCCGCTTCCCCAGCTGTTGAGGCCTGAATAGCGGCGTTCAATGCCAAAATATTGGTTTGATCTGCAATTTCAGTAATCAAACCGGTAATATCACCAATTTCCTGTGAGCTTTCACCCAAGCGCTTAATCCGTTTTGATGTTTCCTGAATCTGCTCACGAATGGTATCCATACCCTCAATGCTCAAACGCACCGTACTGGCACCTTTTGAGGCCATATCCACCGAACTCATGGCGACCCTAGCGGAACCGAGCGCATTTTTAGAGACCTTATCCATCGCCTCCGCCATCTCCCCGATAGAATAACCCGCAGACGACACCTGACTGGCTTGATGAGCACTGGCATCTTTTAGGTCAATGGCAATCGCTTGCGTGGTTCCCGCCGCTGATGCCACCTCACCGGCGGTTTGATTGATGGTGGTTACCAAACTGCGCAGAGCATCAATGGCATAATTAACCGAATCAGCAATGGCTCCAGTAATGTCTTCCGTCACCGTTGCATGCGTGGTCAAATCGCCCTCAGCCAGATTGGTCAACTCATCCAAAAGGCGCAAAATCGCGCGCTGATTACGCCGTCCCTGTTCAGTGGTCTCCGCCAAACGTTGACGAGCTTCACGCACAAGAAAGTAGCCTAGTCCTAACAAGGTTGCCACCGCCAACAGACCCGCCACCACTCCTTGGAAAAAAAGCACATCCAAACGCCGCGAATAGTGCATAAATCCTTGTTCTAAACGGGTTGTTGATGACAACAAATCGGCACTGAAATATTCGGCTTTTCCCGCAGCTTCGTTAACCGAAAACAGCAAGGGCGAAAGTTCTAAAATACCACCCATATTTTGATGAATGGCGGCAAAGAGTGTCGCAACCTCGGTCAACTTCTTACGAATATCGAGGTTCTTAACGGCTTTGATTTTAAGCGTTTTTGAATCCTTTAACATGCCATCCAAAACTTGCCCAAAAAGCGCCACATCTTGTCCAAACAGATCTGCTGCTGCCGTCGCTGCATCTTTCTGACCTGTTAAAATATTATTGAGATTGTTCTCAATACGTTGCACCAACATCAATTGGCGAGTGGCCAAATAGATCAGATCTTGTTTGGCTTTTTTCAACACCAAAATATTAACCACTTCTTCGGAAATGGCCGACAGTTTAGGGGTCAAATCATGCAGTCCATCAACAAAACGATTGACACTAATGATCGAATCCCGTCCACCGAGAATGGTATCGATATTGACCTGTCCCGCCTGCCAACTCTTTTCAACAGCCACCAACGGTGGCAGCAGTTCCGCTGGAATCGGTGGTAGACCAGTGGATGGATTACCATTTCTCAATAACGTTAAAGTCTCTAAAAAACGCTCTTCAAACGCCTGCAAGCGAGTACTTGCCGCACGACTGCCACGCGCAGACTCGACCGCATTAGCAACAATGCGCTGCGATAACAGACGCTGCTCACCCACAATGGAAAGATATTCGTTGTCGTAACGGCCATGCACAGCCCCATAAATAAAGGCTCCTGCCATTGCAGTGATAAAAACGACCAACAGCATACCGAGCAAGACACTGGGTTTACCCGCGCTGAATTTATGTACGGCAAGTGATCCCCGCGCCTTCATGCTCTATCTCCCCAAATACACACATCGTTTTCCATCATAATGATCTCTTGCTGAAACAAGTTGACAACAAAACTCATGAGGCTCGCTGTTTTGTGACCTGCAAAAAAGCCTCGCTCGCCACCAAGTCTCGTAGACTAAGCACCAACCACTCCTCATCAAGACGGTCTCTTACACACATCTCCGAGCCCACGAGACCAAGGCGAACAAAGCTAGGCGTCTTCTGCTAGAAAAAAAAAAACAAGAAAAAAAAAAAAAAAAAACACAACAAACAGAAAACGAAAAAAAGACAGAAAAGACCAGAACAAATAAGGATATACAGGA
>CAZTQX010000027.1:0-23073 GCA_964615985.1 uncultured Gammaproteobacteria bacterium | reverse complement strand
CCCCAACAACTCCTTCAAAACCTTCAACGCCTCAGCCCGTTCAACATCCAACGCCTCAATCTCAGCAATAATATCCGCAGGTGGGGCGTACTTGACCTCCTCGTAAACAATCTCCTTATACCGATTGATGCTCAAATCCCAATCGTTCTCCTTAATGTCAGCAAACGGCACACAAAAACTCTGCTCCGTGCGCTCACGCTGCTGTTCCGCCTCACCCCCACGCATCTGAAAACGCGCCACAATATCGGCAATGTCGTTCTCTTTGACCTCCGCCCGTTTATCATCCAACGAATAACCGTCCGCCTGCATATCGTAAAACCACACCGAATCCGTACCACCATGATCCGTCTTGGTAAACACCAACACCGCCGTACTTACCCCCGCATACGGCTTAAACACCCCACTGGGCATCGAAATCACCGCCTCCAACTTCTGCCCCTCAACCAAGGTCTGCCGAATCTGCTTATGCGCCTTCGACGAACCAAACAGCACTCCATCCGGCACAATCACCGCACAGCGCCCGCCCAGCTTCAACATCCGCAAAATCAAACCCAAAAAGAGCAATTCCGTCTTTTTGGTCTTCACCGCCGTCAGCAGCGAGGCCTCCACCCCATCGTAATCAAGCGAACCCTTAAACGGTGGGTTGGCCAAAATCAGACTGAAACTCTCGCGCTCCGCATTGGCCTTACTCAGCGCATCCACCCCCACCAACTGCGGCGACTCAATGCCGTGCAACTGCAAATTCATCGCCCCAATACGCAACATGGTGCTATCAAACTCAATGCCGGTGAACATCTGCGAATTAAAGTGTTGGCGAAACGCCTCTTCCAAAAACCACTCGTCACACTGCTCATGCACATACTCACTGGCCGCCACCAAAAAGCCCGCACTGCCACAGGCCGGATCACAAATCGTCTCCTCCTTGGTCGGACGCATCATCTCCACCATCATCTTGATGATGTGACGCGGGGTACGAAACTGGCCATTGGTACCCGCAGTGGCGATCTTCGAGAGCAGATACTCATACAAATCCCCCTTGGTGTCCCGATCATCCATCTGAATGCCGTCGATCATCTCCACCACCTGCGCCAACAACTTCGGCGTGGGGATCATAAAGGTCGCCCCCTTCATGTAACGGGCAAACACCCCCGCCTCACTGCCCAACTGCTTCATAAACTCAAACGCGGTCAGATTGTCCGCCGCAGCCAGCGGTTGAGTGAAACGCTCAAACAGAGTCTCCGGTTCACACTGCATAAACTGATGCCAGCGCAGCGGCTTTTGCGCCTCGCTGTAAGTCGCGCTTTTCACCTTCATCCCCATCAGACGCGCCTTTTTCTCCTCCAATTGCTGGTTCTCATCCAGTCGCCGCAAAAAGAGCAGAAAGGTAAATTGCTCGATCACCGTCAGCGGATTGGAGATGCCTCCTGTCCAAAAGGCTTCCCAAATTTTGTCCACTTGGCTCTTAATCTCACCGGTAATCATGCTTCACTGCCCTTATTGGTTCGTTTTTCTAATCGTTCCTGATCCAGACGGATCAACTCATCCAACTCGCTCTGAGTAAAACCCGCTTGCAAGCGCGCCACCTCATCAAACGGCCCCCTTAAAGAGCCGCCCATATGTTCGTCCAACAACGCCTTGAAGGTCGCTCTCGGATCAACCCCGCGCTGCTCGCAAGCGTACAAAAACCACGCATTGCCAATCTTGACGTGGCCGATCTCATCGCGCTGAATGATCTGTAAAATCTCCACCGCCCGTTGATCCTCAATCTGCTGCAATTTTTTAATGATGCCTGGGGTCACATCCAGCCCCCGCGCCTCCAGCACTCTCGGCACCAGCGCCATCCGTTCCAATACCGCTTGCTGAGTTTTCAGCGCCATCTCCCAAAGGCCGTTGTGCGCCGGAAAATCACCGTAATCGGCACCCAAGGTTTGCAAGTGTTCGCGCAACAAGGAGAAATGCAGCGCCTCTTCTTCAGCCACCAACATCCAATCAAGATAAAATTGGCGCGGCATATCAACAAAACGATACAAGGCATCCAACGCCAAGTTGATGGCATTAAACTCAATGTGGGCAATGGCATGGATCAAGGCTTGATGCCCGCGCTCCGACTGCACTCTGCGCCGAGGCACCTTACGCGGCTCCACCAGCTCCGGTTTTTCAGGTCTGCCGGGCTGCCCGATCAACTCGGCTTCTGACCAGTGCCAAGCCAATTTTTCAGCGCGCAGATCGCTGGCCAATTGGCGAGTTTTTTTCACCTTCAGCTCAGGATCAGGCTCCATCAGCGCAGCGTAGGCGGCGGCTTGAACGGTTAATGTCATTTTCTTTTTCCACTGAAGCCAAACCGAAACAGAGCGCGGCTCTGCAATGGTTTACTGCCCAGATGTTGATTTAATAAGGTTCTCAGCAAGCGTTTGATGGGCAGTTTACACTCATCAGGCAAGACAAATGGCTCGCTTAACAAGCTTTCGACACAGGTTAATGACAAGGGAAAATCACTGTTTTCATCGACGGCGAATCGCCTCACCTCGCCCCGCTCAACATCAAAGCCAAAGCGCTGCCCCGCTTGCAAACTCTCTCTCTCCGGCAACTGCAAGCCGTAACCCAACAACGACAATAGACGCAGCTCAAACAGGCGCAGCACCGATTCTAAAGTTTCAAGATTGTTTTCAGAGAGTTGCAGCAGGGCGTGATGATAGAGAGAAAACAGCTCTGGCAGCGGATCTTGCCGTTCGCTCAAACGCATCAACAGTTCATTAAGATAAAAACCGCAGAGCAGACTTTGCGAATGCAACGCCAACGCGCTCTGCGCCTCTTCGGCATGAATCAGGGTGTGCAGCTCGCCTCGCCCCTGCCAAGAGAGCAGCAACGGCGTGAAGGGCTGCAACAAACCACGCCAAGGGGACTTAGCCCGTCGCGCACCGCGCGCCACCAAGCCCATACGGCCAAAGTCAGGGGTGTAAACCTCCAGCAGCAGGCTGGAATTTTGATAGGGACGACGGTGCAGCACAAACGCATCTTGCAACTCGACGCGCTGAGAGCGGCTCACTCCACGCCGTAACCCAGACTGTGCAGCGCACGTTCATCGTCCGCCCAACCCTGTTTGATCTTCACCCACAATTTGAGATTGACCTTGTTATCAAACAGTTTTTCCATCGCTTTGCGCGCACGGGTACCGACCTCTTTGAGCTGCTTGCCGCCTTTGCCGATGACGATGCCTTTTTGACCACTGCGCTCCACCCAAATAATGGCGTGAATGTGATTGACCGCATTTTCATATTTAAAACGCTCAATCTCAACGCTCAAGCCGTAGGGCAGCTCCTGATCCAACATGCGGGTCAACTGCTCGCGCACCAACTCAGCGGCCAAGAAACGTTCGCTACGGTCGGTCAGTTGATCTTCGGGATAAATCGGCATCTGTTCAGGCAACACGTTGTTGACTGCGGTCTCAAGATGTTCGACGTTACGGCCTTTTTTCGCTGAGATCGGCACAATTCCGGCGAAATCGTGCATTTCAGAGAGCTTCTGCAAAAAGGGGAAGAGCTGCTCTTTGTCCGGCACCTCATCGACTTTATTCACCGCCACAAACACCGGCGCGCTGGATTTTTTCAATTTACCCAGCACCAACTCATCGTTGTCGCTCCAGATCAACGCTTGCACCACAAAGATAATCGCGTCCACATCATGTACCGCGCCACTGGCGGAACGGTTCAAGACTCGATTCAGAGCACGCTTACCATCACCGTGAATCCCTGGGGTATCCACATAAAGGGTTTGGATACCGACTTCGGATTTAATCCCCAAAATGCGGTGACGAGTGGTCTGCGGTTTGTGTGCCGTGATGCAGAGTTTCTGCCCCAAAATTTGGTTCAGCAGCGTGGATTTGCCCACATTAGGGCGGCCAACAATGGCCACATAACCACAACGTGGCGGTTTTTCTTCAAACATAATCATTCCAGAACAAAGGTAAAAGAGGCTAGGCCTGTTTGGCGGGTTTTTTCGAGATGAGTGTTGTGTCTAAAATCAGCAAAGCGGCGGCCTGCTCGGCTTTGCGACGACTGCTGGCGGTAGCCTGTGAAAGCTGATCCAGCTCTTTGATCCGACACTCGACGGTAAATTTCTGCTCATGGGCTTTGCCCACCGCTTTGATCACTTCGTACTCTGGCAACCCCAATTGACGCGATTGCAGATACTCTTGCAGACGGGTTTTCGGATCTTTCAACAGATCGGTGTCGGGCAGGTTTTTTAAGCGGCTTTCAAACAGGTGTAAAATCACCGTTTGGCAGGCAGCAAAACCACTGTCCTGATAGATCGCACCTAAAATCGCCTCAACACCGTCAGCCAAAATGGAGTCGCGACGATAACCGCCGCTCTTCAGCTCACCACCACCCAGCTTCAAGCAGTCACCCAAAGAGAGTTCACGAGCGATCACGGCCAAGGTTTCGCCTTTGACCAAACTGGCGCGCAGACGGCTCAACTCGCCCTCTTTGCACTCTGGTTTCAATTGAAACAACTCAGCGGCAATGACAAAGTTCAAAATGCCATCACCTAAAAACTCCAAGCGTTCATTATTGCGACTGCCCACGCTGCGATGGGTCAGCGCGTCATCCAACAGACGCGGCTGTTTAAACTGGTAATCCAAAAGAGACAACAAATTACGCAGTGGTCGGTTTAACTCGGACATCAACGGGTAAACTCACGTTTAAACATCAGCACCGCATCCAGATTACCCAACAGATGGGTTCGAACTTCGTAATCGAGCAACAAGGTAATTCCCTCATCTTTATCACCCATATGAATACGAAGGTCTTTGTTTGGTTTCAAGTTACGCAAATTATTGATGCGAAACCGCTGATTAATCGCTTGACGCATATCAACTCGACCTTTTTTTACCAAAGAATCGTCTTCGATAACCGATTCAGCAATGGAAACAACGGTAAAGTAGTCCACATAAACGGGGGTCAAACGGACAAGAATCGCCAGCAAAAACCCCCAAAGAATAAAACTGATCATTTTACTCAGTGTAATTTTGCCGCTCTGACGTTTCGCTGTTTGCATGATCACTCCGTTACTCTATGGATTTGCCCAGCCTTGACCAAGTAATACCAGAACCGTTCCAATTCATCCAAATACCAAAGGCTCTGCCCACTAAATTTTCATCGGGCACAAACCCCCAAACACGACCGTCGTTGCTGTTATCGCGATTGTCTCCCATGACAAAATAATTCCCTGCTGGCACAATGTAACGCCCTTCGGGGCTGTTGTAACGACTGGGGGTAATCAGCATTGAATGATTCACCTCACCCAAATCCTCTTTGAATTCAACGGTCGCAAGGCCACCACGCGCCTCTTGAGCACTCTCAAATTGACCGATTTCTTCCACCGAAATACGCTCACCATTGATGTAGAGGGTTTTATTAAAGTACTCCACTTGATCACCCGGCAGACCAATCACCCGCTTGATGTAATCGACACTGGGATTACGGGGGTAACGAAACACCACCACATCACCCCGTTTGGGGGTACCAATATCCACCACTTTTTTGTTCAACACCGGCAGGCGAACACCATAAGAAAATTTATTCACTAAAATGAAATCGCCCACCAACAGCGTTGGCATCATCGAACCGGAGGGGATGCGAAACGGCTCCACCAAAAAAGAGCGCAACAGCAACACCACCAATAACACGGGGAAAAAGGAACGTGCGTATTCCACCAACACCGGTTCTCCTGGGCGTTCTCGTTTGCTCTCCACTTCCGAAATCGCACCAGGTTTCGCCAACACCACACCGCGTTTTTTCGCAAAAAACAGCGCATCAATGGCCCAAATTACCCCGGTAATGCCCGTTCCTGACACCAGCATTAAGGCAAAATCAAAATTCATCTACACAACCCTTTTCATAATTTTTAAGAACAACAGCTATTTTCGATCCACTTGCAACACAGCCAAAAAGGCCTCTTGAGGAATCTCCACTCGGCCGATCTGCTTCATGCGTTTTTTACCCGCTTTTTGCTTCTCCAGCAATTTGCGTTTACGACTGATATCACCGCCGTAACATTTGGCGGTGACGTTTTTGCGCAACGCTTTAATACTGGAACGAGCGATAACATGGCTGCCGATGGCCGCCTGCACCGCCACGTCAAACATCTGCCGTGGAATGATCTCTTTCATTTTGTCGGTCAATTCACGACCCCGCCCTTGGGCACGGTCTTTATGCACAATAATGGAGAGCGCATCGACACGATCACCGTTGATCAACACGTCCACCTTGACCAGATCTGCCGCTTGAAAACGTTTAAATTCATAATCAAACGAAGCAAAACCTCGACTAACCGATTTGAGCCGATCAAAAAAGTCCAAGACCACCTCACTCATGGGCATCTCATACGACAAGGCAATTTGGTTACCCAAATACTGCATGTTTTTCTGCACCCCGCGTTTGTCGATGCAGAGTTTGATCACATCACCCACAAATTCTTGCGGCACCAAAATATTGGCCTCAATGATCGGCTCACGAATCTCATCCAACTTGTTCACTGCGGGCATTTCTGAAGGATTGTGAATGTAAAAAAGATCACCTTTGGTATCCAGCAATTCATAAACCACCGTCGGCGCGGTGGTGATCAGATCCAAATTGTATTCACGCTCCAACCGTTCTTGGACGATTTCCATGTGCAACATGCCAAGGAAACCACAACGAAAACCAAAACCCAGTGCCTGAGAAGTCTCTGGCTCAAAATTCAGTGAAGCATCGTTGAGTCGCAATTTTTGCAGCGCATCGCGGAAATTATCGTAATCATCGGCGCTGATGGGAAACAGCCCCGCAAACACCCGTGGCTGCACCTCTTGAAAACCAGGTAACACCTCTTCAGCGGGGTTGCGCAAGGTGGTGATAGTATCTCCCACCTTAGCCGCATCAATGTCCTTGATACCAGCAATAATGTAACCCACCTGCCCCGCACTGATCGAATCGACTGGCTGACGTTTGGGGGTAAAAACACCCACTTGATCGATTAAAAAATCACGCCCTGTGGACATCATGCGCAGTTTGTCTTTTTTCGCCAACCGACCATGCACCACCCGAACCAAGGTGATAACCCCGACAAAATTATCAAACCAAGAGTCAATAATCAGCGCCTGTGTCGGCCCGTCAGGATCTCCAATGGGGGCAGGAACTCGTTCGACGATCTGTTCCAGCAGATCATCAATGCCCAAACCGCTTTTGGCACTGACCAACAAGGCATCACCGGCTTCAATGCCGATGATCTCTTCAATCTCATTGATCACCCGCTCAGGATCAGCGGCAGGCAGGTCGACTTTGTTCAGCACCGGCACCACCTCAAGCTCCTGCTCAATGGCGGTGTAGCAGTTGGCCACACTCTGTGCTTCTACCCCTTGCGAGGCATCCACCACCAGCAACGCCCCTTCACAGGCCGCCAGTGAACGTGAAACCTCATAGGAGAAATCCACATGGCCTGGCGTATCAATAAAATTGAGGTGATACGTTTCACCGTTACGAGCGTTGTAATCCAGAGAAACACACTGTGCTTTAATTGTAATGCCACGTTCACGTTCCAGATCCATTGAATCCAAAACCTGAGAATCCATTTCACGCTCACTCAAACCGCCACAAATCTGAATAAAACGATCCGCAATGGTCGATTTACCGTGATCAATGTGGGCAATAATGGAGAAGTTACGGATATTTTTCATCTACACAAACACCTTTGTTGCAAGTGCTCGTTGTAGAGCGTCCTTGTCCAGCTGGTAAAAACAGATTTCTCTATCCCCATGGTTTAACACGGGAACAAATTCGTTATAACGTTGTTTCAATTCGGCATCACGATCACGATCAATATCAATCACTTCAAGCTCAAATTGCCCCTCATCACTGAGCTGCTGTAATTCAAGCTGCATCGTTTCACAAAGATGGCAATAGAGCCGACTGTAGAGCGTCAATTTGGGTTTCATTTTTCAGCAAGTTTCAGTGCCAAGAAAATTGGCCCATCATGACGTTGCACCAACACGGAAATGGAGCGCTCCATCTGCAAGGTTTTCATAATGGCATCAAAATCAGCAACGCTTTTAACCGCCTGATTATCCAACATGACAATGACATCACCGCTGCGAATGCCACTGGCCGCTGCCGGACCTTTAAAGACTTTTTGCACCAACACACCACCGGTTTGCAAACCCAACTCTTGGCGCAGTTTGACATCCAACTCGCCCACCTCAAGAGCCAAACGATTACGCTCTTTCACTTTGGGTGTGGGGTTTTCATCTGCCAACTGCACCTGTTCTGGCAATTCGCCAATCTGTACTTTAAGCTGCAATTTTTTACCGTTACGAATCACTTCAACTTTCGCCACATCATCCACATGGATGCGCCCCACCAGCGGTGGAAGATCGGTTGAGGTCGAAACACGCTGACCATTAAAACGAGTAATAATGTCTCCCACTCGAATCTCTGCCGCCTGCGCGGGGCTGTTACTCAAAACACGCGCCACCAAGGCACCGTGTGCCACTTTCATATCAAACGACTCGGCTAATTCACGGGTCACCTCTTGAATGATCACACCCAACCAACCCCGAGTCACCTTACCTTTGGATTTAAGCTGCTCCACAACATCCATCGCCACCTCAATGGGAATCGCGAAAGAGAGACCCATAAAACCACCGGTACGACTGTAAATTTGCGAGTTAATCCCCACAACTTTACCCTCCAAATTGAACAGAGGACCACCGGAATTACCAGGGTTGATCGCCACATCAGTTTGAATGAAGGGCACGTAATTTTCATTGGGTAAACTGCGGCCTTTGGCACTGACAATGCCCTGAGTCACACTGTGCTCAAACCCAAATGGCGAACCAATGGCCAACACCCACGCGCCAACTTGAAGATCACTGGAAGTCCCTACATTGACCACTGGCAAGGAAGAGTCAGCGCTGACTTTCAATAGGGCAATGTCACTGCGGCCATCAACACCAACCACTGTAGCCAGTAACTCACGACGATCATGCAGACGCACGACGATTTCATCAGCCCCATCAACCACATGGTTGTTGGTTAAAATATAACCGTCTGCTGAAATAATAAACCCAGACCCCAACGAGGTGGAGTCCTGGTACTCCGGCATCCCTTCGCCTTCACCAAAAAAACGTCTGAACAACTCACCAAAAGGGCTGTTTTCCAGATCTGGGATTTTGTCCATGCCACGCGGTAAAAAATTACGCCGCTCAACTCGTTTCGTGGTACTGATGTTCACCACCGCTTTATGATTTTCAGCCACCAAGCGAGTGAAATCAGGCAAACTCGCTTCAGCGGACATAAACAAAAAAGGCACAACCAACAGAGTGAGCCACTTAAGTGCGGTGTTCATAATTTCTCCTGCGAAACGACAAAAATAGGGAGGAGCAGCCAGCAAAGATCAAACAACAACTCAATCTGCTGATGCATGCAAAGGCCATACTTTACGTAAAATGACCGGTTGATGATGTGGGGTTTTTGAGATACGACGACTGTAATAACGTAACCAAAAAAAGCCTAAACTCAACCCCAATAGGCCGCCAAAAATCGAGCCGATTTCGACCCATTGGGAGTTATTCATAAGCTGCTCCCCGAGCAGAGCGAATAATAACATACTCAACAGAGGAGCGGCATAGACCGCCAAGGAACCTTGCAACAACGCCGCATCAGGAATCCCCACCACCACCGAGTCACCCAAATCAGCAGAAATGGAGTTCAACACTTTAATCCGGCTCATACGCCGCCCGAGTACATTGGCCAAGACTGAGGTACCGCAACCACCACTCACCGCACAGGAGCCACAAGCAGAGCGACGCTCAACTTCCACCCAAGCGTAATTACCCTCAATCCCACTTATGCGAGCCTGTTCTTCAATCATAACGGCTCTTTAGGTGAAATTTGTCTAACTGCTTCGATTGACTGGGCAATCAATTTAACGGTCTGCAATGGCACTTCTCCAACCACGGTAATTTGATGATTGCCAATAACTCGACCGTACACCGTCACCGCCCCCATTTTCGATACACCTTGAAAATGCTCTTTCTCTGCCATCACTTTTTCAATAAAAACAGAGACACTGGCCAAACCGTCCGAGTAGACCGTATGAAAAACCGGAGCTTTATTTGAATGCACGGTTTTCTTCATCTGAGAAATAACAACAAAACCCTCGGGCACCTCTGCCACCAACCAAGGCGAACTGAAGTTTAACGACGCTTTACTCTCTTTATGGTGTTGCAAGGTAAAACCTTTATCGCCAGAAATCGAAGCAAAACGTTCTTTGGGCACCGACTTTAATAAGGTCAACTCGGTGAACATCACCACCTCAATGATCTTTCCCTCAGCATCCAGTAGATCGGAACGCAATAACAAATCACTTTTCTTATCCAGCCACAAACGATAGCCGTAACGAAATGAGTCTTTGGGACGAATGCTCAGCAGACGGGCATCACGACCGACAACCCGTTCTCCCATTTTTATCGAGAGGTCATAAAAACGGTCTAAATGCCCGACCGAATCTGGCACCGTAGATAAAAAAGGCGAACGCGAATGCGATTGACTCACCGTCATAGATTGACTGTTTGGCCAAATACAGATGACTGAGTGATTGTCTCGAATCACCTCACGCGCTTCGCCATTCAGTGAAAAGAGCCGTTCGCGCTCATGCTCGCCATCATGACCATGCACGATACGCATCAACTCCAACTCAGAGCCATGCTGATAAACAAACACCCCTTCATAATTATGAGTTTGCATGGCAACCGACATGCGATCTAACCACTGCCGAACCTCATCGGCAAACAGCGGAAAAGCCAATAGAGACAACACAAGTGTAACGAGTATCCGCATCAATTCAGCACCCTATTGATCGTAGCCAACCAAACGAGAGTAAGGAACCACCCCCTGTACCTCACCCAACACGGTATGCTCCGTATGCGTGGCCAGATAACCATTCAAACGTTTTTCAACAGTGGAACAATGCACATTCCAACGCGTTCCCTGCAACGGAGCCGTCACCAAACGCACATCCTGACGAGGCTGTAACAACATCGTGGGTGGCGATTGGAGTGCCATTTGCGAATCAACACTCCCGCTCTCGTTTTGCAAGCTTCTCAAACCCACAATTGAAACCAACGCCACACTGGCGGCAATGGCAAAACCAGCCACACCTTTCAACCATCTGTCTCGCGTTACCGTAGATTTCAGAGACCTGGGGCTCAAAACAACCGGTTCATTATCAATGGCTTGTCTCACCTCATCTGCAAAGTTGGCCTTCAGCAGTGGTACGTCCCCTTGCATTCCCTCAGAGATCAGATGATAACGCCCCCACCGATCTTTCAACTCTGTCTGACCGGCATCCGCCATCAAGTTCAACAGCCGTTCACGCTCTTTGTCATTATCTTCACCGTCCATCAATGCCGACAGTGACTCATTAATCTGTTTATTCATTGACATAATATTCTTCCGTCTCGTCAAGAAGAGGTTTTAGGTTGTGATCTATCGCCTCACGCGCTCGAAAAATACGGGAGCGCACCGTGCCAATGGGGCACTCCATCACTTGGGCAATCTCAAGATAAGACAACCCTTCCAGTTCCCGCAAGGTGATCGCCATTTTCAACTCTGCTGGCAATTCATTGATCGTGCGGTGTACCACCTCTTTCACTTCGTTGGACAACAACTCATGTTCCGGTGTTGCGTATTCCCTGAGCAGATCTGCACCGTCGTACTGCTCCGCCTCCTGCGCATCCACCGTACCATGCGGTGCCTTGCGCCGATTGGAGACCAAAAAGTTTTTCGCCGTATTGACCGCAATGCGATACATCCAAGTGTAAAACGCACTGTCACCGCGAAAATTCTTCAAACCACGATAGGCTTTAATAAACGCTTCTTGTGCCACATCTTGCACATCGGCCGGATTTTTGACAAAGCGCAAGATCAAATGAGCAATTTTATGTTGATACTTCAACACCAGCAGATCAAAAGCTGCTTTATCGCCCCGCTGTACACGCCTTACCAACTCAAGATCAATATCTCTCTCGCCCATCTGGGCAGACTCCTTACTCTTGCTGCCCAAACCGCTAGGATAGACCGCAAAAAATTTTGTTGGTTCTCTTTTTTATGCCGCTTTTTCAAAAAAAGCGGGTAGAATGCCGCTACCAAGCAGACATATTAAACCTTAATCGCCTTAACCCTCTCTGCAAGAGGGACAAAATACACAGACCGGCTCCGCTCTACAAGCAAATGCAAAAAAAACAGAAACAATACGACATTTTAATTATCGGCTCTGGTGCTTCTGGCCTCACCTTGGCGTTACAGCTTGCCCCTCATGCTCAGGTTGCCGTGCTTTCCAAAAACGTCTTGAAAGATGGCAGCACCTTCTACGCTCAGGGAGGCATTTCTGCGGTACTGGATAAAGAAGACAGCTTTGAATCCCATGCCGAGGACACCCTCAATGCTGGCGCCGGTCTCTGCAACCCCGAAACCGTACAACATGTGGTCACTCACGGCCCTGATAGCATTCACTGGCTTGAGTCGCTGCAAATGCCCTTCACCCAATGCGGCGATGACAACGGTGGCTCACACTACCATCTTACCCGTGAGGGAGGCCACAGCCACCGGCGGGTCATTCACGCTGACGATGCCACCGGCCAAGCACTGGAAAACACCCTCGAAGCACAATCACGTCGCCACCCCAACATCGCCCTGTTCGAACATCATAACGCCGTTGACCTGATCACCAAAAACAATAACAGGGGCGAAAAAGAGTGCATTGGTGCCTACGTACTCAATCGGGAACAAGAGCAGATCGAAACCTTTTTAGCCTCAGTGGTTATTTTGGCCAGCGGCGGTGCCAGTAAAGTCTACCTCTACAGCAGCAACCCTGATGGCTCCACCGGCGACGGCATTGCCATGGCCTGGCGTGCTGGTTGTCAGGTGGCCAATATGGAATTCATGCAGTTTCACCCCACTTGCCTCTATCACCCCAAAGCCAAATCCTCGCTGATCTCTGAAGCGGTGCGCGGTGAAGGCGGCAAACTGCTGCTGCCCGATGGCAGCGCCTTTATGCACCGCTTTGATTCTCGCGCTGAACTGGCTCCCCGTGACATCGTCGCCCGTGCCATCGATCACGAAATGAAACGCCTTGGCGTTGACTGCCTCTATCTGGACATCAGCCACAAACCGGCCTATTTTATTCGCAAACACTTCCCCAACATTTACCAAAAATGCCAGCAATTTGGCATCGACATGACCCAAGAGCCCATTCCCGTGGTACCTGCTGCCCACTACACCTGTGGTGGGGTAATCACCGATCTCAACGGGCGCACCCAATTGCCGCGCCTCTATGCCATCGGCGAAACCGCATCAACCGGGCTGCACGGTGCCAATCGCATGGCCAGTAATTCGTTATTAGAGTGTCTTGTTTTCGCTCGTTCTGCCGCCGAAGACATTATCCAACATCAACTTAAACAACCGCGTAAAAACAGAAACGTGCCTCTCTGGGATGAGAGCCGCGTGACCAACTCCGACGAAGAGGTGGTGGTCTCACACAACTGGGATGAATTGCGACGCTTTATGTGGGATTATGTCGGTATTGTGCGTACCGATAAACGCTTACAACGTGCTAAAAATCGCATTGAACTGCTGCAACGAGAAATCCATGACTATTACGGTAACTTTCGTGTCAGCAGCGACCTGCTGGAACTGCGTAATTTAGCCCTGGTCGCAGAGTTGATTATTCGCTCGGCGCAACAGAGAAAAGAAAGTCGAGGCCTGCATTACACCCTCGACTACCCAAAAATGCTGAGCAACGCAAAAAATACCATTTTAACCCCTACGGAAGACAAAGGAATATCATGAGCACCCCACTGGCTCCTCTTCTGGTTGAAACAAAACAGCTTGAATCTCTGCTGGGTAACAGTAATTTGCTGATCATCGATGTCTCACGCCCACAGTTCTATCGTCATTACCATATTCCTGGCGCAATTCATCTGGATTACACCCAGATCATCCGTTTTGCGCCCCCTATTGGCGGCCTACTGCCCAGCAGCGAACAATTCAACCGTTTGATGTCCGCCATTGGTTTAACCCCCAAGACCCATGTGGTTGCCTACGACGATGAAGGTGGCGGTAATGCGGCACGCCTGTTGTGGACTCTGGAAGCCTTTGGTCATCGCCATTTTTCACTGCTCAACGGCGGCCTGCACAGCTGGGCTAACGAAGGCCACCCCCTCAGCAACAACCCTATTTTCCCCGAGCCAAGCACCTATCAAGCGCTCTTCAAGGGCTACAACGTTGCTGATCAAAAATACATTTTAAAACACCTCAACAACCCCAACGTCCAGATTTTAGACGCTCGCTCCAGAGCCGAGTTTGATGGCAGTGAGGCCTACTCCAAACACTCAGGCCGTATTCCTGGGGCGATTCACTTTAAGTGGAGCATTGGCCTTGATCCGACCAAAAATCTCCGTTTTCGCTCTGCGGATGAAATTGCTACATTGTTGCTCTCGTCCGGCATCAGCAGTGATAAAGAAGTGATTGTCTACTGCCAAACCCACCACCGCTCCGCGCTCAGTTGGTTTATGCTCAAACAGCTCGGTTACGCCAAAGTCAGAGGTTATCCTGGTTCTTGGTCTGACTGGGGCAACTGCGACGACACTCCCATCGAAACCAACAGCAACACCGAGGCAGATTAAATCTTAAACACCTGCTGACGGTAATATTTCAGCTCATTAATCGAATCACGGATGTCATTCAAGGCCAAGTGAGAACTCTGCTTAGTAAAACCTTTTAAAATTTCCGGTGCCCAACGAGAGGTCAGCTCCTTAATAGAGCTGACATCCAAATTACGATAATGGAAATAGTCTTCCAAGGTCGGCATCAGACGCGCCATAAAACGCCGATCCTGACAGATACTGTTACCACACATCGGCGACGCCCCTTTTGCCACCCATTTTTGCAAAAATTCAATGCTCTCCGCTTCGGCCTCAGCCAACGAATAACGGCTCTCTTTTACTCGCTGGTTCAAACCGGATTTGCCGTGCTGATTGGTGTTCCACTCATCCATCATTGCCATCACCTCATCGCTGTGATGAATAGCAATCATCGGCCCTTGCGCCAACTCGTTCAGCTCGGCATCGGTCACCACCGTGGCGATCTCGATGATCTGATCCGTCTGTGGCTCCAACCCCGTCATCTCTAGATCTATCCAGATCAAATTCTGTTTTGATGGCTCTTCTTTACTCATGTGAAAACTCCTTCAGAAAGTTAGGGTCTTATCCTACTGAATAATTTGTTATTCTAACGACCCATATATTAATACAGTTTCTAAACTCTATGAGCACTTTTAGCCTACTCTTTTTAACCGCTCTTGCCGCCAGCATTTTGGTGCGACTCTGGTTAAACCAACGCCAAATCAGTCATGTACAGCAACATCGCGCCCAAGTTCCCACCGAGTTCCAACAGAACATCAGCTTGGAAAACCACCAAACCGCCGCCGATTACACCCTTCGTAAGGCGCGTTTTGGACGCTGGGATCTGCTGCTTGAGCCTGTGTTGCTGCTGGTTTGGACGTTTGGTGGCGGTTTGGAATGGCTGGATCAGAGTTGGCAACAGTTGGAATGGAATCCGCTGACAACAGGCATCGCAGTCATCATTAGTTTGACGGTGATCGGCGCTCTGTTAGATCTGCCCTTCAACCTTTACCGAACCTTTGTCATTGAAGAGCAATTTGGTTTCAACAAAATCACCCCAAAACTGTTTGTCCAAGACATGCTCAAAGGCACGCTGCTGATGTTGGTATTGGGGCTGCCACTGATCGCGGTGGTCTTATGGTTGATGAACGGAGCCGGTGAAAACTGGTGGCTCTACACTTGGCTGGTTTGGATCGGCTTTAACCTCTTCATCCTCTGGGCCTATCCCAGCATCATCGCGCCGCTGTTCAATACCTTCTCGCCCCTCGAAGAGGGCGCACTCAAAGAGCGCATCGACAACCTATTGCAGCGCTGCGGTTTTAGCAGCAACGGCATTTTTGTGGTAGACGGCTCGAAACGCTCCGGCCACGGCAACGCCTATTTCAGCGGCTTTGGCCGTAACAAACGCATCGTCTTTTTTGACACCTTGCTGGAGTCTCTCACCCCCTCACAAGTGGAAGCGGTGCTCGCCCACGAGCTGGGACACTTCAAACGCAAACATGTGATCAAAAACATCGTTTTAATGGCCGCCATGAGCCTAGCCGGTCTCTACCTGCTCGCTTGGCTGATGGCCTCCGACTGGTTTTACAGCAGCTTGGGCGTCTCTACCCCATCAACTTACATGGCGCTGCTGCTGTTTATGATGATCATGCCGGTCTTCAGCTTTTTCCTACAGCCGCTAACCGCGCTGTTTTCGCGCAAACACGAATTTGAAGCGGATGAATTTGCCGCCCAAAACAGCTCAGCAGAAGAGTTGATCACCGCTCTGGTGGGTCTCTATCGCGAAAATGCCAGCACGCTGACCCCCGATCCGTTATATTCTGCCTTCTACGACTCGCATCCTCCGGCTTCCATTCGGATTGCGCATCTCAATCAACTGAAAGAGGTCTCTTCATGAAACTGTCCCACACCGCATTTGCTTGTTTACTCACCTTAAGTGCCAGCCCAGCTCTGGTTTTAGCCGACACTGAAGACGGTAAAGAACTGCACGGTGAATCGTGTGTTCGCTGCCACGACAGCGACAACTACACCCGCGAAAATCGCAAAGTGACTTCACTGCCTGCGTTAGGAACACAGGTACGAATGTGCAAAAACAACCTAGGCCTGACTTGGTTTGATGACGAAGTAAACGACGTGATTGGTTATCTCAACAAAGAGTATTATCACTTCGATGCCAAAAAAGAGCGCAAACATGAACACTGATCTACTCCAAAGCAAATGCCAACCCTGTGAAGGCGGGGTGGAAGCGATCAGTTTAGAAGCGGCCAACAATCTTATGTCACAGTTGCACGAGTGGCAGCTGCGTGACGATGGCAAAGAGATTCAACGCAGCTTTAACTTCAAAGATTTTCATCAAACAATGGCCTTTGTTAATGCCTTGGCTTGGGTGGCACACCACGAAGATCACCACCCCGATCTGGAAGTGGGCTACAACCGCTGCTTGGTACGTTACAGCACCCACGCCATCGGCGGTTTATCGCACAACGACTTTATCTGCGCCGCCAAACTTGATGCGCTGGTCGCTGATTAACGATCCAGATGGCAAAAAAAACACGACAACGACGCACTAAAACGCCTCCGCCTCCGCCGCGAGTCACTGACACCAGCAACGACCTCAGCGGTCGAGTGATTGCCAACTACGGTGCCACCCTCGCATTTGAGGATGAGAACGGCGTAATTCATCGCGCCGTGGCGCGCAAACGGGTCGCTCTGCCGGTCTGTGGGGATCGTGTCTTCTGGCAGCCTCAAACGCGCGGTGACAGTGTCATTACTGGCATTGAACCACGGCAATCGGTGCTGGAACGCCCCGATCACCGAGGTCACCCTAAACCGCTGGCGGCCAACTTCAGCCGCCTAATCATTGTCAATGCCCCTGCCCCTGGCATCAGCCCTGAGATGATCGACTGCTTTTTAGCCGCCGCCGTCAGCATGGGGGTCACGCCGCTGTTGGTGATCAATAAATCGGATCTTCTCTCCACTCAAGAGCGAGAAAAAACCGGCCAACTGTTGAAACGGTATCAAGATCTTGGCTATGAATCGCTGTTGGTCAACACGATTGATGGTGATGGTCTAGACCCCCTGAGAGAGGCATTACATCAGCAAACCGCCATTTTTGTGGGTCAATCAGGAGTGGGTAAATCGTCTATTATCCAGCACCTGCTGCCGGAACGTGAAATCCGAGTCGGCACACTCTCAGCAGCGACGGGCTTGGGGAAACACACCACCACCACCACCATCCTCTACCCACTGCCCAACGGCGGCGAGCTGATCGACTCACCTGGGGTGCGAGAATATTCGCTGGAAAATTTCACTCAAGTCCAAATTGCCAAGGGGTTTCGAGAGTTTGATGAGTTGGCTCCCTACTGCAAATTCAATAACTGCACACATCTGGTGGAACCGAACTGCGCGGTGCAAGCGGCAGTGACCCAAGGCAAGATCACGACACAACGGATGTTTAACTACAAAAAAATCTGCGCCTCACTCAAGAGCAACGGCAACTAAAACTCACCACGGCGAATTTTAGCCAGAGCCTCCTGCAAAGCCATCTGATCGTTATCTACTAGGGTCTGATCAACTTCTAATTCGTTATCAATGTCATTTGCCTTACGAAATTTGGCTAACGACTCGTTTAACTCAGCGGCCTCTTGAATCGGGGTTTCATCCAACTCCAGATCCGGCACTGGCACAACCGCCTGCCGACGTGTTTTTTTCACCTGATCCGAACGGCGAATCTTTGCCAATGCCACTTTTAAAGCCTGTAGGTCGTGCTCCACCACCGTCTCTTGTGAATCAAACTCAGAGGTTTCATCCGTTTCATCACCAAAATCCACTCCTCGATCACGAATGCTGCGCAGTGCTGCCTTTAAGTCTGCCTCTGAATCCAGCAGAGTCTCTTCCAAATCGAGATCCACATCTCGACCTATTGTCGGTTGTTTCTTCACTCTATTCACCTCAATGGACACTTTTATCATTATAAACGACTATTTTTCCCACTGTCACTCAAACTCTGCAAGCAATCAATAACGACAAATAAAGAAATAAAACTGTTATGTCAGGTTTATCGTCAAAAGATCCAATTTAGAAGCCGCTTGGGGTGTTTTAATCTTAACCCGATAACCCCCACCCGGCACCACCTGCATATCATTGCCTTTCAAATCCCATACCTGATCCAACGTAAAAGTTTGATTACCTTGCGGTGAAAGCAGCTCCAAACTGTCACCCACGGAAAATTTATTTTTTACCTCAATGGTCGCCAGCTGAGTGCTTTCATCGTAATCACTGATCTCACCCACAAAACGCTGTTTATAAGAATCTGAGTGCGACGCAATGAGATTTTGTTCCGCTTGGGTATGGTGACGCTGATAAAAACCGTCGGTATAACCTCGGTTGGCCAAATTTTCCAAAATACCCAACAGTTGTGGGTTAAAGGGTTTCCCCGCCACCGCATCATCAATGGCACGTCGATAAACCTGTGCGGTACGAGCCGCGTAATAATGCGACTTGGTGCGCCCCTCAATTTTGAGCGAATTCACTCCCAGCTTAACCAAGTTATGCACATGCTCGACCGCGCGCAGATCTTTGGAGTTCATAATGTAAGTGCCATGCTCATCTTCCATGACCGGCATCAACTCCCCAGGACGTTTTGGCTCTTCCAAAAACACCGGCTGATCTGCCATCGGGTGCCGTGCTTCCGGTTGCGGAGCCACAATCTCTTCATTTGCAGGGGGTCGCCAGACGCCATCAACACCCTCTTCCGCTGGGGTCATTTTATAATCCCAACGACAGGAGTTGGTGCAAGTACCTTGATTGGCATCCCGATGATTAAAGTAACCGGACAACATACAGCGCCCCGAATAGGCAATGCAGAGCGCCCCGTGAACAAACACCTCTAACTCCATCTCTGGCACTTGCTGGCGAATCTCGGCTATGTCATCCAAGGAAAGTTCACGTGACAGAATCACCCGCTCAATGCCCACCGAATGCCAAAATTTCACCGCCGCATAATTGACCGTATTGGCCTGCACTGAAAGATGAATTGGAATCTCTGGCCACGCTTCACGCACCATAAAGATCAGACCGGGATCGGCCATAATCAGCGCATCCGGTTTCATCTCAATAATTGGCTGAAGATCGCTCATAAAGGTTTTCAGCTTAGAATTGTGCGGCATCACATTGCAGGCAACAAACAGCTTTTTGTCCTGCTGATGCGCTTCCTGAATGCCAATGGCCAGATTCTCTGCGTTAAAATCATTGTTACGCACCCGCAGGCTGTAACGAGGCATCCCCGCATAAACGGCATCTGCACCATAGGCAAATGCATAACGCATGTTTTTTAGGGTTCCAGCAGGAGAAAGCAGCTCAGAAGAGTTCATAATCAACACAACAGCGGGTAATGGAAAGAGGCAATTTTACGGCCTGCCTCCACTTTAACCAAGCACTACCTACTGTTTCAGACGATTAAAACGACAATCAATGCCGTTTTAAAACATGCACCTCAACCCGTCGATTGGTGGCACGCCCTTTTGCACTACGATTGGTGGTAATGGGATTCAACTCACCATACCCCTTAGCCACCAAACGCTGAGCCTCCACGCCTCGCTGAATCAAATAATTCACCACCGACTCCGCTCGCTTCTGCGATAGGAATTGGTTGTATTGAGCCGCCCCACGACTGTCGGTGTAACCGGCAATCTCCACCGTGATTTTGTTGTACTGCTTCAACTTGAGCGCAATATTATCCAAAGCAGAACGAGATTTTTTCTCCAACTCATACGAGTTGGTTTTAAAATTAACCCCTCTCAAAATATGACTGTTAAATACACCACAGCCATTTTCATCGACCCACATGGTTTTAGAACTGCCGTTACAGCGATCCAGATAATCGGGAATACCATCGCCATCGCTGTCCAAGGGACAACCAAAGGCATCCACCGCCACGCCAATAGGCGTTCCAGTACAACGGTCATTCACATCAGGAATGCCATCGCCATCGCTGTCCGCCATGATCAACAATTTTGGTTCAGCCAGATGAGGTAAATTAAAGGCTTTAACCACCACAACCTCTTCTTTTTGGCTGCCCAAAACCAGACGTAAGCCCAAGGAAAGATAGTTGGCATCCCGATCAAAACTACTGTAATCCAGCGTAACGCCCAAACGCGGAAGCGCGTACCAAACCAGACCCAACCCCAAATGCAGTCCCAAATTATTCAACTTCTCATAGTTAATTCGGCTGTTATCCACCGAATTTTCATTGTAGTGCAGACCCGCTTTAATATACGGCGCAAACATAGGCTGATGAGTCCACGGAAACCAAGCCAAGCTGCTACCATAAAACTTATAATGCAGCCCTCCTTGCAAACCCACCGCCGGATTTTGATGTTTAATCGCCGCGAAACCACCATCAATGGCAAAAAAATCCAACGCGAATTGATCCAACAGATGCCGCCCCATCAGTAGCCCTACGCCATTGCTATTTTTATCTGCAACCACCAAACCACTCTGATTTTCACGCGGAGTCAATTCCGTTAACCCGCCATTAATGCCCACATACCAATTAGGCCTACTGTAATCGCCCTCGATGGCATAAGCGTGACTAAAAAACAGTAGCAGCGGCAAAACAAGAATCACTTGAAAACGACGCTGACGTAATAACAGCAGAGGGAACAGTAACCACAAACTCAACGTAGACAATGAGCCTATTCCATTCAACGAGGATTGCAAAACATAGATACCCTCACCCACTTCGCCGCTCTGCAAAGTCACACCACCCAACAATATTTCTTGATTGTCTGACCAACCATTGCCATTTTGATCAATAAAATCGTCCACCTGACCATCATTATTAGCATCGTTCTCACCCGCCTCCAGCACACTGGCAATGCCATCAGCATCACTGTCTAAATCCTGATAATCGGGCAAACCATCACCATCACTGTCCGGCAATGGCAAAGGTGTACCACCCAGATTAGGATCAACGCTGTCCGCCAAACCATCACCGTTCAGATCCAAAGCAGCATCCAAACGACCATCACCGTTCACATCATTACCACCACCTTCCACCACATCCGCCAGACCGTCGTTGTCCGTATCCAAATCCAAATAGTTCGGCACGCCATCACCATCCAGATCATCGAACCCCTCAACTAAATTGGGAATGCCATCGCCGTCCGAGTCCAGATCCAAACCATCGGCAATACCGTCGCCATCACTGTCCGCTGCCAACAAATTGCCAAACTGATTGGGCAATAGATCCGCACTGGAAAGAATCCCGTCACCATCAGGATCAACAACCAGATCAATCGCCCCATCATTATTACCATCCAAGGCCTGCAAGGAAGTCGTGGCAATATCAAACTGACCGCTGTTATTGGAATTCGTATCCAGATAATCGGGCAACAGATCCGCATCGCTGTCTAGAGCCACATCAACCACAGCGCCGTTGTCCACAAAACCGTCGTGATTCAAATCACTCAGACCTGCTTCCAACACATCGTGCAAACCATCGTTATCGCTGTCCAGATCATGGCCATCAATTATCCCATCGCCATCGAAATCGGGACGCTGAAAGCCATCATCAATGCCATCAAAATTGAGATCACTGCCACCGGTGATGGCCACATCCAGCGCATCATCCAAGCCATTAAGATTGCTGTCCAACTGCGCCAAACCGGCCTCCAAAGTATCACTCAAACCATCATTGTCGCTGTCCACATCACGGTGATCTTCCAAACCATCGCCATCGGGATCAGCAAAAAAGACCAAGTCATCAATGCCATCACCGTTCAGATCCAGCCCTTCGGTGAAATCCACATCAAAACCGTCATCAATGCCATCGCCGTCTACATCAGACCCCAAGGCGGGACTCTCCAGCAGATCCGGCAGACCATCATTATCGGAATCACGGTCTAAATAATCGGGCACTCCATCGCCATCGCTGTCACGCGGTGTTTCAGAAAGACCACTGATCTCTAGAAAATCGGGAATGCCGTCGTTATCACTGTCACGATCCAAATAATCTGGCAGACCGTCACCATCGCTGTCGGGCACCGTACCAGCTGCCAGCTCAATGAGATCGCTGATACCATCACCATCGCTGTCAGCATCCAATGAATTGACCAGACCATCGCCATCCAGATCTTGTTGGCTGGATTCCAGCACATCAATCAAACCGTCACCATCGCTGTCCAACGGTGTATTGGGATCAGCGCCTACTTCAGCACCGTCTAAAATTCCATCACCATCGCTGTCCGCGACATTGGGATCAGTACCTAACAGAGCTTCTTGTGCATTGGTGAGGCCATCGCCATCCGCATCACAACTCGGAGCGGTTGGATTGGGTATGCAGATGTCTGCGTTGGCTG
>CAZTQX010000026.1:0-23078 GCA_964615985.1 uncultured Gammaproteobacteria bacterium | reverse complement strand
TTATATCTTTTATTATCAATAGGTTGCACGTTATCGGTGGGCTGAGTAGTTACTTTTAATTTAGGAGAGAGCGATGTTGGGAAGGATTTTTTCAGTTTCTGTGCTCAGTGCTACTTTGGCGGCTTGTGGCGGTGGTGGCGGTGCATCAAATACTTCGGCAGCCAGTACGCCAGCTAGTACAGCCATTACAATTAGCAGTACAAATGATCGGCAGGTGGCCAGTGTTGGCGCTGGTGCAGGAAGTGCGGCAAGCGGTGTTGCATCAAGGTCTTTTTCGGCTGGCTGGTCTAGTCTTCCTCAACATCTGGTTGATCAAATTCAGCAATATGCGAATGTTTCAAAACGCAGTGAATTAAGAGCTGTACAACAGTTTGATGATGCATGTTTTGTTAGTGGTTCTAGGAACATTACTTTTAATGATACTGATAACAACGGTTTGCCTGGAGCGGGAGATACAGTGTCCATAACCTTGATTCAATGTAATGATGGTGATGGCAGTGTGGCAAACGGTTCTATGAGTATCGTATTTAACGCTTGTAGCCCCAGTTTTAGTGGCGGAACGTGTGAGGCGAATACGCTTAATATTGATTTGACGATGAGTGATATTACTGGCATTGGCACGATAAAAGGTGCAATGACATCTGTATTTCAGAGCGACATTAATTTTTCTATGGGGAATGATCATGTTACAAGCAGTGATTTAACATTTTCCTTTGGCAATGAAAGTGTGCATTTTCAAGATTTAGTATCTGATAGTAGTTGGGATGATAATGCAGGGATTTACAGTGATGCCACTGACTTTACCCTTGATCTTAATGTAACGGGGTTTGTCGGTCGCCTTATTGTTGATAATACAATTCCTATGGAATCAAGTGGTTTTTATCCTGACACTGGTAGTACCACAATTACAGGATCCGGAGGCACCACTGTGGTTTTGAATGCCGACACCGGTGATCTGAATACTGTTCAGGTCGTCACTAATGGTGGAGCGCCGCAGTTGTTTACTTGGGTTGAGTTAGAGCAGCAGTCGCCAATTCCAAGTTTCTTTTAGCGTTTAGGCAGACCCAAAAAAGCCCCGCTTGAAATCATTCAAGCGGGGCTTTTTGCGTTGCGGTTTACTTATTTAGCAGCAGGAGCTTGAGGTGCTACTGGAGCGGTAGGAGCAGGCGCATAACCGTAGTAGGGAGCGTTGTAGCCATAACCGTTGCTGTTCATGTTGTTGTTGCCTTTGAACGAGGTTTTCATGTTGAAACCAAAGGAACCGTTACCAAACATGTTGTTGAACATATTGTTATTGTTGTTATAACCGTTGTTGTAGCCATTTCCGTTGCCAGCACCGTTAGCATTGCCATTGCCATTGAAGTTCATGTTGAAGCTGAAGTCGCCAAACATATCACCGAAGCCGTTGCCAAAACCGTTGCTGTTATTGTTGTTGTCAAAAGGACCCCACCAAGCTTGAGAAGCAGCAGAAGCGGTCAACAGAACGGCAGCAGCGATCATTTTTAAGGTTTTCATTGGGTCAATCTCCAAAAGTTATATAAAATTAGTGTGTTTAGCATTGTTTGCCTAAACGATGAAGAAAGTATATTAGTTGAAACTAATATTAGCAAGTACTATTTGTTGGCCTTGAGACTTGCTTGCGGTCGAGGTCAGCCTGTAGGGTGCTTGATTTGTATTTTGGGGAGATTGAAATGGCGAAAATAGAGGCAGCAGATCTGGCGCGTCTACGGGAAGATATTGTGTTTGACGCGGAGTTGTGCGGTAAAGCGTTGCGCTTTCACTCTACTTGGGGGTTGTTCTCCCCCAAAGCGGTGGATGAGGGAACGCGGTTGTTGCTGGATCATATGGATATTGCCGTTGATGATGACTGCTTGGATGTGGGCTGCGGTTATGGACCATTGGGTTTGACCATGGCCGCTTTGGCACCGGAAGGCCAGACGCTGTTGGTGGATAAAGATTTTGTTGCGGTGGAGTACAGCGCTAAAAATGCCAAGCTGAACGCTTTGGAGAATGTGGATGTCTTTTTAAGTAACGGTTTTAGTCAGATAAAAGGGCGTAAATTTGATGTCATAGTCTCTAATTTACCGGCTAAAACAGGAAAAGAGCTGTTTTACCTCTATTTTTATGATGCTTTGGCGCGCTTGAAGCCAGGTGGTCGCCTTTATGTGGTGACCATTACGGGGCTGCGTAAATTTGTGGCACGCGCTTTTGACGAGGTGTTCGGTAACTATAAAAAGGTCAAGCAGGGTAAAACCTACACTATTGGCTTGGCGATTAAAAAACCTTGAATTAGGTGTTTATTGATTTGAAAGCGCTTTAATAGGAACTATTAGGTTTTATTAAAGCGCTATTGCCTATAAACTGAGCAGTCGGCGGCTGAGGTTTAGGGGTAAGTGGTATGCGTTATGGTCTGATTTTGATGTTTTTCTTTTGTGGCTCCTTTCAGCTGTCGTTGGCTTCTGAAAAGAATGTAGAGCTGCAACGCCAACAATTTTTACAGGCTTTGCTGATTTTAGAACACGGGGATGAGCCTGCCTTTCAATACCTTAAAAATCAGTTAAATGAGTATCCTTTAGCTCGATTTCTTCAGTTTGAGTGGTTAAAAAAAGAGATTGAGCAAGGGAGTGCTAAAAACAAGCAAATTAAGCACTTTTTTAAGCGTTATCCAAAAACGGATTTAAGTCGTCGTCTGCGTCAGAGCTGGTTGATGGGGTTGGCTGAGAGGGGAAAGTGGCGGATTTTTCTTAGGGTGGCCAAGGGCCATAGCAAGCAATTGAGCGCAGATTTGGCCTGTCTGCGTCTGCAGGCGCTGTCTGAATTGGGTCATTTGAAAGGTGTGGTGGGGGAAGCGCGCAAACTTTGGGTCAGTTCTCATGAACATAAAGGCGTGTGTGGGCGCGTGTTTGTTCAGCTAGAGCAGCGTTTTCCACCGGCCTCGCCGTTGGTTTGGCAGCGTATTTCAGTGGCGATGCGGCGTTCTAACACGGCGCTGGCCAATTCACTGCGCCACTTTCTCAAGCCCAGTGCCAGAGTTTGGTTGGATTTATGGATTGCGGTGCATCATCAACCTGAGCTGATTTTTAGCAACAAACGTCTGCTGAAGAATACTTTCTTATCCCGCAAGATTGTTCTGTATGGAGTGAAGCAGTTGGCTCGCCAAGATCTGCTCGCCACTCATAAACGTTGGCCGACGGTGAAAAAGCGTTATCGTTTCCGCCCTGATCAGATCAATCGTATGGATCGTTATCTGGCCATGCGTGCCGCTTATTTGAATTTTCCCGAAGCACACCGTTTGTTAAAACAGCTGAAGTCTCGTCAGCATAATATCCAAACTCGCAGCTGGTTGGTGAGATCGGCGCTGCGGCAACAAGATTGGCCTGAAGTGTTGCGTTCGATTCGGCGTCTGTCAAAAGCGCAGCGGGGCGAAAAAGAGTGGCGTTACTGGCGCGCCCGAGCGTTGGCGGCGACGGGCAAAGTCAAAGTAGCAGAGAAGATTTATCAACGTTTAGCGCGACATACGAACTACTATGGTTTTATGGCGGCAGATCAGCTTCAGAGTGATTATCGTTTTTATCATAAGGCGCTGACGGCGAGAGAAAAGGTTCAGGATCGCTTGCTGCTGCGTAAAGATTTACAGCGAGTACAAGAGTATCGGGCGGTGAGCTTGTGGCAGGAGGCACGTCAGGAGTGGAATGTCATGCTTAAAAAGCTCAATCGTGAGCAGCTGAAAGCCGCTGCTTTGTTGGCGGATCGCTGGCAATGGCATGATCGTGCTCTGTACGCGGCGGCTAAAAGTAAACAGTTTAACGATCTTGAGTTGCGTTATCCGACACCTTACAAAAGAGCGGTGTTTGCTGCTGCTGCCAGTCAGGCGTTACCGCCGTCGTTGGTTTATGGGGTGATTCGGCAAGAGAGTGCTTACATGCCGAGGGTGAAATCGCATGTGGGAGCGGTGGGGTTGATGCAGTTAATGCCCGCCACGGCGCAGATGGTGGCGCGTGGTTTGGGGACGGCGTTTGAGATTGATGACCTACAGAATGTACCGATGAATCTGAAATTAGGCACGCACTATTATCGTCAGGTTTTGGATCAATTTTCGGGTAATCAGGCGATGGCCAGTGCCGCTTACAACGCCGGTTCTCATCGTGTAGAGCGTTGGTTGCCCAGCAAGAGTGCGTTGCCCGCCGATGTTTGGGTGGACACGATTCCGTTTACCGAAACACGCGGTTATGTGAAGTCGGTGCTGGGTAACGCCACCATTTTTGAGTGGCGTATGAAAGGCGAAACCATGCGTATTTCAGAACGCATGGCCGAGGTTGCTCCCAGCAGCGACTCCTTATGAGGTGTGATAGCTTTAGTTAGAGCCACCATGACAAGGAGGGGAGTCGGCCACTTTGCCGGATTTTTTCTGCCATTCACTGTCGGTCAAAGTGTGCAGTGCCAAGGCGTGAATTTGGCCATCAAGTTCTTCGCGTAGGCAAGCGTTGATGAGTCGATGGCGAGCCAGCAACATCTTCCCCTCAAATTGCTCACTTACTAGGGTCACTTTGAAGTGAGACTCGGAGCCAGCAGGGACGTTGTGATTGTCACTTTCGTTGATGACCTCAAGATGTGTGGGCTGAAATTCGATTTTGAGTTTTTCGGTGATGCGGTTTTGAATCTGCATGGGGTTTCCAAAGTAGGTAAACGGGGGAGTTAGCTTGCCTGATCGGCGAGACGTTGACACATGCTGCGTCGGTCGTTGCTTTCAACCGCTTCGGCCACTGTTTGCACCAGAGATTGTAACTCTTCCAGTGATAACACTTGATTTAGGCGGTTGACCAAATCGGGTTCCAAGGTGACCACGCCGACATCGCCATTGGCATCGGTGTACTGTACCGCGACCAGATTGACATCTTCTGACTCCTCGGCGGCGGTAATTTCAGCTTGTTCGTCGAACAGTTGGTCGTAAAAATCATCTAATTCATCGCAAAGATCTTCGTCTAATAAATCTTCATCCAATTGAATGGTGATGGTTTCGTCGTCTTGCTGGCGTTGATAGGGCTGTTGATGAGATTTTAAGGAATCCTCAAAGCGCTGACAGAGGCTTTCGCTAAAAAAAAGGTAGTCCAACATGGGGCTTAATCCGTGGTTGTTGAATGGGTTGGGTAGGATAACATTGTGGCGGTTAGCGAGAAATTCAACCGAAAAAGGCGCTCATAAGGAGCGCCTTTTGGGTATTAAGGTGAAAAATAAGCAGGAGTTTTAGAGTCTGCCATCCACACTTTCACGCGGCAGCAGGCCTTTGACATCAAACAGGACGTTGTTGTCGGTGCCTAAAGAGCGAATTTTCTCCACTCCCATCTGCATAAATTCGGTGTGACCCACGGCAAGAACGATGGCATCGTATTTGCCATTTTCTGGCGTCGAAATGGGCGTGATGTTGTATTCGTGTTGAGCTTCAGCGCTGCTGACCCACGGATCGTAGACGTCCACATTGGCGTGGTAGCTCTCAAATTCGGCAATTATGTCCACCACGCGGGTGTTGCGTAGATCGGGACAGTTCTCTTTGAAGGTCAGTCCCATCACCAAAATATTAGCATCCACCACATGAATGCGACGGCGGGTCAGTTGCTTGACTACTTGCTCAGCCACGTAAGCGCCCATGCTGTCGTTGATGTGCCGTCCGGCCAGAATCACTTGTGGGTGGTAACCGATCTCTTGGGCTTTGTAGGTCAAATAATAGGGATCTACGCTAATGCAGTGACCGCCAACCAGACCCGGTTTGAAGGGCAGGAAGTTCCACTTGGTGCCCGCAGCTTCCAGTACTTCGAGGGTGTCGATGCCGAGTTTGTTGAAGATCAGTGACAGTTCGTTGATCAGAGCAATATTGACATCCCGTTGGGTGTTTTCGATCACCTTGGCCGCTTCGGCAACACGGATGCTGCTGGCTTTGTGGGTGCCAGCAATAATAATGCTGAGGTAGAGTTCATCGACAAAGTCGGCAATCTCTGGGGTGGAACCGGCGGTGACTTTAAGAATATTGATAACGCGATGTTCTTTGTCGCCTGGGTTAATCCGTTCGGGGCTGTAGCCGACGTAAAAACCTTGGTTGTATTTCATCCCTGATTCGGCTTCCAAAATCGGTACGCAGACCTCTTCGGTGGCACCAGGATAGACCGTGGACTCATAAATCACCACGTCATCTTGTTGGATTACTTGGCCGAGCAGATGGCTGGCTCCTTCCAGTGGCGACAGGTCAGGCTGTTTGTGGGAGTTGATCGGGGTTGGCACGGTGACAATGTAGATGTTGCAGCTGCGCAGATCGTCAATGTTGTCGGAATAACTCAGTTTACCCGCTTCCTGCATCCGTTCAGGTTCGACTTCTAATGTGCTGTCTTTCCCTGATTTCAGTTCGTTGATGCGAGCGGTATTGATATCAAAACCGACCGTGGTAATTTTTTTGCCAAATTCGACGGCCAGTGGCAAGCCAACGTAGCCAAGACCGATAATGCCAATTTTGGAATCTTTGATATCCAACATGTGTGGACTCCTGTCGCGTATTTTAGGTTGTGGTTGTCGTATAAAAGCAGGTTGTCATCCTACTCAGGGTTGGGTAAAAATATCCTACTAAAGCGTGGTTTTTCAAAATCTTGTTAAATCTTGTCGCTAGTTATGCCAATAGGCTTGTTATATGCTGATGGTGAATTAACGCCCATTGTTGTTGCAATCAGAAGGGTCACTGTCGTGACTGGCTGTGTAAAAACGATGAGCGTAGCTCTTCTTCGGCACATTTCTATTGTAACTAAAGTGGTAGGAATTTATAGTTTTGCCGTGGATGAAAAAATTTTGAAGATTGCATATTTGATACGGATTGTCTGAAAAGGAGATAGAGAGCGTGTCCACCATTCGTGTGTTTAAGCACTATGTTCGTGTTCCATTTTTGTTGTTGGCAGGGGTTGAGGCGCTGATTTTTATGGCCTCGGTCTATGCCGCAGCGCATTTACGGTTTTTGGGTGATCTTGGCGAGATACAGGAGAGCATTGGCACACTGTTTCCGCGCGCTGTGCTTTTTATGATGGTGATGATGGTCAGCATGATTGCCATGGGTCTCTATCAGGCTCGTTTGCGTGAGGGTTTGCCGGGTATTTTATTGCGCACCTCGGTGAGTTTTTTGGTGGGTGGCAGTATTTTGTCGCTGCTCTTTTACCTCATTCCTGGGCTTTACATTGGTCGGGGGGCTTTGGCGCTGGCGGGGGTGATCTCCTTTTTTGTCGTTGGGACGTTACGACCGATCTTCTTTCACAGCGTGGATGAACGCCTTTTAAAGCGTAAGGTATTGATTTTGGGTGCGGGTGAACGGGCTTCGATTATTGACGCGCGGATGCGACGGCGCTCGGATCGACGCGGCTTTGATCTTTTAGGTTACGCTCATATTGATGGCCAGCCGGATTTGGTCAATGAGAAAGAGATCGTGCGTCTACAGCAGCCTTTGTTGGATTACTCTATTGCCAATAAGCTGGATGAAATTGTGGTGGCAGTGGATGATCGACGCAAAGAGTTTCCGCTGGATGAGTTGCTGGACTGCAAAATGGCGGGGGTTGATGTGGTTGATCTGTTGACCTTTTTTGAACGAGAGGCGGGCAAGGTGCAGTTGAATATTTTGCATCCCAGTTGGTTGTTGTTCTCCGATGGTTTTCAGCAGAATGTAGTGCGAGATACCACCAAACGTTCGTTTGATCTCTTTGCCAGTTTTATGTTGTTGTCGGTGACGTGGCCAGTGATGCTGATCACCGCTCTGCTGATCAAGATTGAAGATGGCTGGGATATGCCGGTCTTTTATCGTCAAGTTCGCACCGGCTTGAACGGTGCTGATTTCGATGTGTTGAAGTTTCGTAGCATGATCGTTGATGCGGAAAAATCGGGCGCGCAGTGGGCAACCAAAAACGATGCGCGGGTGACGCGAGTGGGAGCCATCATTCGTAAACTGCGCATTGATGAGTTGCCGCAAATTTTGAATGTCTGGAACGGCAGCATGAGTTTTGTCGGCCCTCGCCCTGAGCGACCTGAGTTTATTGAGCGTCTTTCGGAAGTGATCCCTTATTACCAGGAGCGTCATCGGGTCAAACCTGGCATCACTGGTTGGGCGCAGCTGAGTTATCCCTACGGTGCAACAGAGAAAGATTCATTAGAGAAGCAGCAGTTTGACCTCTACTATGTGAAAAATCACAGCCTCTTTTTTGATGTGTTGATTTTGATGCAAACCGTTGAAGTGGTGCTGTTTGGTAAGGGCGCTCGGTAGATTTATTTGCCTTACCTTATTGATTCAGCGGCTAATTTTGATTGCCGCTGATGGTTTTGCATCGTGAGTCTTTAAGGGTGTGTCGGCGTTTTCTTCCCAGCCGATCACCACTCCATTTTCAAATAAAATTTGTGAGCTGCCGTAGAGCCAAACAGAGCCTAGGGTGCGTGTTGGTGCGCCTTGAATTTCATAGACGTCGCTGACACTGGAGCCATAAGTTATAAAGTGTGGCCTGTTTTGTTCCGCTGCTGCTTTGCCTTGGTTATCGCTGGTCGTGGTTTCGGTTGGGATGGATGGCCAGAGACCGTAGGCGATCATCAGTAGCGCTGTTGCGATCAATAACCGACGTGTTAATGGTGCCGCCAGCCACCGCTTGATCCGTTTTTCTGTTGTGATGGGGCTGGGTTTTGCTGTGTTTGGAGTGTGAGATTTTGCCTTGTGGCGGTTTTTCTGTTCGGCAGTTTGGACTTTGGGCAGTCGTCCATGACGACGGTGGTATGCGGAGAGGGTATGGAATGCGTTGTTAACGTCCTTGAACTTTTCTTCTGCTTGAGCGCGAAGATTTTCCACATCGGGTAGGCGGTCAGGATGCCAGATACGTGCCTTGTGCCGATAGGCTTTTCGCACTTTCTGCCAATCACTGCTCGGCTCAATGCCTAAGATTTTGAAATAATGTGAAAAATTTTCGTCGTGACGCATAATATTATTGTGCTGTAGAAGCCGGTTTCAGTTTTCTATTGTGGCATGTTTGTTTTGATGGCGGCAATTCACTTTCGATATTGAAGTCATAAAAACAGACTGTTTTACTCAAGTATCGCATTTCAGGCTAGGGATGGTGTAAACTAGCGCCCAATTTGAACCCCTCATCATACTGGATGAGACATTTAATTTTTAGAAGGTTGAGTAACATGGCTGAAATTTCACGTCTTCAGGTGGAAACCGCACTGAAAGAGTTTATTGATCCCAATTTGGACAGCGATCTGGTCACGGCCAAGGCAGTGAAAGACATTCAAATTGAAGCAGGCAAAGTGAGTGTAACGGTTGTCTTGGGCTACCCTGCTGCCACGTATAAAGATGAGTTGTCCCAGTTATTGAAAGGGAAAATAGAGTCTATTGAGGGCGTGAGTGAAGCGAGCATTGACCTCTCTTGGAAAATTGTTGCGCATACCGTGCAGCACGGTGTGAAACGCCTTGATAATGTGAAGAACATTATTGCCATTGCTTCGGGTAAAGGTGGTGTGGGTAAATCCACCACCGCAGTGAATTTGGCTCTGGCTTTGGCGCAAGAGGGTGCAACGGTTGGGATTTTGGATGCGGATATTTACGGCCCCAGTCAACCACGTATGTTGGGTATCTCTGGCCAGCCTGAATCCAAAGACGGTCAAAGCTTGGAGCCGATGGAAAATCACGGTGTGCAAGCGATGTCGATTGGTTTCTTGATTGACGAAGAGACTCCGATGATCTGGCGTGGCCCGATGGTGACCCAAGCGTTGGAGCAACTGCTCAATGACACGCAGTGGAAAGATCTGGATTATATGATCATCGATTTGCCGCCTGGTACCGGTGACACCCAATTGACCTTGGCGCAGAAAATTCCTGTTTCCGGTGCGGTTATTGTTACCACGCCTCAAGACATTGCCTTGTTGGATGCTCGTAAAGGTCTGAAAATGTTTGAGAAGGTGGAAGTGCCAATTTTGGGTATCGTTGAGAATATGAGCACGCACATCTGCACCAGCTGTGGCCATGAAGAGCACATCTTTGGTGAAGGTGGTGGTCAACGTATGTCAAAACAGAATGACGTTGAATTCTTGGGTGCCTTGCCTTTGACCATGAGCATTCGTAAACAGGCCGATGAAGGCAACCCCACCGTGGTGGCCGAGCCTGATGGCCGCATTGCAGAAATTTATCGTGAAATTGCACGTCGCATGGCGGGTAAGCTTTCCAGCAAAGGGAAAGATTTCAGTGCGAAGTTCCCCAGCATTGTGATTCAAAACAACTAAGTTACTGTGGCATCAGAAGAGAGTCACTGATTCTCTTTGGGTGGCGTATTTAGAAAAAAGCGCGTATTTTCATTACGCGCTTTTTTTATGGCTGGAGATAATAATATGAGTATTAAATCGGATCGTTGGATTCGACAGATGGCCACAACCGAGGCGATGATCGAACCGTTTGAAGCGGGGCAAGTGCGTCACACAGATCAGGGTAAGGTGATCTCTTGGGGAACCTCAAGTTACGGTTACGATGTCCGTTGTGCCAATGAGTTTAAGGTCTTTACCAATATCAATTCGGCCATCGTTGACCCAAAAGCCTTTGACCCGAGCAGTTTTGTCGATGTGCAGTCGGATGTCTGTATTATTCCGCCCAATTCGTTTGCCTTGGCGCGCACGGTGGAATATTTTCGTATCCCACGTCAAGTTTTGACCATCTGTTTGGGTAAATCCACTTACGCTCGTTGTGGCATCATCGTCAATGTGACTCCGCTGGAGCCGGAGTGGGAGGGACATGTGACCTTAGAGTTTTCCAATACCACCACTCTGCCTGCGAAAATTTACGCCAACGAAGGGGTGGCGCAGATGCTCTTTTTTGAGTCAGATGAAGAGTGTGAAACTTCCTACAAAGATCGTGGCGGTAAGTATCAGGGACAGACGGGAGTGACGTTGCCGAAAACTTAATCTCTGAGGCTGATCTGTGGCCAGCCTTGCTGTTCTGCGTAGGCGCTCAATTTTTCATCACCATCCACCACCACAGGATGATCTACCTCTTTTAATAGGGGTAGATCGTTGTGGGAATCGCTGTAGAACCAACTGTTTTCTAAGTTGTGAGGCTGTTCTTTCAGCCAAGCTTGTAAGCGCTGAATTTTGCCCTCTTGAAAGCAGGGGATGCCAGCGACTTCGCCGGTATAAACGCCATTTTTTATTTCAGGGTCGGTGGCAAGCAGAGCATCAACACCGAGACGTTGGGCAATGGGTTCGGTGACAAAGCGGTTGGTGGCGGTGATAATCAGTAGATAATCGCCTTGTTCTCGGTGTTTTTGCAGCAAACGTGTGGTTTTGGCAGAGATCAGTGGTTCGATCTTCTCTCGCATAAATTGTTGGTGCCAAAGGTGTAAGTTTTCTCGGCTGTTTTTAGCCAAAGGTTGCAGGGCAAAACGTAAAAATTCATTGATATTTAGGCTGCCATCGTGGTAGGCATTATAAAAACGTTGGTTTTCTCGCTCATAATGTTCTGCATCAACCACTCCTTGCTCTACTAAAAAACAGCCCCAGAGGTAGTCGCTGTCTCCACTGAGTAGGGTGTTGTCCAGATCAAAAATAGCAAGACTCATAATAACCTCCTGATAGTTAACGTTAAAAAAAACACTGCTTGGTTTGAAAGAAGCCTAAAGGGCTGTTTTCTGGCTGGCTGGAAAAAGGCCGACTATAACATTTTCGTAATGAGATTTGCCGATAGGGGTGCGTTTGTGGAAGAATCAACGAAAGCAAAGTTATGAATGGGGGCTAGGGTGATTGACTGTGAAGGTTATCGGCCAAATGTTGGCATTATTTTGACAAATGAGCAGGGACGTCTTTTTTGGGCTAGGCGGGTGGGGCAGAACTCTTGGCAATTTCCTCAGGGTGGAATTAATGAGAAGGAAAGTACCGAGGAGGCGATGTTTCGAGAGTTGAACGAAGAGACAGGGTTGCTGCCAGAGCATGTGGAAATCATTGGTGCTACGCGGCACTGGTTAAAATATGATTTACCTTCCCGTTATATTCGTCGTCACTGTCGACCGCTCTGTATTGGCCAAAAGCAGATTTGGTTTATGTTGCGATTGGTGGGCGATGACGATTGTGTTGATCTTTCTTGTTGTGATAAGCCGGAATTTGATGAATGGTGTTGGGTTGATTATTGGCACCCGATGAGCCAAGTGATCTTTTTTAAGCGTCAGGTCTATCATCAAGCGCTCAAGGAGCTGGCACCGTTGTTGTCTCCTGATGAGTGCTCTAACAGGCGTTCATGTTAGAACCGTTTTTGGATACGAGTGATTAAAAAAGGATTGTTTTGAAGCACAGGAAAATGCGATGTTAACGGCACTACGTCGGATTGTGAAAAAAGTCAGCCATGCGGAGAGTTTGGATGAAGCCTTGCAGCTGATCCTGAATTTTGTGCAAGAGACCTTGAAGGTGGATGCCTGTTCGGTCTATTTGGCTGAAACAGAGGGAGATCAGGCTCGCTGGGTACTGAGTGCCGCAGAGGGTTTGAATTGTCAAGCGGTCGGTGAGGCCTGTTTGGAGTGGAGCGAAGGTTTGGTGGGGTTGGTGGCCGAGCGGGCTGAACCAGTGAATTTGCAAAACGCGGCTCAGCACCCTCGTTATTGTTATTTGCCAGGCATTGGCGAAGAGCCGTTTGAGGCTTTTTTGGCGGTGCCGATCATTCATCGCCGCAAAGTTTTGGGTGTGCTGGTGGTGCAGCAGCGAGAAAATCGCCGTTTTGGTGAGGATACCGTTGCCTTTTTATTGACCTTGGCCACCCAACTTGCCACGCATATTTTACAAGCCATTGTTGGTGATGAAGTTGCCCCTCAGAGCAATAAGAAAAAGCCCCATTCTGTTATTCATGCTCTGTCGGGAGCGCCAGGAGTGGCGATGGGTGAAGCGGTGGTGCTCTATTCACCAGCAGCACTGGAGCGTGTGCCGGATCGAAAGATCGTTGAGATTGATACGGAAATTGAGCGTTTTCAGCAAGCCTGTGTGGCGGTGCAAGAGGAAGTCGCTCTACTGGCGGGCTTGATGCAGGATAAGCTGCCTGCCGAAGAGCTGGCGCTGTTTGATGCCTATAAAATGATGTTGAAGAGCGAGGATACCTGGCAGCCGGTGATTGCTGGTATTCGTAAAGGTAACTGGGCTCCTGGGGCATTGCGTGATGCCATTGGAGAGTACAGTCGTCGGTTTGCCGAGATCGAAGACCCTTATCTGCGTGAACGTGCCAGTGATGTGCGGGATCTGGGCAAACGAATTTTGATGCAGCTGCAAGATAAAAAGCAGCAGCCAACCAGCTTTCCTGAGAAAACCATTATTGTTGGTGATGAGATCAGCGCGACTCAGTTGGCGGAAGTGCCGCATGAGTGCTTGAAAGGCATGGTTTCCCGCAGTGGCTCGGGTTCATCCCATGTGGCGATTTTGGCCAGAGCTTTGGGTATTCCAACGGTGATGGGGGCGACGGAAATGCCCAGCTCGCGTTTGGAGGGGCGCTCACTGGTGATCGACGGTTATCGTGGCCATGTCTTTATCGACCCCAGTGCTGCGGTGCGTAATCAGTTCTCTAAGTTGGCTAGAGAAGAGCAAGAGCTGAGTCATGACTTGGAAGGGCTGATGGCGTTGCCAACGGTGACGCTCGACGGTGTTTCTCTCTCGTTGTTTGCCAACACCGGTTTGCAGGCGGAGATCAACCCGCATCTGTTGCAGGTGGCGGATGGAATTGGTCTGTATCGAACCGAGGTGCCGTTTCAAGTGCGCAGCCGTTTTCCCAGTGAAGCGGAGCAGCGCGATATTTATCGTCTGCCGTTGGAAGCGTTTGCGCCGCGCCCTGTGGTACTGAGAACGTTGGACATTGGTGCGGACAAACAATTGCCTTATTTTCCTATTGAGGAGAAAAATCCTGCTTTGGGTTGGCGGGGTATTCGTGTCACTTTGGATCATCCTGAGATCTTTTTGACTCAAATTCGAGCGATGTTAAAAGCCAGTGAAGGTCTGGATAATTTGAGCATCCTGCTGCCTATGATCTCTCGGATTGAGGAGGTGATGGACAGCATTGCGCTGATTTGGCAGGCGCATCAGGAGATTTTGGATGAAGGAATCGAGGCTGCTTTTCCGCGTATTGGGGTAATGGTAGAGGTGCCTTCAGCGATCTATCAAATTGCGGCGATTGCCAAACGGGTGGACTTCATTTCGGTGGGTACCAATGATCTGACCCAATATTTGCTGGCGGTGGATCGTAACAATACTCGCGTGGCCGAGTTGTACGATTCGTTGCATCCAGCGGTTCTGAATGCGTTGGTGCATCTGAAAACGGATTTGAAGCCGTACAATAAACCGTTGGGCATTTGTGGTGAAATTGCCGGTGATCCGTTGGGAGCGTTGCTGTTTTTGGGCATGGGAGTGGACAGCTTGAGTGTCAGTGGCAGCAGTCTGTTGCGAGTCAAATGGGTGATTCGCAGCTTTACCGTCAAGCAAGCCGAACAGATCTTGCAGAGGGCACTGTTGTTGGAAAGTGCCTCAGAGGTTCGAATGCTGTTGGAGAAAGAGTTAGAGCAGGCCGGTTTGGGGGGCTTGATCCGTGCCGGTAAACACTAAAAGGTCGGTTTCACCACCACCAAAATCACAATGGCGATCAGCAACAGCATGGGAAATTCGTTAAACCAGCGAAACCAGACGTGGCTGTGAGGATTTTCTTGACTCCGAAACGCCAGCATCAGTTTGCCGCACCAGATATGAAACAGTATCAATGGCAGCACCAACGCCAGTTTGAGCTGTAACCAAGTCATATCCTTAAAACTTTCGTAATCGTAATAACTCAGCAGCCAGACTCCAAAAACCAGCGTGAGAATCGCCCACGGGGTGATAAACCAAAACAGTTTTCTCTCCATAATTTGCAGACGTTGGCGGGTGGCTGGGTCATCGCTCATGGCATGATGGACGTAGAGGCGGGGCAGGTAAAACAGTCCCGCGTACCACGAAATTAGAAAGATAATATGGAAGGCTTTGATCCAGAGCATAACGGTTGACTCTATTGATAAAGGATGAAGGAATCATACCGGCTGCTTGTTCTTGTGCAAGCGGTGCTTATTTTGCTGTTAACCGAGAGCCGAACTCTTTATTATTGGCCAACATTCGATAAACAGCAGTTGATGTTTTAAGGAGAGCAGATGCCTTCGGTTGGAATTGTGGGTGGAACCGGTTACACCGGAGTGGAATTATTACGCCTGTTGGTGATTCACCCTGGGGTGACGCTCTCTGTGATTACCTCGCGCAGTGCGGCGGGTCAGCGAGTTGATGAGATGTTTCCCAATTTGCGCGGTTTTATTGATCTGACTTTCAGTGAGCCCTCGCTAGAGCGGCTGGCTGAGTGCGATGTGGTCTTTTTTGCCACGCCGAACGGCACTGCCATGCAGATGGTGCCGGAGTTGTTGCAGGCGGGAGTGAAGGTCATTGATCTGGCGGCAGATTTTCGCCTCAAAGATCCTGAACTTTGGTTGCAGTGGTACAAGATCAAACACGCTTGTCCGGATCTGTTGGCCGAGGCGGTCTACGGCCTGCCTGAGCTGAATCGCGAGCAGATTAAAAATGCTCGTTTGGTGGCCAATCCTGGCTGTTATCCAACAGCGGTTCAGTTGGGCTTTTTGCCACTGTTGCAGAGTGATTTGGTTGCACCTGAGCGTTTGATTGCCGATGCGAAGTCTGGGGTCAGTGGGGCGGGACGAGGTGCGCAAGTGCCGGCGCTGTTATGCGAGGCGTCGGAAAGCTTTAAAGCCTACGGTGTTGCGGGGCATCGGCATTGGCCTGAAATTCATCAAGGTTTAAGTGCGGTGGTGGGTGAGTCGGTGGGTTTGACCTTTGTGCCACATTTGGTGCCGATGATTCGAGGCATTCATGCGACCTTGTACGCTGAGTTGAAACAGCCTGCTGATTTACAGGCGCTGTTTGAAGAATATTACGCCGATGAGCCGTTTGTGGATGTTTTGCCAGCCGGTTCTCACCCAGAGACGCGCAGTGTCAAAGGCGGCAATCACTGTCGCATCGCAGTACACCAACCGGCAGACAGTCGTCATGTGGTGGTTTTGTCGGTGATTGATAACTTGGTCAAAGGTGCTGCGGGTCAAGCGCTGCAAAACATGAATTTAATGCTGGGTTTGCCCGAGTCTGAGGGTTTGCATACACCGCCGATGATGCCTTAGGCCAGAGTCGAGTTGAGTGAGGGAGTTATTTTGGCAAAAGAGGGTATAAGTCCGCAGCGGCAGTTTACCGTTAAACGGCATCAACCGATTCGCTGGTGGATGATACGGGTGGGGTTGTTGGCGCTGTTATTGATTGGTACTGGCGTTGCCTTTGAGTACGGTCGTTATCAGGGCGGTTTTGACCTGTTGGCATCGACTCAGCGTGGTGCTCGTGTCAAAGATGAACTGGGTTATTTGCAGGCAAAAAATCGTGAGTTAATGGATCAGATTGCGATGATGGAGCGTTCCAGTCAGATTGATCGTTTGGCTTATGAGGGTGGTAAGCAGCGTTTGATTGAGACAGAGCAGAGCGTGCTGCTATTGCGAAAGGAGCTGGCGTTTTATCGCGGTTTGGTTGCTCCATCAAAAAAATCGAACGGTTTGGCCGTGAAGGATCTAAGTTTAAGCCCCGCCAGCGAGCCGGGTGTTTTTGCCTATAAACTGGTCTTGGTGCAGCGGAATAAAAATGATCGTTTTGCGATTGGTCGAGTGGAGCTTTCAATTGAAGGTGCTCTTAAGGCTGAGGCGTTGACATTGAGGTCATCGGATCTGTTTCCTGAGAAGAAACGACGGCTTAAGTTTAAGTACCACTATTTTCAAATATTGGAAGGGGAATTTCGATTGCCCCTCGGTTTTGAGCCACGGCAGATGCGGGTTTCTCTGCAGCCGAAAGGAAAGCGTTTGAAGGCTGTCGATGTGGCCTATGATTGGTCAGATATTTTATTGGAAGGTGATTAGGTTATGTGGGGTAGACGTCGAAATAATTTTAAGTCGGCAAAAGTGGATACCTTGTTGGGTCACAGTGCTGAAATTGAGGGTGACATTAGTTTTACCGGTGGTTTGCATTTGGATGGGACAATCAAAGGTAATGTGATTGCCGATGATGATTCTAATTCTATTTTGATTCTCAGTGAGCGCGGTTGCATCGAAGGTGATGTGCGCGTGCCGCAGGTGTTGTTGAATGGCAAAGTGGTGGGTGATGTTTATGCTTCGGAGCGGGTGGAGCTGGCAAAACACGCACGCGTCAGTGGCAATGTTTATTACAACCTACTGGAGATGACCATGGGAGCTGAAATTAACGGCAACTTGGTGCATCGTGACCCAAGTGATAAACCACTTTTGGAGCATCAGGGCGGCGCAGAAACTGATCTAGAGCCGGAGTAGAGAATAGTTGACTGTTTTTCTAGGTTAATGGTAAGGTCGCCCCATTGTTAACAGTGATTTTGTCTGTGGAGAATGTGTGATGAGTGATGTAGTGGAAGAGACTCCCCTTTTGGTTTTTAGCGACAGCGCCGCGAGCAAAGTCAAAACATTGATTGAAGAAGAAGGTAATCCCGATTTGATGTTGCGGGTCTACGTGACCGGAGGTGGCTGTTCTGGTTTTCAATACGGTTTTAGTTTTGATGAAGAGTGTAACGAGGGTGACACACAAGTTGAAAAAAGTGGTGTGACTCTGTTGGTTGATCCGATGAGCTTCCAATATTTGGTCGGTGCCGAGATCGACTATACGGAAGGTCTAGAGGGCGCTCAGTTTGTGATTCGTAACCCGAATGCCACCACAACCTGTGGCTGCGGTTCCTCCTTTTCGGTCTAAGTCCCAGTTATTTTTGTTAAAAAGGCGCGTTTTTTACGCGCCTTTTTTTATTCTGTGTCGCTTCTTGCGGTTACAATACGGCGCACATTTGCACCAACCCAATTTTGGTGCCGTTTTTTGAGTCTGAATTTTGAACAGTGCCGTATGTAAACGGTATGAGTAGGGTGGTTATTCATGATTGATGCGTATGTTCCTGGGTTAGAAGGGATTCCTGCAACCAAGTCGGCAATATCGGCTCTGGATGGTGAAAAAGGTATTTTGTCTTATCGTGGTTATCGAATTGAAGAATTGGCAAAGCAGAGCACCTTTGAAGAGGTGAGCTACCTGTTGCTAAAAGGTGAGTTGCCGCAAGCGGGTGAGCTGGCGTCATTCAGCGATGAGCTGCATCGGGGCAGTCGGGTCAAATACAACGTCCGCGAGATCATGAAGTTTTTGCCGCCCACCGGCGATCCGATGAAAATGTTACAGACGGCAGTGGCTAGTTTGGGCATGTTTTACCCTCATGCGCAGCAAAACAGTGAGCTGGCAACGAAGAACAACGATTACATTAACTGCTTGTCGTTGGAAATTATTGCACGAATGTCAACGCTGGTGGCGATGTGGGAGCGGATGCGTCGTGGTGATGACCCCTTTTTGCCCCGTGAAGATCTCAGTTACGCGGCCAACTTTCTCTACATGATGTCAGGCAAAGAGCCTGACCCTGTGGCAGAAAAGATCATGGACACCTCCTTGATTTTACATGCAGAACACACCATTAATGCTTCGACTTTTGCGGCGCTGGTGGCCGGTTCGACCTTAGCCAACCCCTCTTTGGTGATCTCAGCGGCGATTGGTACTCTGGCAGGGCCGCTGCATGGCGGTGCCAATCAGCGCGTGATTGAGATGTTGCAGGAGATTGGCGAGCCAGGTAATGCCGTCGCTTGGTTGGATCGCCGCCTGAAGAACAAGCAAGTGGTGTGGGGCATGGGGCATCGGGAATATTCGGTGAAAGACCCACGCGCCACGATTTTAGAAGGTTTAATGCAGGAGCTGATTGAATCTAAGGATGGCAAGGTCAGCCCGTTGTTTGAGACTGCTTTGGCATTGGAAAAAGCCTGCGAAGTACGCTTGGCACCGAAAGGTGTTTTCCCCAATGTCGATTTTTATTCGGGTATTCTCTACCGTGAAATGGGCATTCCTGGGGATCAATTTACCCCGATTTTTGCCATTTCACGGACTGTGGGTTGGTTGGCACATTGGCAAGAGCAGGTGCGTGAAAATCGTATTTTCCGGCCTACGCAAATCTATGTGGGTTCTGAATTGAGGGCGTTTACGCCTATTTCCACTCGCTAGGTTGGGGGTTTAGGCGGGGTAGATCCCGCCTAAAATAACGGGTTGTTGTGCGCCAGTGACTGAGGTGAGGTTGCCGGTTAGACCTTCGATGGTTTGTTTGGCCAGCCATGCAAACAGCATCGCCTCGACCCAATCGGGATCAATGCCTGCGTTGGCCGTTGAATCAACCTGCATTGCGGGCAGTTTTTGCCGCAGCCTTCGGATTAAATCCTTATTGTGTACTCCGCCACCGCAGACTAAAACACGTTGAGTATCGCTGGCCTGTTGTTGAATAGCGTCCGCAATGGAATCGGCGCTCAGTTGACAGAGCGTGGCTTGAATGTCTGCTGGGGGCAGTTTGAAGGCGTTGAGTTTTTCATCCAGCCACGAGCCGTTAAAACATTCTCGCCCCGTGCTTTTGGGTATCGGTTGTTGGAAGTAATCTTCCATTAGAAGCTGTTGCAGCAATGGTTGGCTGACCTTACCTGCTGCTCCCCAATCACCATTGGCATCGTAACGCCCCTCTTGATGTTGGCTATACCAATAATCCAGCAGCACATTTCCAGGGCCGGTATCAAAACCGATGATGGTTTGGGATGAGTTGTGGTTTAAAATGGTGATATTGGCCATGCCACCGATGTTTAAGATCACGCGGTTTTCATCAGGACTGTGAAGGCATTGTGCGTGAAATGCCGGTGCCAGAGGCGCTCCCTGACCGCCAGCGGCCAGATCGCGGCGACGAAAGTCGGTCACGGTGGTGATGCCCATTCGTTGGGCAAGTGTGTTGGGATCGCCCAGTTGGGCGGTGAAGGGGTGAGAGCCGTTGGGCCGGTGGCGTACTGTCTGGCCGTGGCTGCCAATGGCTTTGACCGCTGATGGTGCTGTTTGCGCTTTTTGTAGCAGCCGCTGGCAGCAGTTGGCATAAAATCGTCCCAGTTCCAAATCCAGTCGATAGCAATTCTCTAGGTTATCGTCAATGCCGTGGGCAATGTCGAGCACCTGTTGTCTAAGTGAGTCTGGGTAGGGGGTGAAGAGGCTGTTTTTGAGTTCGATGTTGGCGTTTGAAAACGAAACCAGTGCGGCATCCAGGCCATCGGCGCTGGTGCCACTCATGAGGCCGATATAATGCTCTTCCATAGGTGAGTTCTTAATCCTTCAATGCCAGACTGTAGCGAGTCAGAGTGTTTAGTTGGCTCAACAGTGGTTGAGCTTTACGATCAAAATCGCTGTGATATTGTTTCGCCAGTGGTTCGGCGTCGGGCAGCTTCACCGTTAGAGGGTTGCGGTGAGTGCCATTGAGACGAAATTCGTAGTGCAGATGGTTGCCCGTAGCCGTGCCACTCATGCCGACATAACCGATGACCTGCCCTTGGCGAATGCGGCTGTTGGAATGCAGTTTGCGGTTGTACGAGGACATGTGAGCATAGAGGGTGGTGTAACGCTGGCCGTGTTGCACAATGACGGTACGACCGTAACCGCCTTTGCGACCGCGAAAAACAATTTTTCCATCTCCCGTTGAACGAATAGGGGTGCCTTTAGCCGCAGCGTAATCCACACCACGATGCGCACGCACCCGCTTGAGCACAGGGTGGTAGCGTTTGTTGGTGAAACGAGAGCTGATGCGACTGAACTCAACCGGACTGCGTAAAAAGGTTTTACGCAATGAGTGTTTATCGGGGCTGAAATAATCACTGTGATCGGCATCTTTTTGGTAGAGAACCGCTTGAAAAGAGGTGCCACGGTTGACGAATTCGGCGGCCAGAATTCTGCCGTTGCGCACTTTTTCTCCCTCTTTGTAGAAGGTCTCGTAGACGAGACTAAAGTGATCGCCTGCCCGTACGTCCAGTGCGAAGTCGATATCCCAGCCAAAAACATTGGCCAGCTCCATAATGGTGGCTTGCGATATACCGGCTTCTTGTCCGGCGAGAAAAAGAGAGCTTTTGATGGTGCCTTGAGCAAATTCTTGCCGAATTTCCAAAGGGTCAATGAGGCGTTCCGCTTGGTAATGGCCTTTTTGGTCACTTTTGATCAATAAGGTTTCAGAGGCGCTGAGGTCGTAACTCAGTTGTTGTAACTGTTGTTGATCATTGAGAGTGAATTGCAGTACATCGCCAGGGAAAACCGTTTTTAGTGGTTTGACCACATCGCCCAGTGTTTGAATTTTTAACAGCTCCTTATAAGCGAGCCCTTGTTGGGAGAAGAGGGAGCTGAGGGTGTCGCCTGCTTTTACTTTCACCCGTTTGGTTGTGACGTTTTCTATCGGAGCTGTTTTTTCTGGAGCAAGGGCGCTGAATTGACTGCTGATCTTGCTAGGAATTTGGAGTTGTAACTGTTGCAGGCTGACATCCAGTTTTCGTTGCTTTATTGAGGTTTGTTTTAGTGAAATGGGTGGTTTGGATGAGTTGGCCATCACAATGCCCAGTCCAACGCAGCAGGTGGTGAGCGTGAGTGCTCGTAAGCGCCAATGCTGTCGATATTTTTTTTGGGGGGCTGATTTCTTTGTTGTTGTCACGATGCACCTACCTTTTAAATTATTCTATAAGTATTAACATAGCGTTTAGAGCTGTGATTGGTCAATCCTTAACCCGATCAGAGTGTGAAAAGGTGCCATTTTTTCTATAAACGGGTAATGTAAGCCCCATTTTTTAGCTTGATATGAGGAGTGTGGGAATGGTTGCACTGAATGATGAGTTGGCACTGATAAAGCGTGGCTCAGATGAGCTGCTGTTAGAGAAGGAGTTGATTGAGAAACTGGAGTCTGGTCGGCCTTTGAAAATTAAGGCGGGTTTTGATCCCACCGCTCCCGATCTGCATCTGGGGCATACGGTATTGATCAATAAACTGCGTCAGTTTCAAGAGCTGGGGCATGAGGTGATTTTTCTGATTGGCGATTTCACCGGCATGATCGGTGATCCCACTGGCAAAAACATCACCCGTAAGCCTCTGACCCGAGAGCAGGTAAAGGAGAATGCACGCAGCTACGAAGCGCAGATTTTCAAAATTTTGGATCGAGATAAAACGCGGGTGGAGTTTAACTCCACTTGGATGGGCAAAATGGATGCAGCGGGGCTGATTCAGTTGGCGGCCAAACACACCGTGGCGCGTATGTTGGAGCGAGATGATTTCAGTAAGCGTTATAAGAGTCAGCAACCCATTGCCATTCATGAGTTTCTCTATCCTTTGATTCAAGGTTGGGATTCGGTGGAACTGCAAGCGGATGTGGAGTTGGGTGGTACCGATCAGAAGTTTAATCTTCTGATGGGGCGTGAGCTGCAAAAGGCAGAAGGGATGGCTCCGCAGGTGGTGTTGACGATGCCGCTGTTGGAGGGTTTGGACGGCGTGCAGAAGATGTCCAAGTCTTTGGGTAACTACATTGGCATCGATGAAGCTCCCGATGAGATGTTTGGTAAATTGATGTCGATCTCCGATGATTTGATGTGGCGCTATTTTGATCTGCTCAGTTTCCGCAGCAGTTCTGAGATTGAAGCGCTTAAAAGTCGTGTGGAGGAGGGTGAAAACCCCAGAGACATTAAGTTCTTGTTGGGTGAGGAGATTGTGGCGCGTTTTCACAGTGATGAAGCGGCAGTGCAGGCGCGTGAAGCCTTTATCGCTCGTTTTCGTAAAGGACAGATGCCCGGTGAGATTGCAGAGAAAGAGGTGAGAGCAGGGGAAGAAGGTATTGCTATTGCTAATCTTCTTAAAGAGGCGGGCTTAACTCAAAGCACTTCAGATGCGATGCGGATGATCAAGCAAGGAGCTGTGCGACTAGAGGGTGATCGTTTGGATGACCCAAAGCGAATTTTTGAGTTGGGAACAGAGGCCGTCTTTCAAGTGGGTAAGCGCCGATTTGCTCGCGTAAAGGTAATAGAAAAATAAGTTTAAAAAAGGCTTGTGTTGTTGTTTTAAACGGGTAGAATGCG
>CAZTQX010000025.1:0-23188 GCA_964615985.1 uncultured Gammaproteobacteria bacterium | reverse complement strand
AAAGTCGAATTTGGAATCGATATTTATGAATAAATTCAGGTTTGACCCACTACCCTTTATTCGAGCTACTCAGGTGAGTAAGCCAGGGCAAAAATGGAAAATTTGCTAAAACAACCCAAGGTATTGCCATTGCACACAAGATTGGAATCGCAAAAATGAGAGGGGCTTGTCCGCTTTTTGATGGTTGGCTCGCGCAGTTTGAAGCCCTTGTAAGTGAGACTTCATCATCAATTTGCCAAGCATCAAAATTCACTAAATAGCGTTAAAGCCACTGCCAGATTTCACTGGGGTGGTTAATCAGGCCATCGGCGTTCCAGTCACTGGTCTGATCTTCCGCTCCAAGGTAGCCAAACAGCGCCGCCAAGGTGAGCATTCCGGCTCGATTTCCTGCTTCAATATCCCGCTGCGCATCGCCTACATAGAGGCACTGCTCTGGCTTTACCCCGATCTCTTTGCAGGCATGAAACAGCGGTTCGGGGTGAGGTTTGCGCTCTTTGGTGGTGTCGCCACTGACCAGTGAGGCGCAGCGTCGATGGAGCTTGAGCTGTTTCATCAGCGGCTCGCTGAGCCAGCTCGGTTTGTTGGTCACCACCCCCCACGTTAAGCCCTTCTCTTCTGCTTGCTGAAGCAGCTCTGCAAAACCGTCAAACAGCCGCGATTCGCGGGCGATGTTCTGTTTATAGATCTGCAAAAAACGCAGCCGTAACGCCTCAAATTCCGCTTCCAGTGGTTGCTCACCAAAGCCCAGTCGGGTCAGTGCCGCGCCGCCGTGAGAGACCATCGGTCGAATGGTCTCGTAGGGCAGGGGTGCTTTGCCCTGCTCTTGCAAAAGCTGATTGAGGGCGTAGGCCATGTCCGGTGCGGTGTCGATGAGGGTGCCGTCCAGATCGAAGAGCAGGGTGGTGATTTGGCTCATTTTCAGATCTCTTTTTGACAGTAGAGCAGGTAGTTGACGCTCAGGTCGTTGCCAAGACGGTACTGTTTGCTGAACGGATTGTAGCTCATGCCAATGCTCTCTTTCACTTCCAGATCGGCGGCGCGGCAGGCGCTGGCCAGCTCCGCTGGGCGGATGAATTTGGCGTATTCGTGGGTGCCTTTGGGCAGCATATTGAGCACGTATTCGGCACCGATAATGGCAAACAGATAGGATTTTGGGTTGCGATTCAGCGTCGAGAAGAAGAGTTTGCCATCCGGTTTGACCAGCTTGGCACAGGCCATGACGATGGAAGCGGGATTGGGAACGTGTTCCAACATCTCCATACAGCTCACCGCATCAAAGGATTCGGGCTGCTCTTCGGCCAGTTCTTCGACGCTGATTTTACGGTACTCCAACGCCACTTCCGCTTCGGCGGCGTGCATTTTGGCCACCATCAAGGGGGCATCACCCAGATCAATGCCGGTCACGTGAGCGCCGCGAATCGCCATGCTTTCGGCCAGAATGCCACCACCACAACCCACATCCAGCACGGTTTTGCCTTCCAGATTGAGATGACGGTCGATGTAGTCCAGACGCAGGGGATTGATGTCGTGCAGCGGTTTGAATTCGCTTTCGGTGTCCCACCAACGGCTGGCTAGGGCTTCAAATTTGGCGATTTCGTGGGCATCGACATTGGTCTTTTTCTGCGCCGTTTCTGCTGATTTCATGGTTTTGGCTCGCGCTCTTTTTCAAAGGGGGCTAGCTTGCCACAGAGTGACTTGGGCTGCACGGATTTGGCGTGTCTGTTTGTGGGGGTTCAGTTGTGGATGGGGTAAAGATCGTAGCGGGTGTTGGGGCTTTCGATGCAACTGTGTGGAGCTGTGCCAGCCAGCGGTTCAGCTCCCTTGGGGCGTTTGACCACCACCCGTTTGCGGGCGGTTTTAAGGGCGGCGTGCAGCAACTGGTCACTGTCGAGGTCTTTGCCGAGCAGCTTTTGCAGCAACTGCATCTCTTTTTTTACTTGGGCTTTTTTCTGTCGCCCTGGGTACATGGGATCAAGGTAGATCACTTCGGGCTGCTGTTCTGGGGTGAGGCCGAGCAGATAGTCGCTGGCATCTTGATTGACCAGTGTGATGCGCTGACAGATGTCGCTGATTTCGGGGTGTTGTTGGCCTTGATCCAGCGCTTGTTGCAGCAGCAGGGCGATGATCGGCGAGCGTTCGATCATGTTGACGCTACAGCCGAGGGTGGCCAGCACAAAGGCATCTCTGCCTAAACCGGCGGTGGCATCAATGACGCTGGGGGTTGCGCCTTTTTTTAGGCCGATGGCGCGAGCGAGCGGTTGGTTTCGGCCACCGCCAAAGTGACGGCGATGAGCGGCTTTGCCACTGCTGAAGTCGATGCTGAAACCGCTGGGTTTTTTCTGTTGGTTGTCGATCAGTTCGATTTTGTCAGGGCTGATTTGCAGCAGCAGCTTGGCGCTGCTGGGGTCTTCGACTTGGGGAATACCGAGTTGTTGTGCCAACTGCTGGGCGCGTTGTGCTGTGCTGGCATCAAGGTTGTGAAGGGCAAGCGGCAGAGGCTGATTCATGAGTGGCTGGGTATTTCGTTACGTTTGGTGAGTGGGAGCCAAATGTAACATGGGGGTGAGCTGCTGGGCGGCAAATTTTACGCCGCTGTTCTTCTCAGGTTAGTAGTTCTTGGTTTTCATTAGCAAGGCATTTGAGTTGCTGTTTTAGGGTCAGCAGTGGGTCATCCAGATAGCGTTCACTCTGCTTATCTGTGCGTTGTACGGTTTTATTGAGGGTTAACAGTAGACCCCAGACGACGGCGGTAATAGATAACAATATTCCCAACAGGCTGTTGATCAAATCGCCTTGTTCACTGTGAATGCTGCTGGAAAGCGAGAGCAGGCCGGTGATCAAAAAGATCGCCACGGGTGCAATGCAGCTGTGTTTTGGACTGCTGTTCTGTTTTGAGAGAGGGGTAAATAACAGCGTGTTTAAAGATCTGTGCATTTGGGGGGTTTCCATTTGATTGTGTTTTAATTTTTAGCAGCTACTGAGCCAAAGATGGCCGCCGGTGTTATTGGTGTGGTTTTGATGTTTGAAACTTTGATCTTCGTCAAGGTTTTGCCTGTTGTCTGTTTGGGAATTGCTTTTTTTATTTGGCCTCCGATTTGCTTTACTGTGTTTCCATTGATGAATTTGCATCACGAACCACAGTCGTTAAGGGGAGAGTCCGTGTCTATCGACATATCGCAGTTTCAGCAGGTGTTCTTCGAGGAGAGTTTTGAAGGGCTGGAGGTTATGGAGACCGCTCTTTTGGGGCTTGATCCTGACGATGTGGATGATGAAGAGATTAATAGTATTTTTCGTGCTGCGCATTCGATTAAAGGCGGCAGCGGTACCTTTGGTTTTTCTGCGGTGGCTGATTTTACCCATGTGATGGAGACGCTCTTAAACGAGATGCGCGATGGACGGCGAAAGGTCACCGCTGACTCGGTTGATATTTTATTGCAGTCGGTGGATGTGTTACGGGATATGTTGGCTGCTGCCGACGAAGAACGTGAGGTGGATGAGACTCGGGTGGCGGCGCAAAAACAGGCGCTGGAAAAGGTATTAAATCCCGATGGAGAAAACCAACCGGAAGCGACAGCGAGCAGTGATTCCGTTGTTCGCTCGGTGGATGATTCGCAAGAAAAGCCAATCGGTTGGCATATTATTTTTAGACCTCTGCCGCAGATTTTAAAAACCGGCAATGATCCGCTGCGTATTTTACGTGAGTTGATGGAGCTGGGTGACATTCATATTGATGTGGATGATTCCGAGCTGCCGGATTTGTCCGATTTTGAGCCAGAAACCTGTTATCTCTCTTGGGATATCAGCTTGATAACGGAAAAAAATCGAGCCGATATCGAAGAGGTGTTTGCTTGGGTTGAAGACGATTGTGAATTGATTGTTCACGAGATTTTAGCGGATAAACCGGCGATAACGGCTCAAGCTCCAACGTTACAAGTGGTGAAACCGGTTGAAGCGAAACCTGTTAAAAAAGAAGAGCAGGGTAAGAGTAAGAGTGAGGCTAAAAAAAATTCGGGCAGCAGCTCAATACGGGTTGATATTACCAAGATTGATGAGCTGATTAACATGGTGGGTGAGTTGGTGATCACTCAGTCTATGTTGAGTCTGTTGGGTGAGACCTTTGATATGGAGAAGCTGGAGCAGTTGAATAATGGCCTGTCTCAACTGGAGCGGCATACGCGCAATCTGCAAGAGAGTGTAATGCAAATTCGGATGTTGCCCATCAGCTTTACTTTTAACCGCTTTCCGCGCTTGGTGCATGATTTAAGTGGCAAGCTGGGTAAAAAAATTGATTTGCAAGTCAGCGGTGAAACCACAGAGGTGGATAAAACCGTGATCGAGAAAATTGGCGATCCCTTGGTGCATCTGGTGAGAAACAGTTTGGATCACGGCATTGAAATGCCTGCTGAGCGTTTGGCGGCGGGTAAAAGCGAAGTGGGTGTGATCAGTCTCAATGCCTTCCATCAGGGCGGTAATATTGTTTTAGAGATCCGAGACGATGGCAAAGGTTTAGATCGTACGATTTTGGAACAAAAAGCGATAGAGAAAGGCTTGATAGATGCATCGCAAGAGTTAACCGACCGGCAGGTTTATGAGTTGATTTTTCATCCTGGGTTTTCAACTGCGGAAAAGGTCAGTGATATTTCCGGCCGTGGTGTGGGTATGGATGTGGTGCGGAAAAACATCAATGAGTTGGGTGGCAGCATTACCATTGAATCTGAGTTAGGAGTCGGTACGGCGATTATTATTCGCCTTCCATTGACGCTGGCTATTTTGGATGGTCAGACCATTCAAGTTGCGGATGAGACTTACATTGTGCCGCTGGGTTCGATTGTGGAGTCCATTCAAATTAAAGGTTCGCAAGTGAATCATGTGGTGGGTCGAGGTGAGACCTTTAAATTGCGCGATGAATATTTGCCGATTGTGCGTTTGCACGAGGTGTTTGGTATTAAAAACAGCAAAGCTAAAACCTTGCAAGAGGGTTTGTTGGTGATTGTGGAAGGTGAATCACACCGCTGCGGTTTGTTTGTGGATGATCTTTTGGGTCAGCAGCAGGTGGTGATTAAATCGTTGGAAGAGAATTATCAGCGGGTCAATGGGATTTCTGGCGCAACGATTTTAGGTGATGGTTCGGTGGCACTGATTTTGGATATTCCTGGCGTGATGCGTTTGGCTGATCAGTGTGAAATAGACAATAGAGTCTCGGCGTAATGATTGGTTAGAGGTGGTTTAGCCATAACTGTGGGTTATTAAATGTGAAAAGCAGAGAGTTAGAGGTCGTGGCGGAGTCTCAAGGTGATGAATATTTGAGTTTTCGCTTGGGTGATGAAGGTTACGGTGTGGATATTTTACGGGTGCAGGAGATTCGAGGTTGGGAGGAGTCCACTCGTATTCCCAATGCGCCAGAATACGTCAAAGGCGTATTGAATTTGCGCGGTGCCATTGTGCCTATTCTGGATTTGCGCCACCGTTTAGGAATGGATTTTAACGAATATGGAAAAGAGAGTGTGGTGATTGTATTGCGTTCTATGGGCAGTGGTGGTGGCCAAGTTATGGGGGTGATTGTGGATGAGGTTTCTGATGTGATTACGATCAGAAAAGAAAAATTTCAAGGTGTTCCCAGTTTTGGTGTGGGGATTTCGACGGATTTTATCTCTGGTTTGATTGAAGCTGAAAACAGAATGACGATGATTTTGGATGTTGATAAATTACTTTGCTTGTCAAGCGGCGAGACAGTCAATGAACAGTAACACATTTTTTAGAAAAATTTTAGGAGTGGTATCGTGAAAATAAATCAACCGACAACAAACAACGAAGTGATGATGAAGGAAGGTGCGATTTTAGTTTCTCGTACCAATATTAAAGGAGCCATTACCTACGCTAATCGTGCTTTTATTGAAGTCAGTGGTTTTAATGAATCCGAATTGATGGGTAAAAACCACAATATGGTACGTCACCCTGACATGCCGGAGGAAGCTTTTGACGACCTTTGGCAGACCTTGAAGCAGGGTGATCCGTGGGTGGGATTTATTAAAAACCGTTGTAAGAACGGTGATTTTTATTGGGTTAAGGCGACGGTGTCACCTGTTTTTAAACAGGGCACAGTGGTTGAGTACATGTCGGTAAGAAGCAAGCCTTCTGTGGCACAGGTGGCAGCGGCTGAGGCTCTTTATGCTGATGTCAGTTTGGGTAAGGCACACATTATAAAAAAGGGTTTGTCTGCTGTGCTTGAGAAATCATCTTCGATCTCTCTGTTTAGCCAACTTTTGATTATTAATGTTGTTTTGGCCTCTTTATCAGTGTTTGGTTTTTTATCAATTGCAAATGAAGCACTGTTGCAAGCAGTGCTGGAAAATACAAATTCATTGGCGGCCTTGTTTGGCGTGATGAGCCTGTTGGCTATGGGGTTGTCGTATGCGGTTTGTCATCGTCTGTATGCAGGGCTTTCAAAAGTAACGAATGTGCTTGGTCGCCTGTCGGAAGGCAATTATGATAATACCATTCAGACTTCCAGTTCTAAAATGGGGCGGTTGATGAAGTCGCTGTTGATTACCCAGTCTCGACTTTCCTATGGAATGCATGAGGTGGTTGAACGCGCGGATGAGGGGCAGCGACTGAAAACGGCGTTGGATAATATGAGTGGTGGCGTGATGATTGCGGACAACCAGCGCAATATTATTTATATGAACAAACAGGTTGGTCAGCTGTTTAGGACAGCTGAGTCAGACATCCAAAAAGATTTGCCGAATTTCAGTTCAGAGCAGTTAATGGGAAAAAGTATCGATCTGTTCCATAAACGCCCTCAACATCAAGAAGATGTGTTGGCTGCGTTGAAAAGCACCCATGTCGTCAATATAAAGCTCGGCGGACGATCTTTGCGTATTGTTGCCAATCCTATCGTGGATGCTCTCGGTGAACGTTTAGGCACCTCGGTGGAGTGGGTGGACAGAACCAATGAGGTGAAAGTTGAGGATGAAATAACCGCAATGATTGTGGCTGCCCGTGCGGGAGACTTAAGTCAGCGTTTGGCTCTGCAAGGCAAAGAGGGCTTCTTTTTAAGCTTATCTGAAGGTGTTAACAGTTTGATGTTGGGCTTGGAACAAGCGTTTGGTGATATTTCTCAGGCCATGCAGGATATGTCGGAGGGTGATTTAACCAAGAGCATTGAGCGTGATTATGAAGGTGTCTTTGATCAGGTTAAACGCAGTATCAACAGCAGTATGAGCAATTTTGAGGAGGTAGTCCGTAAGTTGAGAGAGTCTTCGGACATGATCAATACTTCTTCGCTGGAGATCTCCACGGGCAATAATAATTTGTCTTCACGCACAGAGCAACAGGCTTCAAGCCTGCAACAGACCGCTTCCAGTATGGAAGAGTTGACCAGCACCGTGCGCAACAATGCCGATAATTCACAACAAGCCAATCAATTGGCCACCGGTGCGCGGCAAACGGCGGAACACGGTGGTGAGGTGGTCAGTCGAGCGGTACAAGCAATGGATGCAATCAACACCTCTAGTAATAAAATTTCGGAAATTATTGGTGTCATTGATGAGATTGCTTTTCAAACCAATTTATTGGCATTGAATGCTTCGGTGGAGGCGGCGCGAGCCGGTGAGCAGGGGCGGGGTTTTGCGGTAGTGGCAACAGAGGTGAGAAATTTAGCCGGTCGCAGTGCCACGGCGGCTAAAGAGATTAAATTGTTGATTCAGGACAGTGCGGAAAAAGTCACTGTCGGTGCGACGTTGGTCAGCGAGTCGGGTGAAACCTTGAATGAAATTGTCCACAGCGTGAAAAAAGTGGGGGATATTATCTCTGAAATTGCCGCTGCCAGTTCGCAGCAGAGCGCGGGGATTGAGCAGGTAAATAGAGCGGTGACCAATATGGATGAGGTGACGCAGCAAAATGCCGCTTTGGCTGAGCAGACCTCGGCGGCGGCGGCATCGCTAACGGAGAAGGCTCAACAAATGGAGAAAATGATTCAATTTTTTAAGGTGAATGGAGGCTCTCAAAGAGGCCAAAGAACGGCTGCCAGAGCTGCTGAATCTTCACTGGAGTTTGTGGCAAGTAAGCCGCTAAATACTCGTACAGAGGGGAGAGCAGCATCAGCCGATCGTCAGGCCGTTACTCAACTGTCAGAGAGTGATGAGTGGGAAGATTTTTAACCTTCTTGAGTGCTCTCGAACGGGATTGGGTTATTCAATGAGGAAGAGTGAAAATGCAGAACGTAGCGCAAAACAGAACGGATCTGAATTTGAATGATGCTGTTTTGGGGGTGCCAGAGGAACCTGGACAGTACTTGACCTTTACTTTGGGCGGTGAGGATTATGCCATTGATATCTTGCGTGTAATGGAGATCAAAGGCTGGGAGTCAGTGCGGCCTCTGCCCAACACGCCGGAGTATGTGAAAGGCGTGATGGATCTGCGAGGCCAGATTGTGCCGGTGGTAGATCTGCGCGCACGTTTTTTTATGGAGGGTGTTGATTATACGCCGACGACGGTGACGGTTATTCTCTCGGTTGAGTCGCAGGGGAATTCATCGGTGATCGGAGTGGTGGTTGACAGTGTTTCCGATGTCTTAGAGGTGGAACAAAAGCAGATTCAGTCGGCATCAAATTTGGGGATGCATATTAATGTCTGTTATATGTCAGGTATGGTGATTCACAGCAGTAAAATGATTGTTTTGTTGGATATTGATAAACTTCTCAATCCAGATGAAATGGGAGTTGATCCTAATATGAATATGAAGGGTGGTGTGTGATGAGTGTGCCAGGTGCAACGATACTTGATTTGCAAGAGAGCGTGACAGTTCAAGAGTGCAATGAGGTGTTTAAAAAATTCAAAGGGATTTTGAAATCATCGGATCACATTACCATTTCTGGCTTGAAGGTGAATAGGGTTGATGGGGCGGGTTGTCAACTGTTGTATTTGATTTATAAGGATTCTGAAAAAAATGGAGTGGCATTGGACTTTTCTGATATTTCTGAGACATTGAAATCATCTCTAAACTGTTTGGGATTGAAAAAAATATTTTCATTGTGACATTTTGAGGTGATTATGCAGGATCGTGAGTTTTCATTCAGTCGAAAAAATTTTGATTTTTTGCGTAAGATTTCAAATGAAACGACCGGCATTGTCGTTTCTGATGATAAGTTCGATATGTTCTATTCTCGCCTGTCGCGGCGAGTACGCCATTTGGGGTTGTCAAATTTTGATGAGTACTGTGATTTTATAGGCAGCAGTACGGATCAAAATGAACTGACAGAACTGATTAATTCAGTAACGACCAATTTAACCTCATTTTTTAGAGAACAGCATCACTTTGATTGCTTGAAAAAAAGTGTGCTTCCTGAACTGTTGATTAAAAACAAGAATAATAAAGAAATCCGCATTTGGTCTTCTGGCTGTTCTACAGGAGAGGAGCCTTATTCTTTGGCTATTACGTTGTTGGATTCGTTGCAAAATAATTTGAATTGGCGGATTCATTTGGATGCCACCGACGTTGACTCGAATGTGTTAACAAAAGCTCGTTCAGGTGTTTATCTAAAAAACAGTTTGAATGGTATTTCAAAACAGTGTCTGCGTACTTGGTTTCAGCGTGGTACAGGAATTAATTCCGATAAGGTTCGAGTGAAAAGCATTGTGCGTAGCATGATTGACTTCCATGAGTTGAATTTGGCAGGCAGATGGTCGGTTCCTGATGCGAAAGATATTATTTTTTGCCGTAATGTGATTATTTATTTTGATAAGGAATTTAAGAAAAAATTAGTTGATCAATACGCAGATGTTTTGAAAGTAGGTGGGTATCTGTTTATTGGTCATTCAGAGTCATTGTTTAATATTACTGATCGCTTTGAATTGATAGGAAAAACTATTTATAGGAAAATAAAATAGTGGTTTTTTCAGAAAAACATGCAGTGAAAAAATCACTGCTTGGTTTTGAAAATATAAATAGATATTGGGATAAAGTAAACAACAGTGTGGTAGCTAAGATTTTGCCTGGTGAGTATTACGTTACCGATCATGATGAAATGATTACCACCGTATTAGGCTCGTGTATCTCTGCTTGTATTTGGGATAAGGGTATGGGTGTTGGTGGTATGAATCATTTCATGCTGCCCTCAAGTGAAAAAGGTGGTTGGGGGGGTAGTGAACTGGTGAGTACTGCAACGCGTTATGGTAATCATGCGATGGAGCAGATGATCAACGCTATTTTGAAACACGGTGGTCGCAGAGAGCACTTGTTGGTGAAAATATTTGGTGGTGGAAAAATAATTAGCTCGATGTCGGATGTGGGTAAAAAGAACATCAAATTTGTAGAGAGTTATATCAATAATGAAAACGTTACCCTGCTGGCTGAAGATGTGGGGGGTGGACAGGCTCGAAAAGTTATTTTTTATCCCAAAACAGGTCGTGTTAGGGTGAAAAAGCTTAAAAATCTGCATAACAATACCGTTGTGCAGCGGGATGAGAGTTACCAGAATACGATTGTGGATGAGTCGTTTGAAGGTACCGTAGAGCTTTTTTAGCAGGTTATTTTTATGATAGATGTATTAGTTGTAGATGACTCTGCTTTGATTCGTCAGTTGTTAAGCGCGATTTTATCATCAGCAGATGATATTAATGTGATTGCGACGGCATCCGATCCGTATGTGGCGCGGGATAAAATCAAGCAGCTTAACCCGGATGTATTGACGTTGGACATTGAGATGCCGCGAATGGATGGGGTTACTTTTTTGGGTAATCTGATGCGCTTGCGGCCGATGCCGGTGGTCATGGTTTCAACGCTAACAGAACAGGGTGCGGATGTTACTTTACGTGCTTTGGAGTTGGGGGCGATTGACTTTATTGCCAAACCTAAACTGGATGTTGCACAGATGTTGCCTCATTATGCCGAGGAGATTGTCAGCAAGGTGCGGGCAGCTGCTGGTGCTAAGGTGACGCATTTGGAGAGAGTTCCCGCTGCTGTCAGCAGTGAAGTCATTGTGCGGAATGTGAAAAAAAGCAGCGGTCATTTTCGTACCACGGATCAAGTGATTGGTATCGGTTCTTCAACCGGGGGTACCGAAGCAATTAAAGATGTGTTGCGCCACCTTTCCCCCGATATGCCAGGAATTGTGATTTCGCAACACATTCCTGCTGCGTTTAGTGCACCTTTTGCTGAGAGGGTGAACAGCATTACGGATTTACGTGTGATGCAAGCCAAAGACGGTCAGCAAATTTTGTCTGGTCACGTTTACATTGCGCCAGGTGATGCGCATCTGTTGGTGCGTCGGGATGGGGCGCGTTACATCTGTGCTTTGAGTGATGCGCCTGAGGTAAATCGTCATCGTCCTTCTGTGGATGTGATGTTTCGCTCGTTGGCAGAAAATGTCGGTAGCAACGCCATTGCGGTGATGCTGACGGGCATGGGTGCCGATGGTGCTGAGGGAATGGGTGAGATGAAAGCGGCTGGTGCGCGAACCTTGGCCCAAGATGAGAACTCCAGTGTGGTATGGGGGATGCCGGGCGAAGCTTATAAGCGAGGGCATGTGGATGAGTTGCAGCCGTTGTTGTCCATTGGTGAGCGTTTGCGGCAGTTGAGTGCCGATTAAGGTTTTTTGTTTTAAGATGCTTGTGATTATTGATGGCTGTGTGTTAGTTTTCCTTTCGCTGTTTTTCTAACGGCTTTTTTTACAAATATTCTTTTCTCTTAAATGGCCTGTGATGGCTTGTGATGGCCTGTTGATTGTGTTTTATTTAGACGTTATTCCAGCCTTTATTCCCCTCCTTGCCCTGCTGTTGGATCTGATCTTGGGGGAGCCGAGGCGCTATCACCCCTTGGTGGGTTTTGGTTTTTTGGCCGATTGTGTGGAGCGATTTTTTAATCTCTCAGGAAAGCTAAAATGGCATCTACGCTGTCGAGGTGTACTGGCGTGGTCTCTGTTGGTGTTGCCATTGCCATTGGGTTTGCTGTTTTTGCCCGATAATGTGTACGGTTGGCTGTTGGAAATCGTGGTGCTGTATGCGGCTGTGGGGCGAAAATCATTGGTGGAACATGCTCTGGCAGTGAGGGTGGCTCTGGATCAACGGGGCTTGGAGGCGGGGCGAGAAAAAGTGGCTCGAATGGTCTCGCGTCAGACCGATGTATTGTTGGAACAACAGGTGGTGAAAGCCACCCTGGAGTCGGTGTTGGAGAACGGCAACGATGCGCTGTTCGGGGCGCTGTTTTGGTATCTGGTGGCTGGTGCGCCAGGGGTGGTGCTGTTTCGTTTGGCCAATACTTTGGATGCTATGTGGGGTTATCGCACCTCTCAATTTTTGCATTTTGGTTGGGCGGCAGCGCGGTTGGATGATCTACTTAATTACCCCAGTGCGCGTTTAACGGCTCTGAGTTACGCCTTGTTGGGTCGAACTCGTTGGGCGTTGCGTTGCTGGAAAAAACAAGCTGTCCTTTGTGACAGCCCTAATGGTGGGGTGGTGATGAGTGCCGGTGCGGGCAGTTTGGGGCTTCTGTTGGGTGGTGGCGGTTATTATCACGGTCAGTGGCAGGCAAAATCGGTTTTGGGTTGTGGCCGTGAGCCAGAGCGTGCCGATATTATTGCAGTGGTAAGGTTGTTTAATAGAGCGACGCTGTTGTGGTTGTTTTGCATGACGTTGCTGATTCTTATAGTTGAATTTTGAGGGTTTAGCGTGTGTCTTGGATAAAAAAAATTCTAGTGTTAGCGCTGTTATTAACGCCGCTGTATCTGTTTCATCAGCCGTTGTTACAAGCGTATGCGCAGTGGTTTATTATTGATAATGCCACCAAAGGAGCTGATGCGATTTTGATTTTGGCCGGAGGGGTGGAGACCCGTCCACCGAAAGCCATTGAGCTGTATCGTCAAGGTTATGCGCCGAGGGTTTTGTTGACCCAAGAGAAACGCCAAAACAGCAAGTATGCACATATTGTGAAGAGTGAACCGGAGTTGATGAAAGCCATTTTAGCTTATGAAAAGGTGCCTGCGGAGTTTCTACCGACTTTAAAGGGCGGCGTGACCTCAACCTTTGATGAGGCTTACGATTTGGCCGCTTACGCCAAACAGCATGATTTGCAGCACATTATTATTGTCACCAGTGATTTTCATACTCGCCGAGCGCTGTTTGCTTTCGAAAAGATTTTACAGCAGCAGGGCATTGTTTTACGAGTGGAGATGGCGGCGGCAGCCAATGAGGTTTATAACCCGCAAAATTGGTGGAGCACTGAGGCAGGTTTGCGCAATTACGTTACCGAGTTTTTTAAATTTTTGGTTTATCTGGTGAGCAATCAAAATTTGCAGGGCATTACCGAAGGCTAGCTGAGGTAAGGCAGAATGATCTCCAGAGATTCTGTTACGCCATTGGCCTCGGGTGGCTTTGGCGGTTTTTTCTCCATTAAAGCGCGTATTTTTTGTTCAAATTGTCCCTGTTCAAATTCGATACGGCTGATTTTCTCTGTTACTCCGTGCTGCTGTAACCACTCTTCTAGGTAGATTGACTCTGGCCATTCATCGCGCTCAAGATAGAGACAGGGGGTGGCATTGCAGGCCGTTTCGCTAAAACTGCCGTAACCGGGTTTGCTGATCAGTAGGTCGCTTGAGGCGAGCAGGTCGATAAAAGTGAAGGGGCAAGATTCGACACTTTGCATATTCTGTTGGCGATTGAGCCACTGTTCTGGAACCAGCCAATAAAAGTCGGATGTTTTTGGCCAATGCTGTAAATCAAAACGGCTGTTGATGCCACCCAAACCCACCACGATCAATTTTTTCTTGGAGTCAATCTGGAGCCATTGATTGATTTCGTGGCGGCGATTTTTACCCAGATGGGTGATGGGGGAGATCTTTTGCCCAACAAGAGAGGGCATGGGCATGGCTGGGGTGGTTTTCAGAAAATGGCTGCTGTGCTGATAGGCGTGCAAAATTTGCTGGTGAATGTGTGTGGAGTTGGGCAGATCATGGCAGTAGTGCTGATAAATATCCGCCCAATTAAGTGAGCAGAGGGCGATGCTGGGGAGGTTGAGTGATTTGGCCGCAACGATGGGCAGGTAAGCAATATTACTCAGTAATAGATCTGCATTGAGCTGTTTAAAATGTTGTGTGAGTTGAGTGAGTTTATTTGACCAATTACGATGAAAGTCGTTATAAGCACGATGACTTTCGTTAATGCGGGGCCTGATTTCAGCGTCCATTAACAACCCCACATCCAGAGCTATTTTGTGGTGTTGAAACGGTGCGTGGATACGGCGTTTTAGATAAACGGTTTCGATGTCGCTAAAGAGGCTGATACGCAGTTCAGGCAGTTGTTGGTGCAGGGCGTTGAGGATGGGGGCAGTTTGTGCGACATGACCGTAACCGTGGGCGGTTAGGGTCACGATGAGGTGCGGCGCTTTGGCCATCGTGGATTAACTAACGCGCGATGCGGAAACCTTGGCCAAAGGAGGTGTAGTTTTTCCGGTGCCAGTCGCGGCTGGCAGAGCGCAGGTCTTTGGGGCTGTCGCTCCAGGCTCCACCACGAGAGAAACGAATGCTACAATTGCCTTGCGTCCACGCTTGACCGGATTTTGGTGCGCCTTTGTAGGAGCTGTGGGAGCAATCTTGTACCCACTCCCAAACGTTGCCGTGCATGTCGTAGAGACCAAATTTATTGGGACTAAACTGGCCGACGGTTAAAGTTCTTTGCCGATAGACACCGCTGCTTTGGCAGTCATCCCAGCCGTTGTTGTCGTTGAAGTTGGCTTCATCGGCTAATAGGCAATTGCCGGTATTAAACAGGGTTTTTGTGCCAGCGCGGGCGGCGTATTCCCATTCGGCTTCTGAGGGTAGGCGATAACCGCCACGTTTAATTCGGTGTTCTTTATTTAGCCATTTAACAAAAGAGTTGGCATCATCCCAATTGACATTGATCACGGGATGATCACCACGCCCCCAACCTTCATCGTTGGGCAGAGGACGTTTGGTGGCGATGGCAAATTGATCGTATTGGTCAAAAGTGACTTCGTATTTGCTCATTTTAAAACTGCGTTTAATGCGCACGGTGCGCAGCGGTTTTTCATCGCGATCACCTTTATCGGCACGATCTCCCATTTGGAAGCGCCCCGCTGGAATTTTAACCATGCTGGGGGTGATCTCTTCCAAATAAAGATGTCGTTCACTTTTTTGACTGCTTGGTTTGCTGTTGGCAGAACGATTGCTGTTTTTACGACTGTTTTCGGAGCGAATTTGGCGACTGACGTAATCGCTTTTTCTTCCTTGCACGTAAAGCTTGCTGGAGCTTTGGTATTTTGCCACCGCCAGTTCTAAGCTACCTTGATCCAACAGAGGTGGGATCTCATCCAGATTTTTCTTGGCTTTTTTGATCTGTTTGGGTTCTTTGAGGCCGTAAATTCTTTTTAAACGCAGCCATTTACGCCGTGCTTGGCGCATCTCTTCTCTGCTGTCGTTGAGGTTCATCAGCTCATTTGAGGTGTTCTGATAATTTTCTAGCAGGGTGGTGTAGATGTTTTCAGCGACTTTAAAATCTCCAGAGTTTTTATTGTCGTTGGCGGCTTGATGCAGGCTTTCATTATCCTTTGCCCAGGGCTTGTTTTGCAGTTTGCGTTTTTTTACCTGTCTTTTCCAGTTGAGACGTTGTTGGGTGATGCGGGATTCCAAAAAGAGCAAGTTGTTGGCCGCAGACATTTTACTGTTTAATGAGTCAATGTCGGTGGCGAGCGTCTTCATGGCGGCTTTTGTTGTTTCGCTGCCGTGTTCTTCTGTATTGAGTTTATCCAGCTCGACCAGACGTGGGGTTAGGGTTTGATAAGCCGGTTGATTGTAGATGTGAGTTTCAACCAAATTTTGCAGTGATTGTTGTTTGTTCAGTTTGGTTTCAGCTGTGCTTAGTTGAACTTTGGTCTGCCGTTTGGCTCGTTTGCTCTTGGCATCTTTGAGCTGTTTTTGCAGTTTATTGACGTTGCCTTCGCTTTGCTGGATCTCACTTTCCATCTGCCAGCGTTGCTTTTTTAACGTTTCGGCTTGCTGGTGCAGTCGTTCTAATGGTGATTGAATTTGACTGGTTTTATTCTCGTTGATGGAGCTTGACTCTTGGGTTTGTGTTTCATCGTCGCTACCACCAACAAAGAGCAGTGAAATACCAACAACAATAACACCGGCAATCAGCCCCATGATCTCTTTGGAGAGTTTCTTTGGAGTGGAAATTTGAAAGCCCTGTAGAGATTTGATTAGGGCATTTTTAAAGGCATCAATGGTGTCGTAACGATCTGAGGGGCGGCCTTCCAAAGCTTTGTCGACAACTCGAGTAAATTTTTTGTTGAGGTCGGGGTTCAGATCATGCAGGGCTTTGATGCGTCCGGCAGGCACTTCGTTGGTGAGCATTTCGTAGATAATGACGGCGACGGCGTATTGATCAACGCGGCTGTCAATTTCTCGAATTTCGCTGTCATTAACGCCATCGAGTTGTTCCGGTGCCATGTAACGAACCGAACCGGTGACGGTGCGAGTCAAAACACATTGCTGATCTGAAAAGGTGCGGGCAATACCAAAGTCCATCAACTTGACATCGCCATCATCACCGAGCCAGATATTTTCCGGTTTGATGTCGCGATGAATAATGTTTTTATGAGCGTAGTGCAGCGCATCACACAGAGGAGAGATTAGCTCTATGACCTCGGACTCGTTAAAGGTGATCTTCTGTTGTTGTTTCTTTTTAATTAAACTGCGTAAGTTTTCTCCCTTGAGCAGCTCCATGCACATAAAGAGCAGGTCACCATCTTGTTGTACATCGTAGACGTTGACAATGTTTTGATGGCTTAACTGGCTGGAGAGTAGGGCTTCGTTGAAAAAGCGTTCTTTGGCCTCTTCATCTAGGCCGGGAAGCAAAACTTTAAGTGCCACTTCTTCGGAGCGTACGCTGTCTGTAGCTTGATAAACTTCGCCCATGCCACCTTTGTCAATAAAAGCGGTGATGGTGTAACGACCGTGAACCAAACTTTGCCCCATTTGCAGGACTTCATTTTTTGAGCTTGTGGCAGCAACGCCACCGAGCATGGTTTTATCAAAATCGATGTCCGGCGTTGGATTGTTTGGTAGATCTTTGAGGCCTTGTTTCTGTCCTGTTTTTGCTGCATTTTTTGTCGTTGTTCGAGCAGCGGGTTTTTGAGTTGTGGTTTTTGAGCTGGCAGCAATGTAGGTTTTGTTGTCATCTTGGTCGAAAAACTGGTGTTTTTCTTTGTTTGATAGAGCTTCTTCCAAGCTGTCCATCAACTCTTGATCACGCTTACTTTTAACGATAAAGGTTTTGTTTTCATCACCAACTTCGGTCTCGGCTCTGATCTCTTCAAGAGTAGGCAGAGCCTCTTTTTTCTTTTTAACGATAATGGTTTCATTCAGCTCAAAATCAAGGTCTTCATCATCGTTGTTCTTGGCGTTGGTTGGTGTCGCTGATTTGGCTTTAGGCTTTTTTCTGACTTTTTTCTTCGCTTTTGGAGCGATGATGGTTTTATCGTTGTCGTCTTCATAGGGGGCGGGGCTTGGGCTGTTTCGCAGTGTGGCTAGAGCAGAATCCAAGCGTTGCATCTGTTGTAGGCAAGCTTTGCCAGCTTTGGCTTTGGATTGCTCTGTTTTGAGGGCGTCCCACTTGATTTGATAGGCTTTTTCCGCCGTCTGTAGGCTGGCTGCGGCATTGATGCCGAGTACGGATAAGGCTTCTTCTCTATTCACACCTAATATTCCTTAACGCATTGGTCAAATCCACTGCGTTTGGATAGTACAGTGAGTTAACACGGACATAAAGTGCTAAATCGAAGGGTTTTCGTTAACTTAAGCAGATTGTTGTTTTTATGATCAGATGGAGCCGATGTGGGGAGTCAATTGCGGTTGTATTGTCGCTTAGAGGTTGAGACCCAGAGCGATTTTGCCCACAATGGCTGTTTTGATTTTTGCGGAGTGTGGCAATGGAACAACAGCGCAGCTCTATTCACGGTCAGTGGTCGGGGCGTTTGGCCTTTATCTTGGCAGCAACCGGTTCGGCGGTGGGATTGGGGAATATCTGGAAATTTCCTTATATCACCGGTGAAAACGGCGGTGGTGCGTTTGTTTTGGTCTATCTGCTCTGCATTGCCTTGGTGGGCATTCCGATCATGATGGCGGAGGTGATGCTGGGTCGGCGCGGACGGCAAAGTCCGATCAACAGCATGATGCAGCTGGCTAAGGATGAGAAAGCGCATCGGTTCTGGAAAGGCTTGGGCTGGATGGGGGTCTTGGCGGGCTTTCTGATTCTTTCGTATTACAGTGTCATTGCCGGTTGGGCGCTCTCTTACGTGTCGATGAGTTTGCAGGGCAGTTTTGTTGCTGCCAGCCCAGAGCAGGTGGGGGATCTGTTTTCGACTTTGATTGCAGACCCGCAGCGTTTGGTTTTCTGGCATACGCTCTTTATGCTGATGACGATGGTGGTGGTGGCTCGCGGTGTTCGTGGCGGTTTGGAAGTCGCGGTGCGTTATTTGATGCCCGGCTTGGGGTTGCTGCTGTTGGTGATGTTGGGGTATGCCATCAGCAGTGGTTATTTTATGCAGGGGCTGTCTTTTCTCTTCAGTGCGGATTTTAGCAAGATCAGTTCGACCTCCATTTTGGTGGCGATGGGACATGCTTTCTTTACCCTCAGTTTGGGCATGGGGGCGATTATGGTCTACGGTTCCTACCTACCCGATAACATCTCCATTGCCAAAACCAGCGTGATGGTGGCACTGGCCGATACCGTGGTGGCGTTGCTGGCGGGGATGGTGATTTTTCCCTTGGTGTTTGCCAACGGTTTGGAACCAGGAGCTGGGCCGGGTTTGATTTTCCAAACACTGCCCATCGCTTTTGGCCAGATGAGTGGCGGCCTTTTCTTCGGTACGCTTTTCTTTATCTTGTTGGTGTTTGCTGCTTGGAGTTCGGCCATTTCGTTGATTGAACCGGCAGTGGCGTATTTGGTGGAAAATAGGGGTATGAAACGGCTGACAGCTGCTGTGATCTGTGGTCTGGCGACTTGGTTGGTGGGTTTGGCGACGGTCTTTTCGTTTAATATCTGGTCGGGTTTCACCGTGATGGGAAAAACGATCTTTGATCTATTGGATTTTGTGACCTCGAATATCATGTTGCCTTTGGGTGGTTTGTTGATTGCTGTGTTTGCTGTTTGGGTGATGAAAAAAGAGTCCAGCCGCCAGGAACTGGAGTTGGGAAGGGTTGGTTTTGCACTCTGGTATTTTGTGACTCGTTTTGTTGCTCCTGTGGCGGTGTTGATCGTTTTTTTGAACTCCATTGGTCTGTTTTAAAGGTGTGTTATGACAACGATTAGCCGCTCTGCTTTGGTGCCGTTCAGCTCTGCGCAGATGTACGCACTGGTGAATGACATTGAAGCCTATCCCGATTTTTTGCCTTGGTGCTCTGGTAGTTCGATTGTGCAACAGAGTGACGATGAAATTGAGGCCACCGTGGAGCTGTCCAAAGGCCAGTTACATAAGGCCTTTACCACCCGTAATCGCCTTATTAAAGACCAAGAGATAGAAATGCAATTAGTAGAGGGGCCGTTCAAACGTTTGCAGGGGCATTGGCGTTTTGTGGAGATTGAGCAGCTGGGTTGTAAGATCTCTATGGAGATGGAGTTTGAGTTTTCCAGCAAAATGATGTCGTTGTTGATTGGACCGATTTTCAGCCAAATTGCCGGTTCACTGGTGGATGCGTTTTGCAGTCGAGCCAAGCAGGTTTATGGAGAGGCGGTGTTGTGATTAACATTGAAGTGGCTTACGCACGGCCTGATGAGCAGATAATTTTGGAACTGGAGATCGAGAAAGACTCTACGGTTGAGAAAATATTGCAGGCCAGTGGTATTTTTGAGCGCTACCCTGAGATTGATGCTGAGAAGGCCAAGGTGGGGATTTTTGGTAAATTAACCAAACGCACTGTAATCCCCAAGGTGGGGGATCGCATCGAAATCTACCGTCCTTTGATCGCTGACCCCAAAGCGGTGCGTAAAAAACGCGCCGCTGAGGGTAAAGCGATGAAAAAGGGTGGCGGCGCGGTTAAAGACAAAGAGGTTTGAGCTTGTAACCTTAATACGGTGAGGTGTAGTTGTTGTCGATTTTTACTAACGTATCCTGTTCAAAGTGCAGGGTCAGTCGTTCGGGGCTGGGGTCAGTGCCACTTTTTTCGACGTAGTAAAGGTACTCCCAGCGGTTGGGGTGAAAACCGCGATCAAGCGTTGGAGCGCCAACTAAAAAGGTGACTTGTGAGCTGCTCATGCCGACCTTGAGTTGTTCAATCTGCTTGCTGTTGATGATGTTGCCTTGCTGGATATTCAGCTTGTGTGCCAGAGAACAACCGCCGAGGGTCAAGAGTAGAATAAAAATCAGAGAGTGGCGTTGAATCACGGTTAACCTTTATGATGAGAGTGTTTGGGCAGCAATAATACCGCACAACCTTAGAGTGAGTCACCCGTAGGGGGAATTTTGGAATCTCAAGACTTAAAAAATGCAGGGTTGAAAGTGACCTTGCCGCGCATGAAAATTTTGGAAATTTTGGAGCAGAAGCGTAAAGAGCATCTGAGTGCCGAAGACATCTACCGTATCTTAATGGGGGATAATAACGAAGTTGGCTTGGCAACCATCTACCGCGTTTTGACCCAATTTGAGTCGGCCGGTTTGGTGACACGACACCACTTTGAGGGTGGGCAGGCGGTCTTTGAGTTGGATTGCGGCACCCATCATGATCACATTGTCTGCGTCGATTGCGGCAGAGTGGAAGAGTTTGTGGACGAGGTGATTGAAGAGCGCCAGAAGCGAGTCACCGATGAGATGGGTTTTGAGCTGCGTGACCACAGCATGATCCTCTACGGTGTTTGTAAAGATAGGGGTGCGTGTCTGCAACGACGCGCTAAATGATTCTTCTGCTGGGCGGCACGACGGAAGGGCGGCAGTTGGCGCTGGCGCTGGCGCAACGGGGGGTGCCTCTGATCTACAGCATCGCCGGAACGGTGCGCCAACCTGATCTGCCGGTGCCGGTGCCGGTTTTGTCGGGCGGCTTTCGTCCCTTTGGTGGGCTACACGCCTACCTTCAGAGTCATCAGATCCGAGTGGTGGTTGATGCCACTCATCCTTATGCTGTCAAGATCAGCCAAACGGCACAGCAAGCCACCTCCTGTTTAGAACTCCCTTACCTTCGTTTGCAACGCCCCGCTTGGTCGTCACAAGAGGGCGATGACTGGTTGGGTTTTGAGCGTCGTCACGATCTTTTTGCGGCACTGACTGGTTATCGACGGGTTTTTCTTACCTTGGGCGCGGTTTCAGCGCTGGAGTTGGGTCAGTTACGTCACGCGGAGCTTGTCTTATTGCGCCGAGCGGTCAAAATAGGGCCCGCCACGGAGCAGGATAACGTGCTGCCTCTACAGGCCATTGGGCCGTTTTTGTTGCAGTCGGAGTTGGCTTTGATGCGCAGCTCAAGGATTGAGGTGTTGGTGACAAAAAACAGCGGTGGAGCCGCGACGGCGGCAAAATTGGTTGCCGCCAGAGAATTATCCATTCCGGTGCTGTTGTGGAATCGTCCGCCACTGGAGCGTGGCGATAAATTTGAGTCGGTTGGGGCGCTGCTTGAGGCGTGTCAGCGTTATTTTTGAGTGAGGAGAGTTTAAGTGAGTGAACAACCGGCGGTGCTGTTTGTGGGACACGGTTCGAGAGATCCCGACGCGGTGGAAGAATTTTATCAGTTGGCAGAGCAGTTTCAGGCGCGTTTTCCTGAGCGTCTGGTGGAGACCGGCTTTCTGGAGTTTAAACGCCCGATTATTGCCGATGCGGTGCAAAAACTGGTGGATCAAGGGGTGAAAAACATTCACGCCATCCCGGGGATGTTGATGGTGGGTGCGCACGCCAAAAACGATATCCCCAGTGAACTGAACGCCTTGCAACAGCAGTTTGGGGTCAAGATCGAATACGGTGCCGAACTGGGGGTCAACGCCAAGATGTTGCAGGCCGCTGAGGCGCGTATTTTGGAGGCCGAGCAGGCATTCGGTGACGATTATGACCGTAAAGAGACTCTGCTGGTGGTGATCGGGCGCGGTGCTTCCGATGCGGATGCCAACTCCAATATCAGCAAAATTACCCGTTTTCTGGAAGAGGGCATGGGCTTTGGCTGGGCGGTGACCGGTTACAGTGGCGTGACCTCGCCACTGGTGCCGGAGTGTCTGCAACGGGCGCACGGTTTGGGTTTTAAGCGGGTGATTGTTTTTCCCTATTTCCTCTTTACCGGTCGCTTGGTGAAACGCATTTACGCGGCGGTGGATGAGTATGCCGCCGTTCATCCTGAGATCGAAGTGGTGAAAGCGCCGTACCTCAACGCCCACGAAAAAGTGATCGACACTTTTGTGGAGAAGTTGGATGAGATTGCTAATGGCAACCCCAATATGAACTGCCAACTCTGCCATTATCGGGTGCAGATTGTCGGCTCGGAGCAGAAAGTGGGTACCCCGCAAGAGGGGCATCATCATCATGTGCAGGGCATCGGCACCGATGATGATCATGAGCAGGGTCACTCTCATGGCGATCACCACGGCCATTCGCATTCGCATGATTGACGGTTTTAACTACCAACACAATCCCCACGAAATTGAAGCCGAGAGTTTTCGCCAGATTGAGGCATTAACCGATCTGAGTGGCTTTGATCCGCTGCAACAAACCGTGGTCAAGCGGGTGGTTCACAGCATGGGGATGCCGGAGGTGGCTGACGAGCTGCGTTTCAGCAGCGGAGCCTGTGAAGCCGGATTGGCCGCGATCAAGACCAAAGCGCCGCTGCTCTGCGATGTGGAGATGGTCAAACAGGGCATCACTAAACGACTGATTTCTGAGCCGCCACACTGTTATCTCAACCACCCAGAAGTGGCGCTGTGGGCAAAGGAGCGCGGTGAAACACGGACGATGGCGGCTCTGGATCTCTGGCAACCGCAGTTAGGGGGCAGCATTGTGTTGATCGGCAACGCCCCCACGGCGCTGTTTCGCTTGTTGGAGAGGCTGCAACAGGGGGCGGCTCGACCGGCGTTGATCATCGCCATGCCGGTGGGTTTTGTCGGCGCGGCGGAGTCGAAAGCGGCGTTGTGGCAGTTGCACCGAGAGCTGGATTTGAACTGCATCACCCTGTTGGGGCGTTTGGGTGGCAGCGCAGCCACGGTGGCGGCG